>CABMOY010000049.1 GCA_902388345.1 uncultured Collinsella sp.
AAATGCTTGAAAGTATAGTGTTTATGCGGATAATCAAAAATCAGATATAAAATTTTTAATAAATACTATATAAGAATCATCCGGAAGGAGCGGCCGATGAATACCAAACGATTTATCCTGAATGCACTTCTGGTTGTAGCACTTTTAGCGCTCTTGGCCTTCTCCCACTGGTATTCAAACCAACCAGCATTTGGCTACGTATTATATGCAGTAATGTCCGGCGATAAGGCCTGTTGCCCTCTACGCGCAATTGACGTTCTCTATTTCTATGTAGCCGGCCCCTTATCAATCGCTTTGCTCGTGTTTCTTGTCTTTTACAACATCAAAAAACGCTAACAGGGCCTCTTAGGAATCCGAATCATCCATGGAGCCGTCGATGCCGGTTTTGGTGTCGTCGTCCGTATTGGAATCGTCGTCCTTGGCGAAGGGGTTCTTGAAGAAACCCGTCGCGTCGGGCTGAAGACCCGAGAGCTTAATCCAGGAATTATCGAGCTCGGGCTTGGGCATGGCCTTGGCCTCGGGCGCGGTCTCATTGCCGATGAGCTCAGACTCATAGATGAACGTGTCGTCGCCAAGCGCGTCATAGGCGGCGACCTGGTTGCCATCGGCATCGCGATACGGCGTACCCTTAAACACGGCACCTTCATAGGCCACGAGCTGGCGGCCGGTCTCGTTTTCGAAGTAGTACACGAAGATACCCTTGAGGGCCGCGCACAGCGGGATGGCGATGACCATGCCAATGGGGCCCATAAGCGCCGAGCCAATAACCAGGGCCGTGAGGCTCATGATGGGATGCACCTGCACCGAGCTCTGCATGACCTTAGGCGAAATGACGTTATCGGTGACATTTTGTGCCACCATGGTCACAACCAAGGTCCACAACGCCAGCATCGGGCTAAACATAAACCCGAGCACCGTGGCAATCGCCGCGCTCACCCAGGGACCGACAACCGGGACCAAGTGCATGATGCCGGTAAAGATGGCCATGAGCGCCGCATACGGATGCCCGATGATCGTAAAGCCGATAAAGGCAAGGATGCCGCCGCAGATGGACGTCACGACCATGCCACGCATATAACCGCCGACTGAGCGCGAAAGAATCGCGACCATAAAGCGGTACGAGGTTTCCTTTTCCTGACCGATGATGGTGCAGACCTCGTGGTGCATACGGGGATAATCGCAGGCAAGCCAATAGGCAAGCACCAGACCCAAAAAGATCACGAACAGCTGTGAGGCCGTGTTGGTGATAAGCGGGAACACGCCGCGGCCGAGCTCGGCGGCAATCTGTGAGACATATTTGGACGCCACCGTAACGAGCGAAGAAAGGTTATCGTCCAGGTACTCCTTGACCGGCGTGTTGTTGAGCGTCTTGGCGCGCGAGATCATCTCATTAAGGTCGCTGCCCGCAACACGTAGCTGCTCAGGCAGGCGGCTCAGAACTTCCATGATCTGGCCAAAGAGAATCGGCGACAGGATACAGACGACACCGACGAGCACGGCTACGACCACAATGAGCGCGATGAGCGAGCCGATGCCACGGCCCACCCCATGATGCTCGAGCCAGTTGGTGATCGGCGACATCACAAAGGCAATAATGGAGCCGACGGCCAAAAACTCAATAACCGGCGCCAGAATCCCCATGAGGTTAAAGATGACGGCAGCGATCACGATGCAGCCGACGACGGCCCAAATGCGCAGCGTCAGAATGCGGGTGTCGCGCAGCACGCGATCGGTTTGTTGGGGGTGTTCACTCATGAACGAACCATTACTCCGTCGGGGTCAATCTTGTCCTGAATCTTCTTAAGCGTACGGCGCAGCAGACGCGAAACCTGCACCTGGGAGATGCCCAGCTTCTTAGCGATCTCGATCTGGGTCATGCCCTTCACAAAGCGCAGCTCGATCACCTCGCGCTCACGCGGGGAGAAATCGCGAATGGCCTCCTCAATCACCAGACGGTCATCGGTAAAGTCGAGCTCGTTGTCGTCGTCGGCGTAGCGATCGAGAATCGAAGGCGCATCGTCGGAATCGGACGCACCGGGGGCCTCGATGGGTACCGAGGTGTAGGCCGAGGACGATTCCATAGCTTCGAGCACCTCGTCGACGGTCACGTCCAGATATTCAGCGATTTCCTCAACCTTAGGAGAACGCTGCAGCTCGTTGGTGAGCTTATCGGTGGCTTGGTTAACCTTGGCCGAGAGCTCCTGCAGACGACGCGGCACGCGCACGCTCCAGCCCTTGTCGCGGAAGTGGCGCTTAATCTCTCCAAGAATAGTAGGTGTCGCGAACGTGGTGAACTCGAGCCCGCGCTCAGGGTCAAAACGGTCGATAGCCTTGAGCAAGCCCAGATAGCCGACCTGCAAAAGGTCATCGAGCGGCTCACCGCGGTTCTTAAACTTGTTGGCAAGAAACCTAACCAGGTTCATGTGGGACATGACGAGTTGCTCGCGGGCATCCGGATCACCGGTCTCCTTGTAGCGACGAAACAGCTCGCGGGTTTTCTCCTTGTCCCAAGCGGTCTTACCGCTCCGGGAACGTTCGGTCATATTAGATATCCGCCTTGAGGTCGAGGGAAAGCGTTAGGGGCGCCGCGGTCTTTTCGTAGGAATCGCACACGCTTGCAAGAATGAGTTCGGCATACACGGCAGCCTGGTCATCCTCATCGACAGTCGCCTGACCGCCAAAGGTAAAGGTCATTCCCACATGAGATTCGTCGACATCGAATGTGATCGAGATATCGTCGCAGTCGACCGCGGTGCACCCAAAGATGAAGGCCTCCTCGGCAGCCATGCGAATATCCTCGATGCGATCGACGGACATAGAGCACAGGGCGCCGACGTTGGCGGCCGTCATGCGCACCAAGCGCGCGAAACGCGGATCACCGGCAACGCTCAGCGTAATGGGGCAGGTTGTTTCGCTACTCATCGCAGGACTCCTCGGAGGTCTCGGCGGGCGTATAGGTGTAATACTGAGCAGGCTTGGCTGCGGGCTTCTGAGCCGTATCTGCACCATCGGCGGCCTCGTCCTCAGCCTCACCAATCAGAACGCGCTCGGTAGGCTGTTCGGCCTCGGCGGCAGCGGCGAGCTTGCGATCGGCGTCGGCTGCAGGAGCCTTCACCTTGTTAAGTAGTTTCTGCACGGCACCGGCCGCAGAGTCGGTCACGCTCGACACGGCATTGCTGGCCTCGGCCACACTGCCCGTGACCTCAGAGATGTCGCGAACGACCGCCTCAACCTCAACAAGGTTGGACGTCAGGGCGTCAACGGCAGTCTTGCTCGATTTGAGGAGCGGCTCCACCTGGGCAAGTGCCGGCGTAAGCTCGTCAACGGCGCCATCGAGCTTTGCCACCACGGGCTGTGCCTCGGCGAGCGTGTTGTTGAGGTCGCTCACCGTCTGGTCGAGCGAATCAACGACGGTGCGCGTCTTGCGCAGCGTGAGCGCGAGCTCGATAACAGCCCACACGCCGGCAACGGCAAGTAGCACCAAGGCGATTTGAATGGGACTCATACAAGCCTCCCAAATGAATCGAAAAACAGACGCTCTTCATGGTACCCCAAAGGGGACCGAACATGCCAAGTGTGAGATCGTGGGACAAAATAATCAGCAGCTACTTCGGAGCACTCCCGCTACGGTCGCGCTCGCTTTGCTCTACGCGCCACTCTTCCCAGCCGCGGCCGGCAGGCTGCCAAAACGCACCGCGCTCCAGCCCCTCGGGCAAATAGCGCTGATCGACCCAGCCCTCGGGATAATCGTGCGGATACTTGTACACACCGTACTCATCGCTGCCCGGGCGATGGCGATCGCGCAGGTAGCCCGGCACCTCGCGAAGACCACTGCTGTGGATATCGGCCAGCGCCGCATCGATCGAGGCCTCGCACGCATTAGACTTAGGCGCCAGGCACACATAGAGCGCAGCCTGTGCCAGGTTGATGCGACACTCGGGATAGCCAATGACCTCGGCAGATGTAAATGCGGCATGTGCCACCAGCAGCGCCTGTGGATCGGCATTGCCAACATCCTCGGAAGCCTGAATCATGATGCGTCGGGCGATAAACTTGGGATCCTCCCCCGCATCGATCATGCGCGCAAGCCAGTAGATCGTGGCATCGGGGTCGCTACCGCGCATAGACTTGATGAACGCGCTGATAATGTCAAAGTGCATGTCGCCGTTTTTGTCATACGAAAAACCTCGGCGTGGATTGGCAATCTTAGCGTCATCCACGGTGATGGGATAACGCTCCCCCGCCGCCGGCGCTGGCGTTCCCTCGGTATCGGGACGCGTGACGGCAATCTCGCTCGCAAGCTCAAGGGTCGTCAGAGCCGAGCGCGCATCACCAGCGGCCAGCGTGCAAATGGTCTTGACGGTATCCTCGTCGGCCGAGAACTTACCGTTTAAACCCTGCGGTGCCTCGAGCGCACGCTCAATGAGCGTGGCGATATCCTCGTCTTTCAAGTGCTCAAGCTCTACCACGCGCCCACGCGACAACAGTGCGGAGTTGACCTCGAAGTACGGATTCTCGGTCGTGGCGCCAATCATAATGACGGTACGGTTCTCAACGGCATGCAGCAGGGCATCCTGCTGCGACTTCGAAAAACGGTGGATCTCGTCGATGAACAAGATGGTACGGCGGTCATACGTATTTAGGCGCGTCTTTGCCTCGTCGATCACGCGACGCAGGTCCTTTACGGTGCCCGTCACGGCGCTGACCTCGACAAACTCGCTCTTGGTATGGTTGGCGATAATGTGGGCCAGCGTCGTCTTGCCCGTACCGGCCGGCCCGTACAGAATCACACTCGATAGCACGTCATGCTCAATCGCCGCACGCAACCATGAGCCCTTACCGACGGCCTTTTGCTGGCCCACATACTCGTCAAGCGAATTGGGACGCATGCGCACCGCAAGCGGCGCATTCTGAAAGGAACGCTCACGCGTCGAAGCAGAAAAAAGGTCGTCCATAGCCATCCCGTACATCAATCAAAATAGTTTTCCACGAACAGTATACCGAAAAGATACGAACTACCGTTCGTTAATATAGGTACGATGCGGAAACTCCAGACCGGGGAATAGCTTGCTCGTCAGCTCGCAGAAATAGCCGTCCGTCATGCTCGCGATATAATCCACCACCGCTTGATCCTTGTCGTCCTGCCAGGCATACGTACGATCGTAGTAGGAAAGCTGCTGCTCGATGCGCGAAATATGATGCTTAAAGATGTACGAGGACTCGTCGCCTTGATTAAGATCTTGCAGGCAGCGGTCGTAGAGCTTTTCGAATGCCTCACGCAGCTCCGCCTCGGAATCGCCCTCGATACCGCCCTTGCTGTAGATCTTCTCGTAGTTCTCGCGCTTCGCCCGGCGAATCTCCTCAAACAGGTCCTCGCTCATCTCGATACGCGGTTTGCCGTAGCTATGCTCGACGATATCGATGGAGGCGTGCGTGAGGATCCAGCTGTTGTAAGCCCCGCCCAGGCCATCGTCAAAAGCGTCGGGGTCGAGCAGGCCCGCCGCAATGGCGTCCTGACGATCTCGACCGACGTAGGCGAGGATATCCGAGATACGCACCACGCAGCCCTCAAGCGTCATGGGGCGCAGGTGCTCAACCGCGCTATAGCCCGTGGCGATACAGTCCTCAACCGTCTGATCGAACTGGCCAAAGGATGCCATGTGTGACAGCTCAAACACACGCTGCTCATATTCGCCGTTATGGCACAACACGCCATCGAGCGTCTGGAGCGACACGTTGCGGCCATACAGCGCATCGAGCACGCGTACCGACTGCACGTTATGGAAAAAGAAGCGGCCGGTGCGCTCGTGATAGATATCGTTGAGAAAGCGCTCACCGGCATGGCCGAAAGGCGTGTGTCCCAAGTCGTGGCCCAAGCCAATCGCCTCGATCAGATCGCAGTTGAGACCTAGGGCGCGACCGATATCGCGAGCGATACGCGAGACAAGCTGCACATGCTGACCGCGGCGCGACAGGTCATCGTTGCTGCGGAAGCTAAAGACCTGCGTTTTGCCTGCATAACGCGTGTACGCCGGAAGATGAAGAATCTTTTCGGTATCGCGCATAAACGCCGGACGCATAAGCGTGCCTTTGTCGGCAGCGCGATCAATACGACGAATGACCTGATCATCATTGCAGCGATAGGGGTTGACATAGCCCGAAGCACGATCGGCGGAAATGCGCTCGACAAGTTCGAGTGACAATGCCGAGGGAATACGGTCCATGCGCGCCTTAATGACGGCCGTTTCTTGATTAGTTGCCATGGCATGCTCCTTAAGAAGGATGCGCAATCGGTTACAATGTGCAGCCCACGACCTCGATTATGGCAAAAATCGGCACCAAAAACGGGAGCAATGGCAGGAAGCGCGATTTTGTGAAGAGGCAGGAGAGGGCAAGGACCAGGAGCGCGACGGCAAATGCCGCGATGCCGCCCATAGGGTTGAGCGTGCAAAGCGCGAAAAGCGCCTTGGCGTCCCCCATGCCGATACCTGGGGTGTGGCGAACACAACGCCAGAGTGACTCAGTAAGCACGAGGACAAGGTAGACAATAACCGCAAGACCGGCGTGGTCAAGCGCCGTGTTAACGCCCCTGTCGAGCCAAACGCCTGCAAACGCCGCCACCGCACACGCACCGGCAAGCTCATTGGGAAACCGCCGCTCACGGAGATCAGTCACCGCACCGGCAAAGATGCATATCCAAAAAGGGATATAGACCATCGAGTACCTCCTCGAGCTGCATCGCAAAAGCAAAAACCACCACAAAGGTGCCTATCCCCTTTGTGGTGGTTTTGGTGGTGATTATTTGGCGCCTTGCATGACCTCGTCGAGGGTAACGTTGACGGCGTGTTGCGTCGGGACCCAGTCGACCTTGAGGAACAGTGCAGCCACCGTGATGGGGATATAGCTGAACATAAAGATCGGGAAGGTAAACAGGTTGGTCACCAGACGCCACTTTTGCGCGCAATGAATGTGCTTGTACTCGAAGATGGTCGTAAGGAGCGCCATGGTAAAGAACGTCTGATACATCATGGCAAAAGTCATAATGAGCGAAGCGGCACACGCCTGCATCTCGACCTCGGTGGCCAAGAAGCCGTGCGAAAGACCACCTACAATGAGGAAGGTCGCATTGGCGAGCATCGAGATGAGCGATAGCAGCATACCCGGGGCGATCGTCATGAACATGTCGTAGGCGGCAAAACGATGATAGCGGAAAGTCGATTTGACCAGGTGCTTACCGTAGGTAAAGAACACCTGGTAGAAGCCCTTAGTCCAACGCATGCGCTGCTTCCAAGAAGCCTTGAACGTCACGGGCTGTTCATCAAAAAACTCCGCCGGTGCATAACCGATGCGAATACCGTGAATGGCGCAGAACGTGGTGAACTGAATGTCCTCAGTCAGCGTGTGGAACTGCCAGCCGTGCATACCCTCGATCACGCTGGCAGAAATGAGGTAGCCCGAACCCGAGACAGCGCAGGACGTCTTGCAAATATTACGCGCGTTGTTGAGGAAACGGGCCTCGCGCAGATACCACGTGGCGTTGGCCGAAGAGATCCACGAACTACCGAAGTTCTTAGAGTTGCGGTAGCTGGTGACCACATGAAAACCCTGGTCAAAAGCGTCGTTCATCTTGGAAACGTAATCACGGGAAATGACGTTATCGGCATCGAAAATAAAATAGCCCTCAAAGGTATCGGGATACTCGTTGAGAATGCGATCGAAGCCAAAGTCCATGACCCAGCTCTTGCCCTTACGAGCAAGGTCATTACGCTCATAGACAATGGCGCCGGCCTCGCGCGCAAGCTCCGCCGTGTTGTCGGTGCAGGCATCGGCGACCACGAAGACCTCGATAAGCTCGGACGGATAATCCTGATCCTTGATGGAGCGAACGAGGTTGGCAATTACGGCCTCCTCGTTATGCGCCGCGATAAAGAAGGCATAACGGTGGAGTTTTTTGGCCTTGGGAGGCGCGACCTCGCCACGAAAGGCACCGATGATAAAGAAGACCACCTGGTACAAAAAGCAGACCGTGAACAGCGTAAAGACAATCTGGTTGAAGATCACGATGGGTGTGTTGATTTGTAAAAAGGCGAGCATGCAGGCTCCCGGGAACGCGTAACGTAGACAAGCGTATATCTTACCGCAGGCTTACCGAGTTCAAGAAACAACCTAATACTGGCTAGGCTTCGAGCAGACCGAGCTGCGGGACGATTTCGGCGCCAGCGGAAGTGCGACCGAACGAACGCGGGGCCAGATCATCCAAAACCGCCGCAAGATCCCACGGTAGCTCGTCACGGCACTCAATGCGTTCCCCCGTCACGGGATGATCGAACGCCACGCGCCATGAATGCAGGAACTGCCTGGTCAGACCCTGATCGGCACGTACATCGCACTTGCCGTAGAGCGGGTCGCCCACACAGGCGTGGTTGATATGGCGCATGTGTACGCGAATCTGATGCGTGCGGCCGGTAAACAGGTGGCACTCGACGAGCGTATAGCCGTCGTCGAAACGCGTGGAATCAAAGCGCTCAAGGACCTTAAAGGTCGTGATGGCCTGGCGCGCAAAGGGGTCATCGGAAACCGCCATCTTCACGCGGTCGCGCGTCGATCGGGCAATACCCGTATTGATGGTGCCCTCGTCCATAGCGATGTGTCCGTGAACGAGCGTGATATAGCGACGGTCGAGCGTACGCGTGCGTATAAGATTTTGAAGCGCTCGCTGGGTATCGTCGTCTTTTGCCGCGAGCATAAGGCCCGAGGTATCGCGATCCAGGCGATGCACGATACCGGGGCGGTCCTCGCCCTGCACGGTACCAAGATGGTCGAGGCCGCAGTGGTAGACCAGGGCGTTCGCAAGGGTGCCGCTCTCGTGGCCATGGGCGGGATGGCACACCAGGCCCCGCTGCTTGGAGAGCACGATAAGGTAGTCGTCCTCGTAGCGGATATCGAGGGGAATGGCCTCGGGAATCACGTCGGTCGGGTCATGCGGCTCGGGCAAGTCGACCGAGATGCGGTCGCCGGAACGCACGGCGTACTTTTTTGACAGGCAGGTCTCGCCGTTGACGGCGACGGCGCCGCCCTCGATCAGATGCGCGCAGGCAGAACGTGTGGGACAGCCGTCGTTGGCACCCAGATAGGCGTCGAGACGCTGACCGACAGCGTCGTCGGCAACAAGAATATGGATGTCGGCCATTAGCGCTCATTCCTTTCGCGAATCTTGCGGGCACGCTCCCCACGCTGCTTGGCCTTACGTTTGGCCCGGGCCTCGTCACGGGCGTTGAGCTCGGCGGTCGCATCGACCTCACGAGCGGCAGGGCTCAAGAACATGTAGCCGAAGAGGGCGAGCACGACGCCCAAGGTAATGCCGATATCGGCCACATTGAAGACGGGAAAGTCGATGAAGGTGGTGGCAATAAAATCGGTCACGAAGCCAAAGGCCAAACGATCGATAGCGTTGCCGATAGCACCACCCACAACCATTGCCATGCCCACAACCTCAAGATGGGCGAGCTGGGGTGCACGGAGCAAATACACGGCAATGGCGACAATGACCGCAAGTGCCAGCAAAGCGAATGCAACGCCATGCCCCTCGCCCATGCTAAAGGCGGCACCGATATTGCGGACAAATAGAAAGTCGATCACACCGGGGATAACAGTCACATGCAGGGCATCGCCCACGGCACGAACCGCAAGCTTAGTCAGCTGGTCAACAAGCAGCACAACGAGCGCAACACCACCAGCAACACCCAGCCGCCAACCCAAAGGCGGCGTCATATCCGCACCACAACCCAAATTAATCCCCTACCCTCAAGAACATCGAATTACGTTTAACGCAATAAACCATCTTATATTGCCAAACGCAGAGCGCACGACACATTCGCTAACGTCAGAGAAATAACCAGCATAAAAGAAAGCGGCATTCCGGATAACGGAATGCCGCTTTTCTTCAGCGGAGCAAATGGGCCGAAGGCGCCTAAATTCTCCCTATAACTAAAATGCCGAGTTACCGTGCCTTAAAGGGCATTCGCGCAGCGCTTGCAAATGTGAGCGTGACCGTTGTACTCGCCGACGGTGGTGCGGTAGTTCCAGCAACGGTCACAGCACTCGCCCTCGGCAGCCTCGATGGCAACGGAGAGCTCCTCACCCTGGGTCAGCTCAACATCGGAGACGATGTAGAACTCGGCCAGGTCGACCGCCTTGTCGCCGGTCAGCAGCACGTACATCTCGGCGGGAACGACCGCCTTGACGCGGACCTGCTGGCTCTTAGTGAAGGTGCCGGCGGAGCGGGCATCCTCAAGGGCCTTGGTCACGGCGCTACGGAGCTCGAGTGATGCCTCGAGCACGCCCTCGAACTCATTGGCCTCGTCGACCGTGATGGGCGACTTGTACCAATCGAGCAGCGCGGCGTACTTCTGGTGATCGACGCAGCCGGCAGGCGCATAGGCCATGGCCTCGTCGACCGTGTAGGACAGAATCGGCTGCAGGTCGCGCATGAGCATCGAGAAGAGCTCGGCGAGCACGGTTTGGGCGCTGCGGCGCTCGAGCGAGCCGGGCTTATCGCAGTACAGACGGTCCTTTAGAGCGTCGAGGTACACGTTGGAGAGCTCGGTAACCACGAAGTCGTAGAGCGCACGGTAAGCGCGCGGGAACTCGTAGCTGGCGTAGGCATCGTCGACCTCGGCCTGGACCTGGGTCAGACGGGCAACCATGAGCTTGTCGAGCGGCAGCAGGTCGGCAAAGGCGACGCCGTCGGTCTCGGGCTCAAACTGACCCTCGAGCTCGGAAAGCAGGAAGCGCAGCGTGTTGCGGAAACGACGGTAGGCATCGGACGTACGAGCGAGAATCTCGTGGTCGATGGAGACATCGGAGCTGGTGTCGACGGAGGCAACCCACAGACGGATGATGTCGGCGCCCATCTCGTCGCAGACCTTGTTGGGGTCGATGACGTTGCCGAGCGACTTGGACATCTTACGGCCCTGGCCGTCGAGGGTGAAGCCCTGCGAGACGACCGCCTTGTACGGAGCGTGGCCGTTGGCGCCCACCGAGGTGAGCAACGAGCTCTGGAACCAACCGCGGTGCTGGTCGGAGCCCTCAAGGTACACATCCGCCGGATACTCCAGCTCGGGACGGTACTCGCAGACGGCCTTCCAGGAGACGCCGGAATCCCACCACACGTCGAGGATGTCCTTATCGGCCTTGAGGTGATGGCCGCCGCACTTGGGGCAGACGCAGGCCTCGCCCAGGTAGCTCTCGGGAGCATCGGTAAACCAGGCGTCGGAGCCCTTCTCGTGGAAGAGCTTGATGACGGCGTCGAGCGTGGCGTCGTTCATGACCTTCTCGCCGCAGTCGGCGCAGGTGTAGCTGGGGATTGGCACGCCCCAGTTGCGCTGGCGGCTGATGCACCAGTCGGGACGCTGCTCGACCATGGCGCCAATGCGGTTGGCGGCATGGGCCGGATACCACTTGACGTTCTCGCGGACCTCTTTGCCAGCCTGCTCGCGCAAACCGGTCTTGTCCATCGAGACAAACCACTGGTCGGTAGCACGGAAGAGCACCGGGTGCTTGCAGCGCCAGCAGTGCGGATAGCTGTGCGTGATCTTCTTCTCGAGGACCAGGGTGCCGCGCTCGCGCAGGAACTCGATAATGTGCGGGTTGGCCTCATCGGTATCCATACCGCTGAAGGGGCCGCCGGTGCCAAACTCCTCACCGGTGTAGAACTTGCCGTCGTCATCGACCGGCATGCAGATGTCGGTGATGCCCTCCTTGAGGCAGGCAAAGTAGTCGTCGACGCCATGGCCGGGCGAGTTGTGGACGATACCGGTACCGTCGTCGACGCCGACGTAATCGGCCAGCAGCGCCACGCCCTCGACGCCGTCAAAGATCGGCTGCTTGTAGTGGATGTGGTGGAAGGTCTCGGCGGGAACCACGTAGGGCTTGCCGTCGACCATGACCGGGGTGTACTCCCAGCCAAACTCCTCGCAGCACTTGGGAGCAAGGTCCTCGAGCATAACCTCGGCACGACCATCGTGCTCAACGGCGACGTAGGCGGCGCCGGGCTTAAGGGAAACGGCCTGGTCGGAGGGGATGGTCCACGGGGTAGTCGTCCAGATGATGAAGTCGACCGAGCCGTTGAAGTTCTCGAGGCCGGCGGGCTTGGAGGTCATCTCAAAGCGAACGAAGATGGAAGGGCTCGTCTCGTCGGAGTACTCGATCTCGGCCTCGGCGAGTGCGGTGTGACAGTGCTTGCACCAGTGAACCGGCTTGTGGCCGCGATAGATCATGTCCTTATCGAACATGGCCTTGAAGACCTCGATGTCGGCGGCGTCATGCTGGTGATAGAGCGTCAGATATGGGTTGTCCCAGTCGCCGAGCACGCCCAAGCGACGGAAGCCGGCCTTCTGCAGCTCGATGTTCTCGACAGCGAACTTGTTGCAGAGCTCGCGGATCTTAGCCGTGGAGGTCTGGTTGAACTTCTCGGTGCCGAGCTTCTCCTCGACCTTATGCTCGATCGGCTGACCATGGCAGTCCCAACCGGGGACATAAGGGACCTCATAGCCCTGCATCATCCAGTAGCGGTTGATCATGTCCTTGGAGATCTTGTTCATGGCGTGGCCGATATGGATCGGACCGTTGGCGTACGGAGGGCCGTCGTGCAGCACGAACTTCTTGTGACCCTCGTTCTTCTTCAGAACCTGCTCGTAGACCTTGTTGTCCTGCCAATCCTTGAGTCGCTTGGGCTCGGACTTGGAAAGACCGGCACGCATGGGAAAGCCGGTTTTGGGCAGATTCATCGTCTGCTTGTACTCGTTTGCCACGGTACCCCTTTCATGTCGTGGGCGCGCACGCCCGTTGGGCACCAAAAAAGCGCCCGTCCCTACAAGCTGGGACGAAGCGCTACAAAACGGACAGTACGCCCGCAAAAGCTCTTCGCTTAACCACCCAGCTTAGATGCCCTCGCCCGCGTGATAGCGCGCTCGCATCCGTTACTCGGCTGGCCTGTATCGACGACCATCTCGGCGATGTCTACTAAGACGAACCTACGCGGCACGTCCGTTGGGACCGCAGCTCCGGGGTGATTTTCATCGGTCGCATGCACGGGTTCTCAGCGCTCCCCGCTCTCTGTAGCATGCGGACGGCCGACTACTCGTCCCCATCAACGCTTATGCGGAGTATGCTAGCACGTTCCGCGCCGGCGAAAAACCCTCAACACTGGTTTTATACGTTCGAAATTTCTTGCGGACGTGGACCTTCTCTTGGAGCAAAATACCTGTAAGCACTTTATCGAACGAAAGAAGGTACCTATGCGCACAATTGGAATGAGCGACTATACCGTCGGCGAAGACTGCTTTGACGAGCTGCCCGGAGCGCTGGCCGAATACGGAGCGACCAAGGTCGCAATCATCGGTGGCAAGCGGGCACTGGCCGCAGCACTTCCCGGTATCGAAGCTGTGCTGGCAGGTACCGACGTCGAGATTCTAGAGACGCGCGTCTACGGTACCAACAGTACACGCGCCAATATCGCCAAGGTCGTAAACTCCCCCGCCTGCCAGGAAGCCGACGTGCTTATCGCATGCGGCGGCGGCAAGGCGCTCGACACCGTGAAGACGGCGGCCATCGAGCTCAAGAAGATCGTCTTTACGGTGCCGACGATCTGCTCCAACTGCTCGGCCGCGACCGCCATTGCCGTCGTCTACAACGACGACGGCTCGCTCGAGGGCTATTCGTACCCCAACCGCCCCGCGCACATCTTCATCAACCCCAAGATCATCGCCGAGGCACCGGCAGAGTACTTCTGGGCCGGCGTGGGCGATGCTCTGTCCAAGCAGCCCGAGGTCGAGTACGCCACGAGCGCCGGTAACCTGGAGCACACCGCCGGTCTTGGCCTGGCACTCGCGCACACCTGTTCCGAGCCGCTGTTTACCTATGGCGTCCAGGGTCTTGAGGACGTGCGCCAGGACCAGTCGACCGAAGCCGTCAAGCAGATCGCGCTCGACATCGTGGTCAACACGGGCTATGTCTCGAACCTGACCAACCAAAACGATTACTACTACAACTCGAGCGTGGCGCACGCGTTCTACAACGCCACGTGCAGCATTCCTCGCGAGGGCTCCTACCTGCACGGTGAGGTCGTGAGCCTGGGCGTGCTGGTGCTGTTCGCCTACACGGGCGACACCGAGAACCTTAAGCGCTACGCCGCCTTCAACAAGCAGATGGGCCTGCCCGTGACGCTTGAGCAGGTCGGGCTATCCGAGGCCGATATCCCTGCCCTGTGCGAGTACGCGCACGCCACCAACGAGTGGAAGCAGGGCAACCCGGAGCCCTTCACCGACGAGAAGTTCGCCGCCGCCATCAAGGCAGCCAACACCTACGGCCACACGCTTTAGCTCTAGGCCAAAACCACCACAAAGGGGACAGGCACCTTTGTGGTGGTTTATATTGCTCCACCATTCAGTTCGTACCCGAACCCGATTCTTTACGAGAAAGGGTTCGGGTACGTTTTTTGTTTATCGAAAATTCTGCGGAAGGACTACTCGGAACGGTAAACAGGAACGAACAAAGGCGGGGTATCATCGTGGTGATGGTATCCTGCCTTTTGTTTTACGGGATCAAGGTCGCTTTATACGAACTTGATCGCCACTTATATGGCGCATTGATGGCAATTGCTTCGTACGTGCGTACCGGGAGCCAGTACACCTCTGGCAAGGCGTAGCACACTAGACTTTGTTCCAAAGTCCGCGTGCTAAGGGGGCAGGCCCCTTAGAATTCCTGTGGAGTGCGTACGCACGTACGCAGGAAAACGGCAAAATTTCGCTATATCAGGGCGTTCTTTCATTGGAGAGTATGGTATACACGGCTTAGTTCAACAAATAAGAATTTATATATAAAGGAGAATATTGATGAAACTGTTTTTATGTTCGCACTTTTCAAGTGTAGGAAGTCTGATAAAGGAAGAAATTGAAA
>CABMOY010000050.1 GCA_902388345.1 uncultured Collinsella sp.
CCCGATTTTGCCTCTTGACAATGTCCTGCTCATATTAAAAGGAACGTCCCCAAGTACCGCAAAATGCCGGCGACGGCAACGCCAATGTCTTGGCAACGACAGCGAGCGGGCCGCATTTGAGACAAGGTGACGTGAAACGAAAGGGCGCTGACCTTCTGGTCGCGCCCTTGAAGTTGAACGTCAGATTGTCCAAATGCGGCCCGCGCAGCGTCGAGCCGTTACGGCGTTTGGCAAAACGCCGTAACTTAGTAGTTGGCCTCGTAACCGTTGCCGTCGCCGGTGGGCTCTTCGTAGTAGTCCGAATCGCTCGAATCGCTTGAGCCATCGGAATCGTCAGAGCTGACCGATGAGGTTGCGGTACCGTTTGCGTAGTCGTCAGACGTGTTGTTGTTCAGGTCGCCGATCGTAGAGCTGGAACCGTCGGAAAGACCCATGGTGTTGGGACCCTTGGGATCCTTGCCGGCGTCGACACGGGCCATCATTTCCTTAAGCTCGTCTTCGTAGACAAAGACATAGCTCACGCCGTCGATCATGGTGCTGTCGTCGGCGTACGAGGGCAGGTTGGCCGAGTAGATACCGTCGACATCCATACCGCGCATGGCATTGACCGTAGCCACGATATCCTGAACGCTCATATCGGTTACGAGCATATCGGACAGCGAATTAACCAGGCCAAAGATCTTCGTGGCATCGAAGTTATTGAGAATCTGGTTGGCAAGGGCGCCAAGCACCTGACGCTGGTGGCGCATGCGCGTGTAATCGCCGTCGGCATAGGTGTAGCGGCAGCGGGCATAGGTAAGGGCGGTGGCACCGTCCATATGCTGTTGGCCAGCGGTAATCTTAATATCCAGGTGCTCGGGGTCGTCAACATCATCGGTTGCGTTAATGTCGATACCGCCAACCGAATCAATCAGCGCCTGCATACCGTCGAAGCTGACCTCGGCATAGTGGGAAATCTGAACACCGCACAGCTCGTTGACCGCCTCGACCATGGCCTCGGCGCCGCCAACGGTATGGCAGGCGTTGATCTTCATGGTCTCGCCCTTGTACTCGACCTTGGTGTCGCGCGGAACGGAAATGAGCGTCGCCTGCTTTTGCGTGGGGTCGATGCGTGCCAGGATAATCGAGTCGGCACGATACGTATCCTCGCCCGGACGGCCGTCGGTGCCAAGAAGCAGCACGTAGAACGGATCCTTTGCCTCATCGGTGTCAACCAGAACCCGACGCAGATTGTCGGTAATGACATTAGAATCGCCGAGCTTGCCCATAATGGTGGCAAACCACAGGCCGGCAGCGGTAGTGGCACTCAACAGCACGCCAAGCACGACAATGAGCGCGACGTGACGAATCGTGTGGCTACGACGACGTTGGCGAGCGCGCTCGGAATAGCGAGCCACGTTATCGCGACTGTAGATCTTGGCCTGCGCACCAGTTGAGGGTCTTCGGGTGGTGGTATCTGCGAGGGGCTTTTTATTAAACATAGGCAACCTGTATTAGTAGATGACGGGATCGGGGACGGTAGCATGCTCGACATGCGCGCCGAGCGCCTGCAGCTTTTCGACAAACTGCTCGTAGCCGCGCTTGATGTGATGGATAGCCGAAACCTCGGTCGTCCCGTCGGCGATCAAGCCCGCTACGACGAGGGCCGCTCCGCCGCGCAGATCGGGCGAGGTAACCTGTGCACCCGAGAAGCCCTTGACGCCATGAATCATGGCATGATGGCTCTCGATACGAATGTCGGCACCCATGCGCACCAGCTCAGAGGCAAACATAAAGCGATTCTCGAAGATGTTTTCGGTAATAACGGAACTGCCGTCGGCAAGGGCGGAGAGCACCATAATCTGCGCCTGCATGTCGGTCGGGAAACCGGGGAACGGAAGCGTCTGGATGTCGACCGGCTTGATACGCTCGGCACGGTTCACATGGACGCCATCCTCGACGCGCTCGCAGTCGATACCCATGAGCTCCATCTTCTTGAGCACCATGCCCAAGTGAATGGGGCAAAAGCCCGTGACATCGACACCGCGATCGTCGGCCATCAACGCACCGGCAACGATAAAGGTACCGGCCTCGATGCGGTCGCCCACCACGCGATGGGTAACGGGATGGAGCTCTTCCACGCCTTCGATAGTCACGACGGGCGTACCGGCGCCAACAATCTTGGCGCCCATCTCGTTGAGCATGTTAGCGAGATCGACGATCTCGGGCTCGCGGGCGGCATTGTCGATAACCGTGGTGCCCTGTGCGCGCACAGAGGCCATGATGAGGTTCTCGGTCGCACCGACGCTGGCGAACTCGAGCGTGACGGTGGTACCGCGCAGACCTTGGGGCGCATTAGCGTTGATGTAACCGTGGGCGGTATCGAACTCAACGCCCAGGGCCTCAAGACCAAGAATGTGCATATCGATCTTGCGAGCACCCAGGTTGCAGCCGCCCGGCATGGCAATTTTGGCGCGATGGAAGCGGCCCAGCAGGGGTCCCATGACGGCGGTGGAAGCGCGCATCTTGGCAACGAGCTCGTAGGGGGCCTCCCATGAATCGACCTGAGAGGTATCAATCTCGAGCGTGTGCTCGTCGAGAACATCGATCGTAGCGCCCATGCCCTTGAGCACCTTGCCCATCACGTGGACATCGGAAATATCGGGCACGTTCTGCAGCGTCGTCTTGCCCGGCGCCAGAAGCGTTGCCGCCATGAGTTTGAGCGCGGAGTTCTTGGCGCCCGAGACGGGCACGGAGCCTCCGATGGCGTGGCCACCCTCAACGCGGATAATATCCAAGGTCTACCCTTTCAAAAAGCATGCCCGGGGTGGCTGGGCCATCCCGGGCATGATGTGTTCGCAAATGGTCGAACGCTAAATCGTTTGACTATTGGGCAAGCTTGAGCTTACACCATGCGATTTCATTATAGAGGTAGGCGCGGCGTGCATCATCCTCCGACAAATTACCCAGCTTCTCTTCAAAACCTTGAATATCAGCTTTAAGCTTGTCGGCATCGACGGTCGCCAAATCGCAAGCGCGCTCGGCGAGAACGGTCACGACATCGTCCGCAACCTGGGCATAGCCGCCGGCCACGGCAAACGTGTGGTCGACAGTGCCCATGGCCTTATCGGAAACGCGAACGTAACCGCGGTCGATCGTGCAAATCTCGCTGGAGTGAGCAGGCAGGACGCCAAACTCGCCATCCGTGGACGGAATCGACACAAACGCAGCGTCGCCCTCATAGGCGCAGCTCACGGGGCACACGATGCGGATACGCATAACCTACTTCTCCCCCATCTTGCGGGCGCGCTCGCGCACGTCCTCAATCGTGGAAGCATAGCGGAAAGCCTGCTCGGGCAGGTCATCGGCCTTGCCGTCGACAATCTCGGCAAAAGAGCGGACGGTATCCTCGACGCGGACGTAGACACCGGGGTTGCCGGTGAACTTCTCGGCGACGTGGAAGGACTGCGAGAGGAACTGCTGAATCTTACGGGCACGGTTGACCGTAAGGCGCTGCTCCTCGGACAGCTCGTCCATACCCAGAATGGCGATGATGTCCTGAAGGTCGGAGTACTCCTGCAGGAGCTCCTGGACCTTGACGGCGACACGGTAGTGCTCCTCGCCGACGATCGAGGGATCGAGAGCGTCGGAGGAAGACGCAAGCGGGTCGATAGCCGGGAACAGGCCGAGCGACGAAATGCTACGCGAAAGAACCGTGGTGGCATCGAGGTGAGTAAACGTCGTGGCAGGCGCCGGATCGGTCAGGTCGTCTGCGGGGACGTAGACAGCCTGGACGGAGGTAATGGAGCCCGTCTTGGTCGAGGTAATGCGCTCCTGGAGGTCGCCCATCTCGGTTGCCAGCGTGGGCTGGTAACCAACGGCGGACGGCATACGGCCCAGCAGTGCGGAAACCTCGGAACCCGCCTGGGAGAAGCGGAAGATGTTGTCGATGAACAGCAGAACGTCCTGGCCGCGATCGCGGAAGTACTCAGCGGTGGTAAGGCCGGCCAGACCGATGCGCAGACGCGCTCCGGGCGGCTCGTTCATCTGACCATAGACCAAGCAGGTCTTGTCGATAACGCCAGACTCGCTCATCTCGAGATAAAGGTCGGTGCCCTCGCGGGTACGCTCGCCGACGCCGGTGAACACCGAGGTGCCGCCGTGCTCCTGGGCGAGGTTGTTGATGAGCTCCTGAATCAGAACGGTCTTGCCAACGCCGGCGCCGCCGAACAGGCCGGTCTTGCCGCCACGGATGTAGGGCTCGAGCAGGTCGACGGCCTTGATGCCGGTCTCGAAGATCTCGGTCTTGGTGGTGAGCTCGTCAAAGCGGGGCGCTGCATGGTGGATGGGGTAGAACTCCTCCACCTCGGGCATGGGCTTGCCGTCGACGGGCTTGCCCATGACGTTCCAAATGCGACCGAGCGTCTTGGGACCAACGGGCATCTTCATGGGCTCACCGGTATCGGTGGCGATGAGGCCGCGCTGCAGGCCGTCGGTCGAGGACATGGCGACCGTGCGGACGACGCCGCCCGGAAGCTGGCTCTCGACCTCGAGGATCGTGCTCAGATGACCGATCGGGGTCTCGGCCTCGACCGTGAGCGCGTTGTAGATCGGGGGCACCGCGCCGTCAAACTTGACGTCGACGACAGGGCCGATGATACGCACGATGCGACCATCACCGGCAGTCGTCTTCTTGGTGGCTTCCTCGACCGCAAGCTTTACGGTGTTATTAGCCATTACTGTTCCTCCAATGCTGAGGCTCCGCCGACGATCTCGTTAATCTCGGTCGTGATCGAAGCCTGGCGCACGCGACTATACGTGCGGGTAAGGGTCGAGATGATCGCGGTGGCGTTTTCCGTCGCGGAGTGCATGGCCTTGCGGCGTGCACCCTGCTCGGCAGCCGCCGAATCGATCAGGGCCTGGTAGATGACCGTCAGGATATAAGACGGCACAAGCTTGCCGAGAACATGCTCGGGAGAGGGCACGAACTCGAACGTGGACGAGATGCGCTTAGGGGCGTCGGTCTCGTTCTTACGCGGACCGTGGGCCATAGCGATCATCTCGGGGTCGAGCGGCAACAGATGCTCGACGCGAAGCTCCTGATCCACGCGGTTCTTGGCGTGGTGGTAGACAAGCTCGACACGGTCAAGCTCACCGGCACGATACGCATCGCAGATATGAGAGGAGATCATGCGGGCCTGATTGAAATCGGGCTCAGAGGAGTTGCCCTCAAAGTGCATGACAACGTTTGCGCGGTCACGGAAATACGTGGCCGGTTTGCGCCCACACGCGATGATCTCGCACTCGATGCCGTCGTTCGCCCAAGAAGCGGCGAGCTTTTCGGCCGTGCGCTCCACCGTCGTATTGAAACCGCCGGCAAGGCCGCGGTCCGAGGCAATAACGACAATCAGGCCATGCTTGACGCTCTCATGCTTCTGCAGCATGGGATCGGTGCCCGAACAGGAAGCGTCGCCGGCGACCGTCAACATGACGTCGGTCAGCGCCTCCTTATAGGGCTCGGCCTGCTTGGAGCGATCGAGGGCACGACGGATCTTGACCGTAGAGACCATCTCCATCGTGCGCGTGATCTGCTTGGTCGTGGTAACCGAGGAGATTCGCTTCTTAATGTCGCGAAGGTTGGCCATGGGGCTTAGTTCTCCTCTGATCCAGAAACATCCGAATGGTGCTTGGCCATGAACTGCTGTTTGAAGTCGCCGATGACGCGCAAGAGCTCAGCCTTGGTGTCATCATCGATCTTCTTGGCGCGAACCTTGTCGAGCAGCGAGCCAAAGCCATTGTCCATGTACTCGATGAGCTCGGCACGGAAGGGCAGCACGTCGACGATCTCCAGGTCATCCAGGAAGCCCTCGTTGCCAGCGAACAGCGTAACGATCTGCTCGCCAACCTCAAACGGCTTGTAGCGCGGCTGCTTCAGGAGCTCGGTCATGCGAGCGCCATGGGTAAGCTGCTTCTGAGTGGCCTCGTCGAGGTCGGAGCCGAACTGCGTAAAGCCAGCGAGCTCCTGATAGGAAGCGAGGTCCAGACGGAGGTTGCCGGCGACCTGCTTCATGGCCTTGGTCTGCGCATCGCCACCGACGCGGGACACGGAGATGCCCACGTCGACTGCCGGGCGCTGACCCTGGAAGAAGAGCTCGGACTGCAGGTAGATCTGACCATCGGTAATGGAAATGACGTTGGTCGGAATGTAGGCCGAGACGTCGCCGTCCTGGGTCTCGATGATCGGCAGTGCCGTCATGGAGCCGTAACCGTTCTTCTTGGACATCTTGACGGCACGCTCGAGCAGACGAGAGTGCAGGTAGAAGATGTCGCCAGGATAGGCCTCGCGTCCGGGCGGACGATGCAGCGTCAGCGACATCTGACGGTAGGCCACAGCCTGCTTGGACAGGTCGTCGTAGATGACGAGCACGTGGCCGCCGGGGTTGGTCTCGCTGGCGGGCTTGCCGTCCTCGCCGTTGTACATGAAGAACTCGCCGATAGCGGCACCGGCCATAGGCGCGATGTACTGCATAGGGGCGGAATCGGCAGCGGTGGCCGAAACGATGATGGTGTAGTCGAGCGCACCGTGCTGAGCGAGGGTCTCGCGGATGTTGGCAACCGTGGAGGCCTTCTGGCCGATGGCGACATAGATGCAGACCATGCCCTTGCCGCGCTGGTTGAGGATAGCGTCGATGGCGATGGCGGTCTTACCGGTCTTACGGTCGCCGATGATGAGCTCACGCTGACCGCGGCCAATAGGCACCATGGAGTCGATAGCGAGCAGACCGGTCTGAACCGGCTCGCACACCGGGGTACGATCGATGACGCCGGGAGCCTTGAACTCGATGGGGCGACGGTGCGTGGCGACGATGTCGCCCAGGCCGTCGATGGGCTGGCCGAGCGGATTGACGACGCGGCCGAGCATGGCACGACTCACGGGGATATCCATAATGCGGCCAGTGGTGCGGCACTCGTCGCCTTCCTTGATGGAGTCGACGGCACCGAACAGAACGGCGCCGACCTCGTCACGGTCAAGGTTCTGGGCAAGGCCGAAGACGGTCTCACCGGTATCGGAGCTCTTGAACTCCAGAAGCTCGCCTGCCATGGCGCTCTTGAGGCCGGAGACGCGCGCGATGCCGTCGCCTACCTCGTCGACCGTTGAAACCTCATGCGTATCGACCGTCGCGGAGAGGCTCGTGAGCTGCTCCTGCAGTTTCTTGGCGATATCCTGGGCATTGAGGGTTTCGGACATTAGGCTTCACCTCCGTACGAATTAGCAGAGTTTGCGAGGGTCTCCTGCGCGATGCGCAGCTGCGTCTTGACGGAAATGTCACGACGCTCGCCGCGGGCCTCGAGCACTAGGCCGCCCACGATAGACGGGTCGACCTGCTCGATAAGGAATACCTTGCGGCCGAAGTCCTGCTCGCATTTCTTAGTGATGGTTTGACGCAGCTCGTCGTCGAGCGGGATCGCCGTGGTGACGGTCACGCCCACTACATCCTCGTCTTCCTCGGCAACATACTTAAAGGCAGCTGCCACCTTGGGAAGAAGGTCGAGCTGGTCGCGCTTGGACATGGTGTCGAGCACGGCGATGATCTCGGGGCTGGCAGAAGCCAAGCGCTCGATCATCTCGAGGTCCTCGAACACATGGTTCTCGGCCTTAGCGGCTTCCAGAAGGGAGCGCGCGTAGGTCTCGAGCACCTTGTCCTGATAGCGGCTAGTCGGCATTCAGGCTACCTGCTTCCTGGATGTAGCGCTCGATGAGCTTCTTCTGCTCGGCATCGTCCTCGAGTGCCTCGCCCACGATCTTGGTGGCGACGGCAACGGACAGGTCGGCGATGGAGCTCGCGGCACCGGCGTAAATGGACTTGCGCTCGTCCTCGACGGTCGTATGGGCCTTGGCGATGATCTCCTCGGCCTCCTTGTGAGCAGCCTCGATGATACGGGCGCGCTCGGACTCGGCGTCCTTACGGGCCTCGAGAACGATGTCGGCAGCCTGACGACGGGCGTCGGTGACGATCGAGTCGGACTCAGCGCGCTTGGCGATAGCCTCCTGCTTGGTCTTCTCGGCCTCGTCGAGGCTCTCCTCGATCTTCTTGCCGCGCTCCTCCATGGTTTTCATGATGCCCGGCAGGGCGACCTTGGCCAGCACGATCCAGATGATCAGGAAGGCGATAAGCGCCGGGATGAACTCCGCCATCTTAGGGATGAGGATGTCCGCACCGGCAGCGCCGTCCTCGGCGAACGCGGAAACCGGCATGAGCAGCGCGGCCGCGGACGCGGAGAGTGCGATCGCGCTCTTCTGGGATGAAAGATTCATACTTGACGCTCCGTGCTATTTAACGATCAGCGCGACAACGAAGCCGATCAGAGCCAGAGCCTCGCCGAAGGCGGAGCCCATGATGAAGACGGTGAACACGCGGCCCTGGACCTCAGGCTGACGGGCCATAGCACCCGTAGCACCCAGAGCAGACAGGCCGATAGCAAGACCAGCGCCGATAACACCGAGACCGTAACCGATAACTCCCACGATTCCTCCTTTGTCGTGCGTGTCTTATTTCACGCAGGATAACCTTTTTATAACTGCCGGGCTCCATGGGTACGGGCACCGGCGGTTTAACGAATTGCCTTACCTTTAAGGCGCGAACGGAAGACTACTCCTCCTCCGCGACCTCCTCTGCCTCAGAGACATACACGGCGGTAAGGACCGTGAAGACGTAAGCCTGGATAGCGCCGACCACAAGCTCGATCGCATAGATCAGGATGAGGATGGCAAGCCAGGCCAGCGAAGGCAGGGCGCCGACGGCGTGCGCCGCGGAAACCTGCTGAAGCAGCGGCTGCATGAACATGCTCGCCATGATGGCGAACGAGCCCATGACCACGTGTCCTGCGAACATGTTGCAGAACAGACGGACGGCGAGCGTGATGAGGCGCAGGAAGGTCGAGAAAAGCTCGACGACCCACACGAGCACGTTCATCGGGAAGCTCACGCCCTGCGGGGCGAGGCTCTTGATGTAGCCGATCACGCCGTGAGCCTTGCATCCGTAGTAGATGAAGTACACGAAGGCGAAAATGGCGAGTGCGGCGGTGGAGCCGATTGCGCCGGTGCCGGGCTTCATTCCCGGGATCAGGCCGATCATGTTATTGATCAGGATGAACAGGAAAAGCGAGCACAGGAACGGGAAGTGCTTCTTCCAGTTCTCACCCACGACGCCCTTGCCGATATCGTTCTCGACGTACTCGATGATGTACTCGAAACCGTTGACGAAGAAGCCCTTGGGAACCAGGGTCTGCTTCTTCTTGAACACGGCCAGGACGATCAGGAGCACGATCGTGGAGACGATCAGCCAAAACGAGTACTGCGTGATGCCGCAGCTCAGATCGCCCACGACAGGGGTGGAGCTGAACTCGCTGACCAGATGATTAATCTCATCAGGCAGCTTTTCAAAAATTTCCACGACTTACCTTTCGACCTCATGAGGATCTCGCAGCGCCTTGGCGACACGAACCGCGCAGGCAGCCATAAAGGCCACGAAGCCGATCGCCTCGCCCAGGAGGAACATGCGAAATGCCTCTCCGAACAACACAAACACAACCAAGGTAAAGACGAGCAGGGCGATTGCCGAGACCGCCAGACTCACCATACCCTTGAGCATGTCCGCATTCTGCTTATCGTCAAGAACCGGCTTGAGCGTAAAGACAAAGGGAAGGAAGGCAATTGCGCCCGCGATGGCGCCTGCAACGATAGCGAGCAGATCGGCTATCTGAAACACTGGCGTCCTCACTTTCCTTTTTAACGCCTCACAGAACAGTTCCCGCCAAACATTGGTGAATATTGTACGAGCCAATCGCTAAAGTACAACCGAAAAAGCATCGGTTAATACGCACCTGTTCGTTTTCTTAAGACCTTCTTTATGCCGCAGGTACGGTAATACGTTTTTCTCGAACCCTGCAGGGCAAAACGTCCGTTAACAGGAGTGCGCGCGGTCGCCTTTTGTTCGTCCGCGCGCACCGTTTCTTCGTATTTGCAGCCGCGGCCGTTTAGCCCAGCGACTAGAGCGTGCCGTAGATGCGGTCGCCGGCGTCGCCCAGGCCGGGAACGATGTAGGCGGCCTCGTTGAGATGGTCATCGATGGCGCACGTATAAATATGTACGTCAGGATCCTTCTCGGTCAGCGACTTGAGGCCCTCGGGCGCGGCGACGATGCACAGCATGCGGATGTCCTTGACACCGCGCTCGCGCAGGTAGCTGATAGCCATCTCGGCCGAACCGCCCGTGGCGAGCATGGGGTCGACAACCAGGCAGATACGCTGGTCGATATCCTTGGGCATCTTGCAGTAATACTCATGCGGCTCGTGGGTGACCTCGTCGCGCTCCATGCCGATGTGGCCCACGCGAGCGGAGGGCACCAGGTCGAGGATGCCGTCGACCATGCCAAGGCCCGCACGCAGGATGGGCACGATGGCGAGTTTCTTGCCGGCAAGCTGTTTGAACGTGGCGGTAGTGATGGGGGTCTCGACCTCGACGTCTTCCATAGGCAGGTCGCGCATGGCCTCGTAGCCGTCAAAGAGCGCAAGCTCGCGCACGAGCTGGCGGAACTGGTTGGTGCCGGTGTTTTTATCGCGCAGGATCGACAGCTTGTGCTGAACGAGCGGGTGATCGACAAGCGTCACACGGGACGCATCATAGGTGACGGTCATGGGTTGATTGCCCCTTTCGTTGCGGCCGCAAAACGGCCTTGCTGACAAGGCGCGCAGCAATGTCGCCACCGCACGCCATACATTAGTTTAGCGGTTTGTTGTATCGAGCAGCCCATCGCAGCCCTACTGTGAGGTGCTGAGCGAGCGCCTGACTGCATCACGCCAGCCCGCAAGGTTTTGCTCGCGGCGCTCGGCGGACATGTGGGGAAGGAAGGTCCTAACGATCTGGGCATTTTGCTCCAGCTCTTCCAGGTCTTCCCAATAGCCGACGGCAAGACCCGCCAAGTACGCGGCACCGATTGCCGTGGTCTCCACCGTCTCGCATTGCAGCACGGGGATATCCAGCAGGTCGGCCTGGAATTGCATGATGAACTCGTTGCGCGAGGCACCGCCATCGACAGACAGGCGCTCAATCGAAAGCCCCACGTCCTGCTCCATGGCGCGCAACACGTCGTAGCTCTGATATGCCATGGATTCGCAGGCGGCACGTACGATGGTCGCACGGCTCGAGGCGCCGGTCAGACCGCACACGATACCGCGGGCATGCGGGTCCCACCAGGGAGCACCCAAACCCGCAAAGGCGGGAACGAAGTAGCAGCCCTCGTTGTCGCTAATCGAAGCGGCGAGTTGTGCCGACTCGCTCACGCTCGAGATGATGCCCATGTTGTTGCGAAGCCAGTTCATCGTTGAGCCGGCGGCAAAAATAGAGCCCTCGAGCGCATAGCTGACTTTGCCGTCCGCAGCGATACCGATGGTGGAGACCAGGCCATTCTTGGATTCGACGATCTCGTCGCCGGTGTTCATGAGCATAAAGCAGCCCGTGCCATAGGTGTTTTTGGTCTGACCGGGACGGAAACAGCAGTGGCCGAACAGCGATGCCTGCTGGTCGCCCGCCACACCCATGATGGGCGGCATGTTGGTCATGATGTCGCTCGCGACGCGGCCGTAGTCGCCCGAGCTCCAGCGAACCTCGGGCATCATGGAACGTGGAACGTCAAAGAGTGCCAGCAGGTCGTCGTCCCAATCGAGCGTATGGATATTAAAGAGTGCCGTGCGGCTGGCATTGGTGTAGTCGGTGGCAAAGACCTGGCCGCCGGTGAGGTTGTAGATGAGCCAGGTGTCGATGGTGCCAAACATGAGGTCGCCCGCCGCCGCGCTCTCGCGTGCGCCGTCGACGTTGTCGAGAATCCACTGCACCTTGGAGGCCGAGAAATACGGGTCGAGCGTGAGTCCCGTGCGGGAGCGCACCAGCCCTTCTGCGCCCTGCTCGACAAGCTCGTCGATCAGAGGTGCGGTACGGCGGCACTGCCATACGATGGCGTTATAGATCGGCTGACCGCTCACACGGTCCCAGACCACCGTGGTCTCGCGCTGGTTGGAGATGCCGATGGCGGCAATGCGGTCGGAGTGGATACCGCTCTTAAACTGGACTTCCATCATGACCGCGATCTGGCTGGCAAGGACCGCCATGGGGTCTTGCTCTACCCAACCGGGACGCGGAAAACTCGTTTTTACGCTGCGACGTGCCTGCGCGACGATGCAGCCGTACTCGTCGACGATGGTCGCAAGTACCGAGGTGGTGCCGCAGTCGAGCGCCATGATGTAGGAACCGCCAAAGTCAAACGAGGCATCTTCCATGCCCAGGCTGCCCAGATTCAACGACATCGCTTAAACCTTTCTATTGCATCGGGTCGGACAGGACCCGTTCGATCTCTGATGCGGGAAGTGCGCCTTGGCGCAGGATCTGGAGCCCGCCGTGCTGAAACGACACGATGGTCGAGGCGTCGCGACACGGGGTCTCACCGGCGTCGACGGCAACATCGACCCCCTCCAGGATGCGACCCTCGACGGCGGTAAAGCTTGCCGGCGAGGGCGCGCCGTGCGTGTTGGCGCTCGTACAGGCAAGGGGGCTGCCGCAGGCGCGAATGAGCGCTTGGACCACGGGAGAGGCCGAAGCGCGCAGGGCCACGGTGTCGTCGGCAGCGCGCATAAAGGTCGGCACACAGGGAGCTGCCTTGACCACGATAGTCAGGGCTCCCGGCCAGCATCGTCGCGCGAGTATGCGGGCATCTTCCGGGATATCCACGCCATAGCGATCGAGTGCTTCGACGCCATCGACCAGCCAAGCGACGGTTTGCGTGAGCTCACGTTGCTTGAGAGTGAAGATACGGCGATAGCCGGTGCCGAGCGCAGGAACTGCGGCGCCATTGACGGCAGCCTGCGGATCGCGCGGCCACGATGGGAATTCGCTTGTATCTTGGGGCACGGCGTCCGAGAAGGCGCTGACTGCCACGGCGACACCGTAGACGGTCTCGGTCGGGATCAAAGCCAGGCCGCCGCGGCCGAGCACCTCGGCCGTGCGCTCGACGGCAAGCCGATGCGGCTCGCGCGTTCCCTCGTATACCCGATAGACCGTCTGCATGTGTATGCCAGCCCCTTACGCTCTGGTGCAAGTTTGTTTACTGTGGGGCATTCTCGCACGAAACGTTCAATCTATTTGCCAAGAGCGCATGTTGGTTTGGTGAGCGGCTCTAGTAGTCGGTGAAAGTGAGGGGGTTATTGGACTGCGACGAACTTCTTTGGCCTGCCGGCGTGGCGTTCTTGGGCGGCGTAGCGCTCGATGCTGTCTATCGTTATCATCCGACGGCCGTCGACGAGTTCAACATCGAGCTTTCCGGCTTTGACCAGCGCGGTAATCCGCGGAGCGGAGACTTTGAGGTCCAGCGCTGCGTCTTTAAATGTTCGGCACGCCGCTTCCCGAGCGTCCTCGTGGTCGATTTCGACTGAAAGGGCCACGACCTCGGCCGAGCGTTCGTACCCTGCCGGAGTCAAACCGTTGTTGAGGTCGTCGGCCAAAAACGCCATCAGTGCCTCGGTGGCATGGGCAATCGCGTCTTCGCGCGTATCGCCATCGGCAAAGGCGCCGGGAATCTGCGGGAAGCTGGCGCAGTAACCGTCGTCTTCTTTTATGAGAACGCAGTCATAGGTAAATCGCTGCCTCATTTTGCCTCCAACTACCGTCCAGCTTGGCGACGAATACTTGCCCACGTGCCCTTCTTTGGTCGATCACCACCAGAGCCGTTCACGGTGACAACACGATCGTTAGAAACATACTTAGCATGACTACCGACTTGCGCGACCCTCACGAATCCATCGTGCTTGAGTAGGGCAATGATTTCCCGAAAGGTAAGAGGTTGCATGGACCGACCTCTTTCAGCCGTCCTAATTATAAACTAATTTATAATTTTTGTTAACCAGTTAATAAATATTAATGGCGCTGCTTGGGCTCGGTGACGATGGCTCGGACGATGCGGGGGCGATCGGTGAGGTCGTGGACGATGCGCACGTCCGACAGACCCGCTTGGCGGCAGAGCTCGGCCGCAGCGTCGAGCGCGCCCTCGTAGAGCTCGCAGGCAAAGAGGCCGCCGGCGCGCAACATGTAGGGCGCCGCGTTGAGCAGGCGACGGAAGATATCGAGGCCGTCGGCGCCACCCTCGAGCGCCAGATCGGGCTCAAAGTCCTTGACCTCGTGCGGCAGCGAGCGCATGACATCGGTGGGGATGTAGGGCGGGTTGGAGACGAGTACGTCAAAGGTGCCCCACTCTTCACGGGGAATGGAGCTCACCAGGTTCGTGAGGCTGAAGGCGACCTCATCGGACGTGAGGCCAAGCGCATCGCGGTTTTTGGTAGCAAGGTCGATGGCGCGCGGCTCGATATCGGTAGCAGTGCAGGTGACGTGGCCGCGACGCTCCCAGGCGATCGAGAGCGAGATACAGCCCGTGCCGCAGCCGACCTCGAGAACGCGGGCAGTGCGGGGCTCGGCTGGGGCAGGCGCAGCGGCATCCTGAGCTGAAACCGTCTCCTGGTCGGCACCCTCGATGGCGATGCCGCATTCGTCGAGCTCGGGCTCGGCGGCTTCCGCGGCTTCGGCTTCTGCTGCTTGCGCGGCGGCTTCCTCGGCCTCGCGATC
>CABMOY010000051.1 GCA_902388345.1 uncultured Collinsella sp.
GCCCCCTCTTTGGCGAGCGCGCGCACGACGGGCAGCACGCGACGCGCCTCCTCGTCGGGGTTGACCGGGGTAAAGCCGGGGCGCGTGGACTCGCCGCCCACGTCGATGATGTCGGCGCCGGCGTCGAGCATCGCCAGGCCGTACTCGATGGCGGCATCCGGGTCGAAGTGCTCCCCGCCGTCGCTAAACGAATCGGGCGTCACGTTGAGGACGCCCATGATGCGCGGACGGTCAAAGCTGAGCTCGTACTTTCCGCACCGCCATGTCTTGCTGTCGTTCACCATGAACATCCTCCTAAAATGCCCACGCCGCCGAGCTTGGGGAGCTGGCGGCGGGGTCGCTTTGCAATCAGTCTTTCTATTGTATCCGCGCGCGCGGGCTAGAACGCAAACGCGGCCGCGATGTCGCAAGAAATCAGCAGGTCGGCATTTGCATCCTGATCCGTGGGAGCAAGGTTGCATATGGCCAGCGTATCGCCGGTAAAGTATCGCGTAAGGCCTGCCGCCGGATACACCACGAGCGAGGTTCCGCCCACAATGAGGGCATCGGCCGCGGCGATGGCAGCAACGGCACCGGTCAACACGTGCTCGTCGAGCGGCTCTTCGTAGAGCACCACATCGGGCTTGATGCGACCGCCGCACGTAGGGCACACGGGCATGCCCGCGGCATCCTCGTGCTCGCGCGCGCAAATCCATTCGGCGCTGTAGACCGCGCCGCACGTCTGGCAGATATTGCGGTGGACCGAGCCGTGCAGCTCAAACACGCGCTGCGAGCCCGCCACCTGATGCAAGCCGTCGATGTTTTGCGTCACCACGGCGTCGAGCTTGCCGGCACGCTCCAGCTCGGCCAGCTTGGTGTGACAGCGGTTGGGCTTAGCGTTAAGCGCGATCATCTTGGTGCGGTAAAAGTCGAAGAACTCCGCCGGATGTGTCTCGTAAAAGCTGTGCGAGAGCATGGTTTCGGGCGGATAGGCAAACTGCTGGTGATACAGGCCGTCCACGCTGCGGAAATCGGGAATGCCGCTTGCCGTGGAAACACCAGCGCCGCCAAAGAACACCACGCGCTCGTGGGTATTGAACAGCTCCGCCAGCGCGGCGGAGGCCTGCTTGGGATCCGATATTGCCTGCGTCATATATGTCCTCCGTCCGTGTCTCCGGGACGGCGGCGTTCGCACTATCACTCGCGGACTCCGCCCCGCTCTAGTTGCGTTAATCTTAAGCCTGCCAACTCCGTCGAAAGGACACCATGCCTCAGACTTACACTTTCGCCTCGTGGAACGTCAACGGCCTGCGCGCCGTGCTCAAAAAGGACCCGAGCTTTATTCAGATTGCACAGGACCTCGATGTCGATATCCTAGCGCTGCAGGAAACCAAGCTGCAGGAGGGCCAGGTCGATATCAACCTGCCCGGCTATCACCAAACCTGGAGCTACGCCGAGCGCAAGGGCTACTCGGGCACCGCGGTCTTTAGCCGCCAGGAACCGCTGCGCGTGCTGCGCGCCGACGCGCTGCTGCCCCACGCCGGTGAAGGCGAGGCAGCCGAGCTCGTTGCCCAAGCCGCGACCGAGGGTCGTGTCTGCGCGCTGGAGTTCGACAAATTCTGGTTTGTGGATGTCTACACGCCCAACGCGCAAAACGAACTCGCCCGCATCGACGTGCGCATGGCCTGGGACGATGCCTACCGCGGCTTTTTGAACGCGCTCGAGCGCGAGACCGGCAAACCCGTGGTAACCTGCGGCGACTTTAACGTGGCACACGAGGAGATCGACCTTAAGAACCCCAAGTCCAACCGCGGCAACGCAGGCTTTTCGGACGAGGAGCGCGGCAAGTTTACCGAGCTGCTCGACGCCGGTTTTACCGATACCTGGCGCGCGGCAAATCCGAACGTCGAGGGCGTCTACAGCTGGTGGAGCTACCGTTTTAATGCTCGCAAGAACAACGCAGGCTGGCGCATCGACTACTTCCTGGTGAGCGACGCAATCGCCGGCAACGTACGCGACACCGGCATCCGCGGCGACATCTTCGGCAGCGACCACTGCCCCGTCACCCTCACGCTAGAGCTCTAGCCCCAGCTGATCCCCTGGGGACGGAGGAAAACGAATCATTTTGGGCCTCGTGGGGGTATCCACGTGACCCATCCGCCACGAAACACGCCCATCTACTACGTTTAAGCCACCACCCTCAACCACAGCGAACAACGCAAAAAGAAAACCGCAGGTAGAAAGCCTGCGGTTTTTCATAAAACGCGGTCATGGTCGGGAGTATCAAGCTAAACGTAGTAGATGGGCCAGTTTCGTGGCAAGCGCCGTCAACTGATTCCCTGGGGACATCTGGGGACGGAAGAAAATGGATCAATTTGGATCTCTGAGGGCCACGATGCCCGTCATATCAGCCGGCCATTCCAAAACTATGCCGGTTTACGGGGCTGAATCGCGAACCCCCAACCATATGCAATTCCGAGATAATAAAACCGCAGGTAGACGGTGTGCCCTATTTCGAAAAATGCTGGTATAGTCGGCCCGCGCCAATCTAGCCCCGTAAACCGGCATAGTTTTGGAATGGCACTTCGGCAGTATTGATTCCCGCCCCGGCGCAACCAGCCCTACAGCCCGTATTTCACGACGACACGGTTAATGCGACGGCACCAAGGCTTGTACAAGGCGGCCAAAAACACGCAGGTCGCAAGGCCGTGCGTAATATCGAACGGCACTGCCGTGGCAAGACGCGCCACGGCACCCGCCCAAGTAAGCGGCTGTACAAAACCAATGATGTCATACGCGTTGATCACGACGCCATACAGCAAGCCCGACGCAAAGCCATACGCCAACAGTGCCGGCATTCGCACGGTTCCATCGGCGCGGTCAAACGCGCCCGCATGCGCCAGTGCGCCACCGATATAGCCCACCAGACCCCAGGCATACATCTGCCACGGCGTCCACATGCCCTGCCCAAAAAAGAAATTGCTGGTCAGCGCTGCCAACGCGCCAACCATAAAACCATTGCGGCGACCAAGCGTCGCCCCCGCGATAATGGCGATGGCGCTCACCGGTTTAAAGTCGGGAATGGGGCCAAACAAGATGCGCCCCGCCGCGGCCAACGCCGCCAACACCAGCGTGGGCATAATCTGGCGCAGGCCCGGGCGCGACGCCTCGTAACCCGCAAAGAACAGCGCAAGCACCAGCGCCACCACGACAAGCATGGCAAGCGCCGCCTGCTCAATACCTGCCAGCAACGCTGCAGCCATCACCGCAGGAACCGCCAGCAGCAGCGGGATTTCCATATGTTGCAAGACGCGCGACAACGGCAGCCCCCATCAAACGAATGTCCGTTTATGGTAGCACGGGCAAAATGGGGCCGACCAATCCCCCGGCCGGCCTTGGCTGCCAGTCGATCAGGCTTTCGCCACGCGACCGGTCTTGGCGCTATTCGCCCGTAACTTTAGCGGCAATGGCCGCGACAAAGGGATCAAACAGCAAGCCGCCCACAACGACAAAGGCCCATCCGCCCACCACGAGGCGAACCCAACGCGAGAAAAACGGCACACCGTCGATAACGCCAACGCCTGACTGAAACGCGACTTCAAATAGCCCGATAATGCAGAAGAGCAGAGTAGCGCCCACAACGGTTCCGCAAATCCGTGCGCCCGGAGTGTTCCGATCAAAACCAAAAAACTCAACGCACGTCTCAATTGCTTTGCCAAAGAGCGGCAAAAAACCCACGAACTGTGCAATACCGATGGCCAGAATAAGCTGCCCCCAGAAACCAGTAAGTCCCTGAAAATCTAAGCCAGGCTTTCCCTCAACAATAGGCAGAAATGAACACATGAATAGAGGATTAACGATGCCGTTGAGAATGGTCACAGCGGTACTCTTTTTTAGTGTCAAGTAGACCAACTCCTTTTGCCCTTGTCGGCCAGGCCCAAAGGGCGAAAACAGGTGTTACATAAGTGAATCGGGAGACGGCAGGAATGGAGACGCCAGCGCCGTCGCGCCAAACAAAACAGCGCACCCAAATAGAAGCGTTTCATAGCTCTCGCCAATGCAGAAGGAGAGGGCCACGGGAATCAAAAACGTAAGCCCCAGCGAAACGGTGCTCACCACGCCACCGGCGCTTCCCGCAAGCCCCTCGCGCACCTCGGGCAACATGTAGGGTAGCGACTGAACGACCGGACCGGCGACGGCAGTCGAAACGCCAATCGCAAACATGAGCCCGACAGAAGGCTGAGAGACAAAAGCCTCTCCGGCCCACATAAGGGCACTCCCCGCCATTGCGGCGATGGCCATAAACACGCGATAGTCGCCAAATTGCGCTCGCGCGTAGGGACCGGCCACGCTGCCGACAATCGACCCAAGCGTCACGAAAGAGGCAAGAAGCCCGGCGACCTGAGGTTCGATTGAAGCCTCAAGCGCTGAAACAAGATAGCCCGAGTACGCCGTAGCCGATGCAAGGGCGACTCCAAGCAGTATCGCCACGAGCCAAACCATCGGCATCTTGATTACCGTCGCAAACGCACTTGCCGACGACGAAGCAGGCTCCGCACCCTGAACGCCAAGGCCATCTGCAGCCTGCAGAACATCTGCCGATGGCGCAACCAGCAGCCACAGCAATCCAAACACGGCAAATAAAACGGCAGCAAGGGCATATGCTCGTCCGGGCGTTGCAAAGAGAGGAGAGGTTGCAAGCGAGCAGGCGATTCCGCCCGACCCCGCAGCGTAGAACCATCCCATGGCCCTATCGGTTTCTCCGCCAAAAGCAGGACCAAGCACTTTTAGAACGATGGCATTCACGACGCATGGTGCCGCGCCCAGAAGCATGGTCGCCATGAACAGCGTCGCAAACGATGCGCACTCCGCGCGAGCAACCGCTGCAATTGCAGAAATCGCCGATGCGATGAATACGAGCACCTTCACGCCATATCGATCGGCGCAAACGCCGACAGGCATGCCGAATACAACGGCAGGAACAAACGGGGCAAACAGGACGGCTGAAAACTCGGCCGAGGTCAGATGCAGGTCCGACACAACCAGATGTGCCAATCCCGACACCTGATACTGCGCGTAGTTCGCAGCAAACACGATGCCGCACACCACAAACAGCAGGGCATATTTTTCGACCGTCCCTTTGCTCACGTTCATCACCCTATCTATGCTTCATCCTTGCGATAGACGACGCGTCCGTTAAAGATCGTCGTCTCGACTTCGAGATCGCGAAGCGCCATCGGGTTCATTTCAAACGGATTGCCCGACAGGATGACGATATCGGCAAGCTTGCCGTCGGCAAGGCTGCCCAAACGGCGCTCAAAGCCCTCGACATATGCTGAGCCGAGCGTGTGCGCTTGCAGCGTCTCGCCGAGCGTCAGGGCATTCTCGCGGAAGTATCCCTCCGCCGGGTGCCCGTCAAACTCGCTACGCGTCACCGCAGCATACACGGTATCGATAGGATCGATTGACATCACCGCAGGCCAGTCAGTACCAAGCCCTAAGTGGATTCCGCCATCGGCCTCTTCCCTATAGCGCCACATGTGGCTCATGCGCTCTTCGCCAAGAGACTCCTCGTACACGCCCTGCCCAAGGCCTCCGATGGGATGCTGCGGCTGAATCGCAGCATTAATGCCCAGGCGCTTCATGCGAGCAATATCCTCGAGCTTCAGGTTATCTGTATGCTCGATAGCAAAGCGCGCCCCCTTGTTGCCGCACACCTCCTCGGCACGCTCGACGGCATCGATAATCATCGTGGCCGATGCGTCGCCGATAGCATGGATACGAACATCGAAACCATTCTTGTTGGCCTCGAGCACCATACAGTCAAGCGTCTCCTGGTTGCACGCCGGCTCGCCGCGGAAGTCCTTTCCCGTGGGGGCGTTAAGATACGGCTCGTGCATGTAGGCCGTGTAGGCCTCGGGGCAGCCGTCCAAAATGTACTTGAGACCCGCCATGCGCACGCGCTCGCTGTGATGACGCGCACGCAGCGCCTGCGACTCTGCCATCGGAGCATCGAGCGCAGAATAGTAGCTGATGCGCAGCGTGCTCAGGTCCTCGCTCGCCAGACGGTCATAGATGTCGTACACGCCGGGCGTGGTCACGCCCAAAGGATACATATCGCCAATCGAAGTGATGCCGAGTTTGTTGAACTTGCGCATCGACTTGAGCAACGACGCATCAAGGTCCGGTTTGTTGAGCACAACATCGAGCAAGATGTTCGTCGCCTGGGGCTCGGACAGAAAGCCATTGGGCTCGCCGTTGTCAAAGTGGCGGATAAGGCCACCTTCAGGCGTCGGGGTATTGCGGTCGATACCGACCGCCCTGAGCGCGGCAGTATTGCACCACACCACGTGCATTGAAAAGTCCGAGAGCACGATTGGGCGGTCGATATCGAGCGCATCGAGGCTGCGGCAATCAGGGTCAATCGGGTTTTCCCATGCAGGCGAATACCAACCCTGGCCGTAAATCCACGGATTGTCAGGGTGTTCGGCAGCAAACTTTGCCACAGCATCCACGCAAGCCTGCTCACTCGGCAGGAACATCAGATCGCAACAGAAGTCTTCATCCTTCTGGATTGAACCAAGCGCAAAATGCATGTGTGAATCGTTGAATCCGGGCATGACCAGTTTGTTGCCGGCGTCAATGACCTCGGTATCGGGACCGATAAACGGCTGCACCTTGTCGGGCGAGCCCACAGCCACGATCTCGCTGCCGCGAACTGCAACGCATCCGGCGTGAGGCTCAAGTTCCTCGGCAGTAAACAACGCCGTCGTCTTGAGGACGATATCAGCGGGAACTACCGCCTCCATGGCTACTCACCATCCTTAGCGGCGGCAGCCTGCATGGCCTTGCGGCCGAGCTCGGGCAGGAAGAAAACCGGAACTACGGAAAGCAGGAAGCAGAGGCTCTCGAGACCCATGTTCACAGTGTAGTCGGCACCAGCAACGGCAGAGATGCCGATGGGCAGGAAATAGCTCATGAGCAGGGAGATGGTGCCCACGATACCGCCAGCGGAACCGGCATACTTATCACCAATCTCGGGAAGGAGAACAGGCATGGACTGCATAATCGGGCCGTTGATGGCGGTAAAGAAGCCATTGATGACCAAAATCGTCCACAGAAGGAAGCCGACCGGGGTGTACCACGTCACGAACATCGATATGGCACCGATGAGAGTAGTGACGATGAGAAAACCCTTGAACTTTCCAAGCTTATCGCAGAACGCAGGCCCAACGATGCAGCCGAAAAAGCTGCCAACGGTAACAATTGCGGCCATGAAACCAGCAGTGGCGACGTCTATGCCCTTGCCAAGCTGAAGCGCCTGAGGCAGGAAACCGGCATAGGCAGTGGTAGAAGCAAGTCCAAAACCGACGCCAGCGGAGATTAGCCATACGCCAGGACTCTTGATAGCAACCTTGAGGTAGTCGAGCACGGGCTCGGGCTCGGGGAGCGATTGCCCCTCGGGAACATCCCGGTCAAGCACAATCCAAAGAACCCAGGAGATGGTCATGACGACAGCAGCGACCATATAAGAGTTAAAGACGCTGCCGAACAAGTCAGCACAGATCTGAGCGACAACGATGGCAACGCACGAAGCCGCGTAGAACAAGCCCATGGCGAAACCAGTCTGTTCACGGAACCAGGTGCCGAGCACCTTGATGAGGTTGGCGTTGAGTGCCGAGATTCCCATGCCAATCAGGAACATCGATGCCATCTGCATCGTGAACGAATCGAGCGTAAAGCAACGGAGAAAACCGCCGGCAACCGAAATTGCGGTGCAAACCGTGACAACTTTCTTAGAACCGATACGGTCACCAAGGGCACCCAGCGGAATTGAGAAGAAAACGGCGGTAAGCATAGGAACGAGGAACAGCATCGAAAAGCCGACGGTATCGATATTGAGCATAGGCATGACCTCGACGGCGAGTGCTGAGACCTGGTACTGCATGTAGTTAGCCATAAAGCACAGCAAGCAAACGACTGAAACAATCGCCCAACGCCATGAAGGAAGCTTCTCTTCCATGATGACTCCTTTAATAAGTCGGAATAATCAAACAGCTTGGAGAACCGGGCCCTGGCTCTTAGGTATTCATATTTTGCGATTGGCCCCTCACCGAAACCATTCGGCTAACGGCTTATCATCATTCGAAAAAAGGAGTAGTATCTCTACGCAAATTAACTAAAATGCCAGCTAAACCACTACGCAATCTCATCGGAGGTCATCTTGAGCTTTTTGTCCGATTCTGAATGGCTCTGCTTAAACGATCTCGTGCTTTCGATTAATTCCATCGACAGCGACCGCGAGTTTCGCTCGACCGTCCTCAAAAAGCTGCGTTTTCTCATCCCCTACGAGTCGGCTGCATTTTTCCTGAGCGACCTTTCCAGGGATCTCGTATCCACCCCGCAAGAATGGAAAACGCGCGTCTTTCTTGACCCTCTTGGCATCGATGTCCCCGCTGGGATGCTCGAGCTCTACACCGAAAAGTACTGGCAGCAGGACATGATCGTCGCCCACCGCAATCTTACGCGCTCGACGGTGCTGCGCGAGTCCGACCAGCTCAGCCCTGGCGATATCGACAGCAGTTATATGAAGGATTATCTTGGCGGCCGCCACGTCGTCAACGTCAGTTTCTTTTAATGACGAGGGCTTTTTGGGATCGCTCAATCTTAATCGCAAGAAAGAAGAAGGCGACTTTAGCGATCGTGAAGTTCAAATCCTTGAGCTCATCGAACCGCACCTCACAAACCGACTATCAAAATGGCGTGTACGCGCCGACCGCAGTTCGTCTGAAATCGTATTTGCTCACGACTACGACGTCTCAGCGCGCGAAATCGATGTGTGTCGTTGCGTGTTATCGGGCATGGACAATGCGGCCATCGCCGAAGAGCTATCCATCAGCACCGGCACCGTTAAAAAGCATCTGGAGAACATCTTTCGAAAAACACAGGTCAACAGCCGCGTTGGGCTCATGGCGCTCCTTCAGCAGTACACGGCGCTCAAGCAGTAAGACCGTTCTCGCCCGCGAACCCGCTCACGCCCTATAAAACACGTTGTCGGCAAAGAAGTCGGCCGGGGGCTCCATGCAGGCAATCTCGCCGTCAAACATCATGGCGACGTCGTCGGACACCTGCTCGGCAAAGTCTAAGTCGTGCGTGGCCATGATGACGGTACCGCCGGCATTCGCATGGCCACGCAGGGCGCGGGCGATGATGCGGCGGCTCTCCAGGTCCAAGCCCTTCGTGGGCTCGTCAAGCAGCAGCAGCTCCGGACCAATCAACAGCAGCTTTGCCAACGCAAGCAGCTGACGCTGACCGCCCGAAAGATCGTACGGGTGACGCGCCTCCAAGCCCGCCAGACCCAGGCGCGCTATCTGCTCCTGTGCTGCAGCCTCGTCATATCCGCAGGTCGAGGCCCATTCCATCAGCTCATCGCGAACCGTCTCGGCGACCAGCAGGGCCTTGGGATTCTGAGGCTGCAGCGCCGCCGAAGCCGCTCCGCGCACCATGCGGCCGCGCTGCAGCTTGGCGGTCTTGGCCAGCACCGAGAGCATCGTCGACTTGCCGCATCCGTTGCCGCCCACGATCGCATGCACCGCACCGGCCGAAAACGTCACGTCGAGCCCGCGCAGCACCCAACCGCCAACGCGATCGTAGCGAAACCAGCCTTCCGACAGGGTGGTAGCCGACCCGCCGTGCATTTTTTGGAGTATTCTGCCTCCATCCGTACGCGGGAAGGCTTCCGAGCCGTTCTCGAGTGACGTTTGCGCCACAAATTCGGACGATTTGTCCAATTCCGAACTTTTTTTCGCGCTCGCTGCGTCCCCGGGCGGCTCCAGAGAGCCCAAATTGTCCTCACGCTTGCTGAATACTCCGTTTTTTGCACATCGGATGGCACCCCACCCCAACATGTCATCGGAAAACAGCGATTCTCGGCGTCCCAAAGAAGCCATATCCGCCACCTCGCGCACGCGACCGCCCTCCATCCGGTACGCACACGTCGCATACTCGAGCATCGGCCGCGGTTGATGCGTAGCCACAACAACCGTGCAGCCCAGCTCACGGTTCACGCGAAACAGCGCGTGCAGAAAATTCTTCTCGGCAACGGGATCGAGCTGAGACGTGGGCTCGTCGAGTAGCAGCACACGCGGACGCAGCGCCAGGACGGCGGCAAGCGACAGCAGCTGTTTGCGGCCACCCGAAAGCGTATCGGTATCGCGATGAAGCCAGTCCTCCAGACCAAAGAAATAACTGGTCTCGGCAACACGGCGACGCATCTCGTCGCGCGACATGCCTAAGTTTTCCAGGCCAAACGCCATCTCGTGCCACACGGTCTCGCACACAATCTGGTTCTCGGGATCCTGAAACACGTAGCCCACGCGCTCCGCAGACGCGCGCACGTCCATGTCGGCAACGTTCTCGCCCAGCACGCGCGCATCGCCAGTGCACTCGCCCGCCGGAGCGATCTCGGGCTTGAGCAGCGACAGCAGCGTCGACTTACCCGATCCGGTACCGCCAACAAGCAGCGCAAATGCACCTTGGGGGACAGACCAGTCGAGCCCCTCGAGCACCGCAGCATCAGCCCCGGGGTAGGTAAAGCTCAGGCTCCGCGCCTCAATCGCCGGCATATCCGGGTCGCACGCCGCGCCCGACACCGGGCCACTATCCAACCGAGCCATCAGCCGAACCTCTTCTCGTCAATCGCATGCAGCACGCAGGGCAGCACCATCCAGGCAGCGTACACGACATAGCCCAGCCACGGCGCGGGCACCGAAAGCTGCGGGTAAAACGAATACTGCGCTGTCGCGGTCCATGCCACCGCCACCGCGGCGGCACCAAACACTGCAAGTCCAACCAGCGCGGCAGCATCGCCGCGCCTCAGCCGATACCGCGCATACGTCGTACGGCGCGACGCAGCACCCCACCCGCGAGAGCGCATGGCATCCGCGCGCTCAAGCGAATCTTCCATGCCCCAGCCCATCAGCACGCTCGATGCCCGCAGGCGCGAGCGCACGGGGTCAGCCGGCGCGCGTCCCGGTACATCAATCGCGTCCTGCACCGCCAGCACCGTGCGGCCGCGGCGCAAAAACTGTGGGATAAGCCGCATGCACATCGAAATCATGAGCGCGATCACCGGCGCGGCGTTGCCCAAAAGCGCAAGCACCTTGTCGTAGCCAAGCATCGACGCCGCGGCCTCAAACCACAGCACGCTCGCCACAAACAGCCCACCCATGCACAGGCCGTACATCATGCTCTCCAAATACACCGCGCGCATGCCAATATGGAAAAGCTCGGTCGAGCCCGATGCGCTAAACAGCGGGTTGACCAGTGCAATGATCAAAATCACCGGCAGCTGCCAGCGAAGCGCGCCCAACGTGCGGGCAGCCCCGCGCGTCGCAAATCCATACGCCAACCCGCCCGCGAGCGACAGCGCGATCAGCACCGGTTGCATCGAGAACATGGTGAGCCCCAACGTCAGCACCATGTAGAGTGCCGGCACCGCCGGATGCGACATCGAGAATGCCGCGACGGGCTCGTTGCCCGATTCCTCTCGCATGATATCCACGGGCACCCCCGTCCCCTCGCTCAAACGACAACGCCGCAGCGCCTCCGCCATACACAACCAGCGCAAACGCCGCACCGCCGGCCCAAGCATCAGCTGCCGCAAACCAATCGTTACGCGCTCATCATATGCCTGCGGTATCATATTGCGCCGTGTATCGTTTCCAAACACACGTCTCTAATAACGTAACAGGAGATCACATGGACGCAACCGCAATTATCCTCGCCGCCGGCGAGGGCACCCGCATGAAGTCGAACCACTGCAAGGTTTCGCACAAAATCCTGGGCAAGCCCATGGTTCAGTGGATCGTCGACGCCACCATCAAGGCCGGCTGCAGCCGCGTCGTGGTCGTCATCGGCAGCCACGCCGACGAGATGCGCGCCCTCATCGATGGCGCCTACGCCAACAGCGCCACCAAGGTCGAGTGCGTCGAGCAGACCGAGCGCCTGGGCACCGGCCATGCCGTCAAGGTCGCGCTCGAGGCCTGCGGCATCACGCAAGGCCCCGTCGTCGTGCTCAACGGCGACCTGCCGCTCATCACCGCCGACACCGTCGCCAAGTTCGCACAGACCGTCGCCACCGGCGAGCTCGCCTGCACCGTCATGACCATGACCCCGCCCGATCCTTTTGGCTACGGCCGCATCAAGCTGGGTGCCGATGGTCAGATCGAGCGCATCATCGAGCAGAAGGACTGCACGCCCGAGCAGGCCGCCACGCTGCTGGAGTGCAACGCCGGCTGCTACGCCTTCGACGGCGCGCAGCTCGCCGCCCACATCAACGAGATCGGCAACGACAACGCGCAGTCCGAGTACTATCTGCCCGACATGCTCGAAATCCTCAAGGGTCACGGCCAGGCAGCCTCCATCTTCCACTGCGACGACTACCGCGACGGCCTGGGCGTCAACAGTCGTATCCAGCTCGCGCAGCTCACCGCCATCGCGCGCGACCGCATCAACGAGCACTGGATGGCAGAGGGCGTCACGTTCATCGACCCCACGCAGGCTTGGATCGGCCCCGACGCCACCATCGGCCGCGACACCGTCGTGTGGCCGCAGACGCACCTGATCGGCCACGTCACCGTGGGCGAGGAATGCCAGCTCGGCCCCAACAGCCGTCTCACCGACACCACCGTCGGCAGCGGCTGCACCATCGATGAGACCATCGCCATCGAGGCCGTCATCGAGAACGGCGTCGACTGCGGCCCGCGCGCCTACCTGCGCCCGGGCACCCACATGCTCGACGGATCCAAGGCCGGCACGCACGTGGAGATCAAGAAGTCCACGATCGGCGAGGGCTCCAAGGTTCCGCACCTGTCCTACATCGGCGACACCACCATGGGCTCCGGCGTCAACGTGGGCGCGGGCTCCATCACCTGCAACTACGACGGCGTGCACAAGCACAAGACCGTCATCGGCAAGGATGCCTTCATCGGTTCCGACACCATGATGGTCGCGCCCGCCCAGATCGGCGACGGCGCGCTCGTGGCCGCCGGCTCCGTCATCACCGAGCCGGTCCCGGCCGACGCACTCGGTCTGGGCCGCGCCCGTCAGGTAAATATTGAGGGCTGGGCCGCCGATTATCGCCGCCGCCTGCACGAGGACGACGAGGTATAACGTTTTACCAAGCATCTAAGGAGCTGTTCCCATGGGGACGGCTCCTTTTTCTATCGTGACCTGCGCGACAGGATGAGTGGTCGGTTCGTGTCCGTTGACGGTAAAGACGTTATCAAGACCCGATTAACCCCGTCGCGCGGTTACAATGCAACAAGGCATCTATATGGCATTCGATATAAAGGAGAAGGGTAATGCCGATTAATGATCCCGAGAAGTCGGAGAATATGCGCAAGTCCATCCGCGTGTATTCCGGTTCCTCCAACCGTCCCCTCGCTCAGAAGATTGCTGAGTACCTTGGGGTCGAGCTTTCGGGCCTTACGCTAAAGCAGTTCGCCAATGGTGAGATTTACGCCCGCTACGACGAGACCGTCCGCGGCGCCGACGTCTTCCTGATTCAGTCCGTGGCCGGCGGCAACGTCAACGACATGCTCATGGAGCTGCTCATCGCCACCGACGCTGCCAAGCGCGCATCCGCCCGCTCCATCACCGCCGTTATCACCCACTACGGCTATGCCCGCCAGGACCGCAAGGCCGGCCCGCGCGAGCCCATCACCGCCCGCCTCGTCGCCAACCTGCTCGAGCGTGCCGGCGTCAACCGCATCATCACCCTCGACCTGCACCAGGGCCAGATCCAGGGCTTCTTCGATATCCCGGTTAACCACCTGTCCGCACTGCCGCTGTTTGGCCAGTACTACAACGACATGCACTTCGACACCGACAACCTGGTTGTCGTCTCCCCCGACGTGGGTCGCGCCAAGGCCGCCAAGAAGCTGTCCGACATGCTCGGCTGCGACCTGGCCATCGCCCACAAGGGCCGTCCGCGCCACAACGCCGCCGAGGTCATGGGCATCATCGGTGACATCAAGGGCAAGACCTGCATCATCAACGACGACATGATCGACACCGCTGGCACCCTGTGCGCCAACGTCAAGGAGCTCAAGGCTATGGGCGCCGGCGACATCTACGTCTGCGCCACCCACGGCATCTTCTCCGGTCCGGCCATCGAGCGCCTGAACGATGCCCCCATCGTCGAGTGCGTCGTCACCGACGCCATCCCCGTCGAGGTCGGCGGCAAGATCAAGACTATCTCGGTCGCCGAGGAGTTCGCTCAGGCCATCTCCGCCGTTTACCACGAGGAGCCCGTCTCCACGCTCGTCGGCGGCGACTTCGCGCTGTAATCGCATCGTCCTTGCAACCCGGCGCATCGCCGTCGGAACAGAAGAAACCCCCGCGCTCCCCCTTGCTTCGCAAAGGT
>CABMOY010000052.1 GCA_902388345.1 uncultured Collinsella sp.
GCGGTCCTTCATGCAGCAGGGGCTCTCAATGTTTTATGTCCTGCTCATATCGTCTGTGCCGGCAGACGGGGACACTCCTTTGCTAGAAGATCTGGCGCAGGTCTCCGCGGTTGAGGGCTTCGTCGAAGAGGTGCTTGAACACCACGCTGCCGTGCAAGCCGTCGTGCTCGAACTCGTTGGTCACCCAGGCATGCGAGTTGCCCACGCGGCTGAGCGTATCGAGCTGCATGCCCGAGTCCACGTACATGTCATCGAAGTACACCGCGGCCTGCAGGGGCACCTCGTTGCACGCCAGGCGCTGCGGGTCGTAGATCTTGTCCCAGCTTGTGTCTTCCATAAGCAGATCCATCGCCGGCTTGAAGGGCTTAAGTTCGGGCATCTGCTCAAACATCCACGGGAACATGGCCTCGCCGGTAAACATGAGCGGTCGCGTGAGCGTGTCGAACTCGGCACGATGGGCCTTCTCTTCTGCCGCGGCCCAGCGAATGGGCATGGTGTCGCCGTCGGCGTAGATGAACTCCTGAAGCGTCCAGTACAGCGGATTCGTGCGCGTGTTGGTGCGCTCGAAGGCGCGCATCAAAAAGCTGTCGGATACCGAGGCGCCGCAGGCCAGCGTGCCGTCGCCGTCAACAAAAGCATGATCGATAATCCAATGCATGCGCTCAAAGCTCGGCTTCATGCCAAAGTCGCTGCCCATGAGCTGTAGGCGCTCGACCGTCATCGGCGAGCCGTCGGGCAGCACGGGCTTCTGAGCCTCGAGCGCATCGGCAAGAGCCGCCACGCGCTCGACGTCGGCGGGGTAGCGGTCGTAATACTGCTGTGTCTTGGCAGCCATGCGCGGGAAGGTGTGCGCGTAGACCTCGCTTGCGCTCGCCGGCACGTGGGGGATGCCGCCGCAGGTAAAGCTTGCCGCCACGCCCTCGGGGAAGAGCGACAGATAGCTCAACGTCAAAAAGCCGCCGTAGCTCTGCCCGAGTGTGACCCAGGGCTTGCCGCCAAAGCCCACCAGGCGCAGGTACTCAAAATCGCGCACGATGGAGCTGGCGAGGTGGCGCTTGAGGAAGTCCGCCTGCGAGCGGGCCGCATCGGCGCCGGCTGCCTCGGCGCGATCGCCCAAGGTGGCAATCGTGCGTCCGTCCACGCAGCTACTGCGTCCGGTGCCGCGCTGGTCGGGCAGGACCACGCGGAAGTGCTTGACGGCCTCCTCGATCCAGCCATCGCTTGTGGGTGACAGCGGACGCGGGCTCTCGCCGCCGGGGCCGCCCTGCAAAAACAGAAGCAGCGGCAGATCGTCGTTGATGCGGTCGGGCGCGCAAACCACGCGGTAGAAGAGCTTGATGCTCTCGGGCGCGCCGGCGATTGGTGCCGGCATAGCGCCGCGGCGCATGGTGCTGCCGACGGCCAGGAGCATTGGCTCCAGGCCGCGCCAGTCGAGGGGGACGTCGATGCTGTGGTCCTCGACATACAGGCCGGGGACGTGGTACGAAGTAATGAGGGCCATGTGAGTCTTCCGTTCGTTGCGGTGTTTCGGGTTGACCAATTCTACCGCCGCGGGCGAGGCCATGCGCAAATCGGCTACCATGGTTGCAAACTTCTAGGAGAAAGGGCCGTCCATGTCGGTCGATATAGCCACGTATATCCACGATCTTGCCGTTGCCGCTAAGGCAGCGTCGGCCTCGCTTGCCACGGCGAGCGACGAGCAGCGCCAGGAGGCCGTGCGCGCCATGGCCGCAGCACTGCGCAACGGTATCGACTCCATCGTCGCCGCCAACGAGCTCGATATGTCCGCTGCGCGTGATGCGGGCACCTCGGTCGGATTGCTCGATCGTCTGCTGCTGACGCCCGAGCGCGTCGAGGGCATGGCCGCCGGCCTGGAGAAGCTCGCCGAGCTGCCCGATCCCGTGGGCCGCGTGCTCGATCACCGTGTGCTTGCGAGTGGCGTGGACCTTACGCGCGTGAGTGTGCCGCTGGGCCTGGTTGCCATGGTCTACGAGGCGCGCCCCAACGTGACGGCCGATGCCGCGGGCATCTGCATCCGCACCGGCAACGCCTGCATCCTGCGCGGCGGTTCGCTGGCCTATCACTCGTGCGCCATGATTGCCGAGCTGCTGGCCGATGCGCTTGAGCCCCAGGGTTTCCCGCGCGAGGCCGTCTCGATGATCGAGTCTACCGACCGCGAGGCCACCGGCGAGCTCATGAAGCTCCGCGGTATTGTCGATGTGCTCATTCCGCGTGGCGGTGCGGGCCTGATCCAGCGCTGCGTGCGCGAGTCGCTTGTGCCGGTGATCGAGACGGGCACAGGCAACTGCCACATCTACGTGCATGAATCCGCCGATTTTGACAAGGCGCTCAACATTATCGTCAACGCTAAGACGCAGCGCGTGGGCGTGTGCAATGCCGCCGAGTCGCTGCTGGTCGACCGTGCCGTAGCGGATTCGTTTTTGCCGGCGGTCGTTGCCGTGCTGCACGACCACGGCGTGCTGATTCACGGCGACGAGGCCACGTGCGCCGCATGCGCTGCCGCCGGGCTTGCCGAGGGCGACGACTATGTTGCCGCGACTGAGGAGGACTGGGGCCGCGAGTATCTGGCGCTCGAGATGAGCGTGAAGGTCGTGGCGAACGAGGACGAAGCCATCGCGCACATCAACCGCTACGGCACCATGCACTCCGAGGCCATCGTTGCCGAGGACGAGGATGCCTGCGAGCGCTTCCTGGACGCGGTCGATGCCTCGGCCGTGTATGCCAACGCCAGCACGCGCTTCACCGACGGCGGCGAGTTTGGCCTGGGCGCCGAGATCGGCATCTCGACCCAAAAGCTCCACGCCCGCGGCCCCTTTGCCGCCGAGGCCCTCACTACCTACAAATACAAGCTCCGCGGCACCGGCCAGGTCCGTCCCTAAACCTGTTGCAAACGAAAAACCACCACAAAGGCGCCTGTCCCCTTTGCGGTGGTTATAGGTGGCGTGGGCGGTTAGGCCTGGAAGGTGTCGCGATCGGGAGCGAAGGATTGCATGGCCGCGATGGTACGGTCGAAGAGCTCGGGAAGCTCCCAGCCCAGCATCTCGGCGCCCTGCGAAATCACGTCACGCGAGCAGCCGGCGGCAAAGCGCTTGTCCTTGAACTTCTTCTTGAGCGACTTGGTCGTAAAGTCCATGACGCTCTTGCTCGGGCGCATGACGACGGCGGCTCCGATCAGGCCGGTGAGCTCGTCGCAGGCGAACAGTATCTTTTCCATCTGCAGTTCGGGCTTGGGCAGCGAGGTGTTGAAATCGGACGTGTGCGTCTGGATGGCGCGAATGAGCTCGGGAGAGGCGCCCTCGCCCTCGAGGATCTCGGCCGCATAGATGGTGTGGTTCATGGGGTCATCCTCATGCTCCTCCCAATCCAGGTCGTGCAGCAGGCCGACGATGCCCCAAAACTCCTCGTTCTCGGGGTCGAACTCGCGCGCAAAGTAGCGCATGGTGCCCTCGACCGTTTCGCCATGGGTGATGTGGAACGGGTCCTTGTTGTGCTCGTTGAGCAGTTCGAACGCACGGTCGCGGGTGATTCCGGCGGTAAGTGGCTCTGCCATAAGAGGCTCCTTGTGCTCGTAGGTATCGCTAAGAATGAATACTACTAGAACGACTAGAACGAAAAAACCACCACAAAGGTGCCTGTCCCCTTTGTGGTGGATTTTGGCGCGGATGGGTTAGTTGAGGGCGGCTTGGGCTAGGCGGGCTTCGGCGTCCTCTTCGGTGACGCCCAGGGCCACGGCGAACTCCTCAATGGAGCGGCGCTTGGCCTCCTTGAGTACGCGCATGTAGTAAGAGCTGGGCTTTTTATCAGCTTCCTCGGCCTGGCGAATGCGGTGCATCATGGTCTTTGCCACGCGGACCGTCTCGGGCGCGCCCAGCTTGAGCTGCTGCTTAAAGTGCGTCTCCTCAAGCGAGCTGTTACGCTCGGTAAAGGTGTCGCACTCCAGCTCGTCATAGTGGCTCAGCAGGTGCTCGGCATCTTGCTGGGAGATGGCGGCATGCAAACGATCGGCCTGCGCCACGGGGTACATGAGGATCGTCTGCGCATGTCCCTGCTTGGTCTCGAGCAACAGCATGGGCTGCGGCGTGTCGTCCCTAAAACCGACGACGGTGCAGACTCCCTGACCCGGATGAATGACGTGTTGACCGATTGAGAACATGCTACCTCCAACTTATACGAATTTACGTATGTCTAGAATACCACGCTGACGTGCGCAAACCCTTACTTTATGCAGGAAAAGCACACAATTCTGATAGGTAAGAGTATTCGATAACAGACGCAGCTCATTCACACCTTTATGCATTTTCAACGCCTGCATAATCTGCAGGCAGACCGGCATCTTTGAGTGACTCCATGCAAGCTGTAGTCATTTTTGTGCATATGCAATATCTATTAGCTTTACCCTGCGACAGTGCCCGTCGCTTGTGATAGAGTGCTACAAACTCTGGCTTTTGCCCTACGAGTGACCAAGAGCTCGGGGGCTTTAACACAAGGAGGATCTATGCCCGAGAAGATTGAAGAGCTGGTACGCGCTGCGCTTGCAGCGGCCCAGGAGGCCGGCGACCTTTCCGCATTTGAACTTGACGATTGCGCTATCGAGCGACCGGCTGATACTTCTCATGGCGAGTGGACCTCCACCATGGCTCTGAAGTCCGCCAAGCTGGCTCACTGCGCCCCGCGCAAGATCGCCGAGGCCGTCGTTGCCCATATGCCCGAGGACCCCGCGATCGAGAAGGTCGAGATCGCCGGCCCCGGTTTCATCAACTTCTACCTCTCCGTCGCCGTCAAGAACGCCATCTTTGGCGAGGCCCGCGAGAAGGGTATGGACTTTGCTAAGTCCAACGTCGGCGGCGGCCTGAAGACCCAGGTCGAGTTCGTTTCCGCCAACCCCGTCGGCCCCATGCACATCGGCCACGGCCGCTGGGCCGCGCTGGGCGATTCGCTCTGCCGCGTTATGGACCACGCCGGCTATGAGATCCAGCGTGAGTTCTACATCAATGACCACGGCTCTCAGATGAACACCTTCGGCAACTCCATCAGCACGCGCTATATGCAGCTTGCCGACATCATCGCCAAGCAGGGCGTTGATATCGACGAGGCTCACAAGCTGCTGATCGCCGACCGTGACGCCTTTGTTGCCGACGAGAACGACGAGCACCCCGAGACCCATCCGTATCAGGACAACTTTGCCGAGACCTTGGGCAAGGACTCTTACGGCGGCGACTACATCATCGACGAGGCCGCCGAGTTCTGGCGCACCGACGGCGATAAGTGGGTCAACGCCGATCCTCAGGAGCGCATGGAGAGCTTCCGCGAGCGCGGCTATGTAAAGATGGTCGATAACATGCGCGACCTCTGCCACGCCGTCAACTGCGACTTCGATCGTTGGTACTCCGAGCGCTCGCTGTATGTGAAGGACACCGAGGGCGAGACCGCCGGCACCTCCGCCGTCGACCGCGCTTTTGAGAAGCTCGACAAGATGGGCTACCTCTACACCAAGGACGGCGCCCTGTGGTTCCGCTCCACCGATCTGGGCGACGACAAGGACCGCGTCCTGATCAAGTCCGACGGCGAGTACACCTACTTCGCCTCCGACGTCGCCTATCACTGGGATAAGTTCCAGCGCGTCGATCACGTCATCGACATCTGGGGCGCCGACCACCACGGTTACATCGAGCGCGTACGCTGCGTCTGCGACGCTCTGGGTTACCCCGGCAAGTTTGAGGTTCTGCTGGGCCAGCTCGTCAACCTGCTGCGTAACGGCAAGCCCGTCCGTATGTCCAAGCGCAAGGGCACCATGGTGACCCTGCAGGAGCTCGTCGACGAGGTCGGCTCCGATGCCGCTCGCTACACGCTCATCTCCAAGAGCTCCAACCAGATGGTCGACTTCGACATCGAGGCCGTTAAGAAGCGCGACAACTCCAACCCGGTCTATTACGTGCAGTATGCTCACGCCCGCGTGTGCTCCATCCTGCGCCGTGCCGCCGACGTTACCGCCGAGCAGGCCGACGAGATGGGCATGAAGGCCGTTGCCGCCAAGGCCATCGGTGAGAACGTCGATTACTCGCTGCTGACCGACCCGACCGAGCTCGCCCTTTCGCGCAAGCTCAACGAGCTCACCGACCTGATCGCCAGCTGTGCTCGCGATCGCGCTCCGTTCCGTCTGACCCACTTTGCCGAGGAGCTCGCCGGCGACTTCCACAGCTTCTACGCTGCCTGCCAGGTTCTGCCGAGCGAGGGCCGTCCCGTCGACCCCGAGCTTTCGCGCGCCCGTCTGGCAGCTTGCGACGCTGTCCGCGTGACGCTCGCCCTGGTGCTTACCCTCGTTGGCGTTTCCGCGCCCGAGCAGATGTAATCTGCGGGTCATTTGACCGTGTAGGTTTGGTTTAACTGAGCCCTATAAGCCCGATCTCCTACGGAGGTCGGGCTTTTTTCGCAAACGCCGACGTATTGATGAATTTGGAACTGCTGGAAATACGAAACCATGCCGGTTTACTACGATGAATTGAGGAATTCTAACCACGCCGGCTTTTTGCTAAAAAGTGCAAGGCATCTACCTGCGGTTTTAGTTCAACAAGTTTCGGAGTGGTCGTGGTTGAGCGATTCATCGTAGTAAACCGCCATAGTTTTGGCGGAGGCAGTCAGATTTGTGGGTGGCAAACAAAGAGTGTCCCTTTTGACTAGTCGTTTAAGAACGTCCCCAATGACTAAGTTGCAGGTGGCGGCGGTTGTGTTACACTAACGCTGCGTAGTTGACGCAATCATCTCGATACAGATCAATGATGTCCGTCGTTTTGAACGGAACTAGACTGTTTAGCCGCCCTGAAGGTTTATGCAGGGAGCATGTGATCACAGGGCTTGAAAAGAAAGTTGAGCAAACACTGTGTCTGATCAACAGCAAGAAAACGAAATAACGACGACGCAGGCCGCTCCCGCTGCACCGGTTGCGTCGGACCAGGTCGCGGCGCCCGCGCAAGCCTCGGCTCCTGAGACGCCTAAGGCTGCTTCGACGCCTATGCCTGTAGCGGCTGAGAAGGCAAAGCCCAAGCGCATGCGCCGCACGGCCAAGCCTGCCGCTGACGGCGAGGAGGTCACCAAGCCAAAGCGCCGTACCACGCGCACGACGCGCGCCAAGCTCACCGTTGCAGCTGACTCCTCGGCGCCGATTTCCGATGAGGTCGCGCAGACACGTGCGTTGGCGCAGATTAGCGAGGCTCAGGTGGTGCGCGCCCGCCGTCGTGCTGCCGAGCGCGAGGCCGCGGCTCTGACCGAGCTTGCAGCTCCGTCTGTGCCCGAGACGCCTGCCGCCACCGAGACTCCTGTCGCCGACCAGCCGACCGAGAAGCCGGTACTGCGCACACGCCGTCGCACGGCTGCTAAGGCCGAGCAGGTTGCTGAACAGGTAACCCCCGAGCTCACTGAGGCTTCGGTCCGTTCCGCGGCAGGGGAAGGCACATCGCCTGTTGAGCCCGCTGCGCCTGTCGAGGCCAGCGAAGTTCCCGTTGTCGATCCGGCTTTGCGCCCGCACCGTCGCGGTCGCAAGCCCAAGGCCTTTGTCGAGGCCGAGAAGGCCGCAGCCGCAGCCGCCGCCGCTCGGGATGCTGCGGCGACCGCCAAGTCCTCAACTGCTGCCGATGAACCCGTCCAGGATGCTACGACTTCCGAGGCCGTTTCTGCCGATGCCGAGCCCGCCGACGTCCGTCCCGGTCGCAGCCGTCGCACTGCTGCTAAGCGCACGTCCAAGGCTAAGGCTGCCAAGAAGGGTGCGTCCGAGGATTCCGCCGAGACGACCGCCGATGCATCGACTGATGCCGTCGAGCCCCAGGACGTCGAACAGCCTGCATCCGAGAAGCCCAAGCGCGGTCGCAAGAAGTCCGTTAAGGCCAAGGCCGCCGAGCAGCATGCTGATGTCGAAGCGCAGGTTGATTCCGGCGCCGAGGCCAATGACGCCGCTGCGGCCAATGCCGACGCCGCCGCAACCGATAGCGCCGCGCCCGCCGAGGCCGATGACAACGCTCGCCCCAACCGTCGCCAGCACAAGCGCAACGAGGAGCGCAACGATCGCAAGGACGAGCGCAACAACGACCGTCGCAACCGTCAGCGCGATCGCAAACAGCGCAACAAGGAGCGCAACGCCGCCCCCACCGAGCCCACGCTTTCGCGTGAGGAGCTCGCTGCCATGAAGGTCGCCGAACTGCGCGAGAAGGCCAAGGAGTTCGAGATCGAGACGACCGGCAAGAAGAAAGCCGAGCTCGTCGAGGAGATCTATGTCACCGCCGCGAAGGCAGAGGGCTTCCGCGACATCAAGGGCATTCTGCAGATTCGCCCGGACAGCTCCGGCATCATCCACGCCCATGGCTACATGAAGTCCAACGACGACGCCTTCGTGCCCGCCTACCTCATCCGCTCAGCGCGCCTGCGCACGGGCGACGTCATCGAGGGCTCGCTGCGTCCTTCGCGCGGCGGCGACAAGCGCGCCGGCCTCGCCAAAATCACGACCGTCAACGGTCTGGACCCCGAGCAGATTCGCAACCGTCCCAAGTTCGGCGACCTCACCCCGGTCTATCCCAACGAGCCGCTGCGCATGGAGCACGGCAAGGACTCCATTACCGGTCGCGCCATCGACATCGTGTCGCCGATCGGCAAGGGTCAGCGTGGCCTGATCGTGTCCCCGCCCAAGGCCGGCAAGACCACGATCCTCAAGAAGATCTGCCAGTCTATCTCGATTAACAACCCCGAGGTGCACCTCATCTGCCTGCTCGTCGACGAGCGCCCCGAAGAGGTCACCGATATGCAGCGTTCCATCAAGGGCGAGGTTGTGGCGTCGACCTTCGATATGCCCGCCGACAACCACACTCGTGTGGCAGAGCTCGTCATCGAGCGCGCCAAGCGCATCGTGGAGCTGGGTGGCGACGTCGTGGTGGTGCTCGACTCCATCACGCGTCTTGCCCGCGCCTACAACTTGGCGGCGCCCGCCTCGGGCCGCATCCTTTCGGGCGGTGTCGATTCGGCGGCCCTGTATCCGCCCAAGCGCTTCCTGGGCGCAGCCCGTAATATCGAGAACGGTGGCTCGCTCACCATCCTGGCCTCTGCCCTCATCGACACCGGTTCCAAGATGGACGAAGTCATCTTTGAGGAGTTCAAGGGCACCGGCAACATGGAGCTTAAGCTCGACCGCGATCTTGCCGACCGTCGTATCTTCCCGGCCATTGACCCCGTTGCCTCCGGTACGCGCAACGAGGATCTGCTGGTCGACGAGCAGATGCGCCCGTTTGTCTTTGGCCTGCGTCGCATTCTTGCCGGCATGAACAACACCGAGCGCGCAGCCGCATCGTTTATCAAGGGCCTTAAGGGCACCAACACCAACCAGGAGTTCCTGGTGCGTTCGGCCAAAAAGCACAGCGACTACGAGCAGACGTTCTAGGTTGTCATCCACACGCAGCGATAGCCATCAATGCGATAAAGGGTCGGGGCTTTGAGCCTCGGCCCTTTTCCATATCGCCGCTCCGCGCTTATTTTTAACCATAAGACCGACGAGCAGCAGGTTTCCCGTTTCAATCCGACATCGTCGCTTGCAATCGACGGGGCGGTTTCGCATAATAGCTTTTAAGCTTCGCGACGGAAAACGCAGATGAAACGAACCATATACCGTTGCTTTGGGGCATAGCCCCGCTTCATCTTCTCTCGCGCAGCCAACTGAATGATGCGATTTGGGTGCTGGAAGATGGGGAGAGCTCATGGCTTCTTCTGATGCAACACAACGAGCAGTCCTTGCCGGACTTTCGTGCGGGATCGGCCTTGCCGCTCCCGTGGTTATGTATGCCGCGACGCTGCCGTTTTCGTCGGTGAACGAGACGGTCGTGGCGGGTGCGGTTCCCTTCGCCGTGGGCGCGGTGGCAGGCGTGGGTATCTATGCCGCCTCGCTGGGTATCTCCGAGTACCGTGCGCAGCGTGAAGAGCGTCTGTTCCAGCCCGATGCCATGGGCGGTGCCGCCAATCTCAATCAGCATCAAAGCGAGTTCAAGACCGCCTCGATTCCAGCTCAGCAGCAGGATGCGACTCCTTATGCTACCGCTTCTGCTTCTCAGGCTCAGTCGGAGCAGTCTACCTCGGCATTCCTTTCCGGCCTGACTGGTGCGTTCCAGCGCCGTCATACCGATGATGGTGTCCCTACCATTGCTCGAGCCGCAGATGCTATGGACGAGGACGAGGCTTGGTCCATGATCGACAGTATGCTCGACGACGATTCGCCGGTGAGCTGCGACCCTGCACACTCGCGCGACGTCTATCAAGTCGCCATCGACGAGCTCACCAACGGCGGGCAGACCGGCTCCTTCAATCGCGACGACATCGCCGCCGCGGCACGCGCCGTATCTGGCTCCCAGGCCGCCCCTGCGGGCAGCACGGCGACTTTCGTGGCACTCGTCGCCAACGCGGCAGCCAATAACGCCTACAGTGCTACCTCGGCGGACGCGAACGCTTCTGCCGACAATTCGTACGTTGATGAAGCCATGGCCGCGGACGAGGAGGCCGTTGCCGCCCGCCGTGCCGCCGAAAGCTCACTGTGGGGCGCTCCTGCCCAGCAGCAGGCGGCCGAGGCTGCGCCGTACAATGCAAACCTCGCCAGCATGCCTATCATCTCCGGTGCCGCGGACATCGATCTCGATGACCTCGATGAGCCTGCAGCCATCACCGCATCGATTGATGCCCAAGATCGCATCGACACCGGCGACCTTCCGGACGCCTCGCTCGAGGTCGATGTCCCCATGGCCGATTATTCGGGCCACGAGGACATGTGGGCCGCCGCCACCGCGATTCTGGATGAGATTGACGAGCCCGCTCCTGTTGTAGCGCCCGCTCCCGTCGCTGCCCCTCAGTCTGCTGCCCCCGCCTATGTCGGCCGTCACAGCGCTGTGCTCCCCGAGGATACCGCCCGTATCTCGCGCGAGAGCATCGAGCGGGCCGAGGCTATTGCCGCCGGCATTATGGAAAATCGTCGTCACGAGCGCGTCAATCAGATCCTCGAGGAAGAGATCGAGCGCCTGCGGTCCTCTACCGCCAAGCGTACGGGCCGTGCCTATCTGAGCGTTATCGAGGGCGGTACCGCCAGCTTTGCGCCGCTCCGCGCGGAGGCATAACTTCTGCATGGTTAAGATCAATCGAAAATGGGCGGTCGTGACCTGCCTGATGGCGCTCTTGATCTGGGGCAATTCGCTGGTTCCCGGCTCGGGGTCGGGCTCGCTGAGTCTAACGGTCATGGAAACTATCCGCGGTTTCCTGCACGGCGTGGGACTTCCATATGCATGGGTGACCAACTTTGTTGTTCGCAAGTGCGCGCATTTTACCGAGTATATGGTGCTCGGCATCCTGGCAACGCACGCCTTTGATCTTGAGGGCCGGCGCACCTTTGACGTGCTGCTGCCCACGGCGGTGTTCCTGCTGCTGATTCCCTCGATCGACGAGACGATTCAGCTCTTTGTGCCGGGACGCGCCGGCATGATCACCGATGTGATGATCGACTGCTGTGGAGCGGCAACGGGCGTTGTGCTCCGATATCTCTTACGGTCGCTGATGTGCGCCAAAAAGGCCGCCTAGGACGTATTGTTTGTCCTAGGCGGCCTTTTTATTTGAGGGCTTATATGAGGCGTGGTGGCGTCGTTCCATAGGTCGGATTTGCCGAGCACACCACGCCCTGTGGGTACGCCTGTTACTGAAGCGCCTGTGCGCCCAGGGCCAGGCAGCCCATAATGCCCTGCTTGCCCTCGAGGCTGTTGTTGACGATGTAGTTATCGATGTCGTTGACCTCGGGCGTGACGATATAGCCGTTGAGCATCTCGGCGCACTTCTTGCGTGCGAGCGGCACGATGGGGGTGTGGTCGGCCACGCCGCCGCCGATGATGATCTTTTGCGGCGCGTAGCACAGCGTGTAGGTCATGAGTGCTTGTGCCAGATAGCCGGCGAGCAGGTCCATGGCCTCCGGGTCATCGGCCATGTCTCCGGCGCTCTTGCCATCCCAGCGCTTTTTAACGCCGGGGCCGGCGATGAGGCCCTCGAGGCAGTTGTCGTGGAAGGGGCAGGCGCTATGCTCGCCGATGGTGTCGCGCGGGTCGCGCGTGACCAGGATGTGGCCGGCCTCGGGATGCATCATGCCGTGCACGAGCTTACCGCCCGAGAGCACGCCGGCGCCCACGCCGGTGCCGATGGTCAGGTAGACCACATCGGTAAGGCCCTTGGCGCAACCAAACGTGACCTCGCCTAGGCAGGCGACGTTGACGTCGGTATCGTAGCCGCAGGGGATATTGAGCTCGTTTTGGATAGTGTCCAGCAGGTCAAAGTAGCGCCATGCCGTTTTGGGCGTCTCCAGGATCTTGCCGTATTGGGGCGAGGCAGGGTTGACTGCGGTGGGGCCAAAGGCGCCGATGCCCAGCGCGGCGATGCCCTTGTCGGCAAACCACGCGTTGACGGCCTCGACGGTCTCCTGCGGGGTCGTGGTCGCGATCTGCTCACGCTCCAGGACCGTACCGTCCGCATAGCCCGTGGCGCAGACCATCTTGGTGCCGCCGGCCTCGAGCGCTCCGATAAGCTGCTGCTCTGCCATAGTATTCCTTTCTCTGGGACGAGTTGCTCCGTGACTAAAGTATAGAGCTCTAAACCATTTAAGAAAGCGCTATAGAAAGAAGCCTCGCAACGCGGCGGGCGGTGCGGGGCTTCTTTGGTTACTTTAGTTGCCGGGCCGTCCTTACCCGCGCGGCTTGATTTTATCACGTAGCGACTTGAGGTTCTCCAGCGCCGCGTTAAGCGTCTCGTCTCGCTTGGCAAAGTGGAAACGAATCAGGTGGTTGACGGGCTCGCGGAAGAAGCTCGAGCCGGGCACGGCGCCCACACCCACCTTAGACGCGAGGTCCTCGCAGAATTCGAGGTCGCTGTCATAGCCAAACTCAGAGATGTCCATCATGACGTAGTAGGCTCCCTGCGGCACGTTATGCTCAAGACCGATGCTGTCGAGTCCCTGGCAGAACAGGTCGCGCTTGGCGGTGTAGAGGTCGAGGACCTCATCGTAATAGCTGTCGTCGAATTTGAGGGCGGTGACGACGGCTTCCTGCAGGGGAGCGGCGGCGCCCACGGTGAGGAAGTCGTGGACCTTTTTGATGCGCTCGGTGATTTCGGCAGGGGCGATAGTGTAGCCCAGACGCCAGCCGGTGATGGAGTAGGTCTTGGACAGCGAGCTGCAGCTGATGGTGCGCTCAAACATGCCAGGCAGCGTGGCCATATAGACGTGCTCGTGGGGCGCGTAGACGATGTGCTCGTAGACCTCGTCGGTGATGCAGTAGGTGTCGTACTTTTTGCAGAGGTCGGCGATAAAGGTGAGCTCATCGCGTGTAAAGACCTTGCCGCAGGGGTTGGAAGGGTTGCACAGGACGATGGCCTTGGGGTCGTTGTCGCGGAAGGCCGCCTCAAGTGTCTCGCGGTCAAAGTCGAATGTGGGCGGGTTGAGCGGCACGTAGATGGGCTCGGCACCCGAAAGGATCGTGTCGGCGCCGTAGTTCTCGTAGAACGGCGAGAAGATGACGACCTTGTCGCCGGGGTTGGTGACCGTCATCATGGCGGCCATCATGGCCTCGGTAGAGCCGCAGGTGACTACGATATTCTCGTTGGGGTTCACCGGCATGCCCATAAAGTGCTCCTGTTTGGCGGCGAGCGCCTCGCGCATGGCCTGGGAGCCCCAGGTGATGGAGTACTGGTGATAGAGCGGCTTGGGGTCGCTGGCGATGGCGCTGAGGCTATCGAGCAGCTGCGCCGGGGGATCGAAGTCAGGGAAGCCCTGCGACAGGTTGACGGCGCCATACTTGTTGGAGATGCGCGTCATACGGCGGATGACGGAATCGGTAAACATTGCCGTGCGGTTGGAGAGTTCTTTCATGCCGGTCCTTTCGAGCATTTGCAGTGGGGCAAGTTTACTCCTATGAAACCGGTGGGATTTGCTCGAAATGGTCTCGAAAAACTCTTTTCAAAATTCTTGAAAATTGGGGCTTGCATCGCGTGGCGTTCCTTGCAATAATAGTCGAGCGCGAAGCGCACAGGACACGGTGGGTGTAGCTCAGTTGGCTAGAGCGACGGGTTGTGGTCCCGTAGGTCGAGGGTTCGAGTCCCTTTACCCACCCCAGTTCTTGCTTCGTGTTGATATCGGGTCGTTAGCTCAGTTGGTA
>CABMOY010000053.1 GCA_902388345.1 uncultured Collinsella sp.
TTACGACGGCCGTCACGTGTTTTGGACGCCCGAGGACAACATGGAAATCGCCATGAAACTCGGCTCCGATATCTGCATGCAGCTCGACCAGTGCCCGGGCTATCCCGCCACGCGTGCCTACGTTGAGCGCGCCGTTGAGCTGTCGAGCATGTGGGCCGAGCGCTGCTATAAGGCGCATACCCGCGATGACCAGGCGCTCTTTGGCATCGTTCAGGGCGGCATGCACCTGGATCTGCGCCTGCGTTCGCTGCGCCATCTGGAGGAGTGCGGCGACTTCCCGGGCTATGGTATCGGTGGCTATTCGGTGGGCGAGGATCACGAGACCATGTTCGAGACCCTGGCGCCGCTCGTGAGCGAGTACATGCCCAAGCATAAGCCGCGCTACCTGATGGGTGTCGGCAACCCCACCACGCTCGTACGCGGCGTGGGCGTGGGCATCGACATGTTCGACTGTGTGCTGCCGACGCGCACCGGTCGCATGGGTACGGCGTTCTCCAGTGAAGGTCGCCTTAACTTCCGTAACGCGCGCTTTGCGCACGACGACGGCCCCATCGACCCCACCTGCACCTGCCCGGTGTGCACGGGCGGCTACAGCCGCGCGCTCATTCGCCACATGGTCACGCAGAAGGAGATGCTCGGCGGCATTTTGCTTTCGATGCACAATATCTACTACCTGCTCAACCTTATGCAGCGTGCCCGCCAGGCCATTATCGAGGGCCGCTACGGCGCATTCGTGAGCGATTGGATGAATAGTCCTGCCGCGGTGGATTACTAAGAGCCGCGACCGCTGACCGATGCCTTGCAAGCGCATGATGCATCATGGGTACCATACCGAATAGTTGATGTTCGGGCGGGTGTTTGACGCATGGCGTCGACCCCGCCCGTTTCTTTTTTCGATAGGAGTATCCCATGATTAAGAATGAGAACGTCGAGGGCGAGCCGGCCTACGACGAGACGTACCGACGCGGCCCCGTGGTTATGCGCGGCCCCATGATTCCTAAGGACAACACCTACGCCAACCTGCTGGCGCCCGAGGGCTCGACCGACTGGCTGCACGCCGACCCCTGGCGCGTGCTGCGCATCCAGGCAGAGTTTGTCGATGGCTTTGGCGCGCTTGCCGAGCTTGGTCCTGCAGTGACCATCTTCGGCAGTGCCCGTACGCCCAAGACCGATCCGCTCTACAAGGCGGCGCGTACCGTCGGGCGCAAGATTGCCCAGCGCGGCGTGGCGGTCATCACCGGTGGCGGCCCCGGCATCATGGAAGCGGCCAACAGGGGAGCGGCGAGTGTCAACGGCAAGTCGGTTGGTTTGGGCATTGAGCTGCCGCACGAGCAGGGGCTCAACAAATACGTGAACCTTGGCATGGACTTCCGTTACTTCTTTGTGCGCAAGACCATGTTCGTCAAATACAGCTCGGGCGCCATCGTGTTTCCCGGTGGTTTTGGTACGCTCGACGAGATGTTCGAGGTGCTTACGCTGGTGCAGACGCACAAGGTTAAGCGCATGCCCCTCGTTTTGGTGGGCACCGAGTACTGGCAGGGCCTGTTCGACTGGCTCAACGGTCCGGTGATGGATGCCGGCATGATCAGCCCACTCGATCCAGACCTCGTCCACATCACCGACGACCTCAACGAGGCCGTCGACATCGCCCTGAGCGGACTGATGTAGAGCATTCGTGTCCACGCGACATGAATATGCATGGCAATCTGATGCTATCTAACATCACATTGCCATGCATATTGGGTATACTGATGCAAAAGACGAGAGCGAGGAGGTCGCAAATGCCTGCAGCAACAGTTAAGCCTACGACGGTTCGCATCGAAGAGGGGCTCAAGGAACAGGCGACTGAGTTCTTGGATTCGGTTGGCCTGAGTCTCAATTCGTATCTCAACCTTGCTGTTCGTCAGCTTGTAAATCAGCGAAAGATTCCTTTTGAGATTGTTGGTCGATCCGAAGTTCCCAATGAGGCAACGAGGCGTTCCATGGTGATTGCCGAGGCTCATGAGTTGGGGATTTTGCTGGACGATAGTCCGTCATTCAACAACGCTGATGAGCTTATGTCATTCCTCGATGAGGACTAGCGATGTTCGAGATTAAAGTCGAGGCTCAATTTAAGGCGGACTACAAACGAACGATGCGCATGCATCCGCAGTTAAAAACCGAGTTTAGGGCGGCGGTCGCAGAGCTTGCAGCTCGCGGCTCGCTTCCCGCGGAATATGGCGCCCATGAGCTTTCAAACCCGGGCGGAAACTACAACGGCCACATCGATTTCCATCTATCCGATGGCTTGGTCGATGTGGTCGTGCTCTACTTGCCGTATAAGACTAATCCTGTGATCCGACTGGTCAGAATGGGCTCGCATGAGGAGCTGTTTCAGGGCCCGCAGGGCTGATTGCTCGCTTATGATTCGCAGGGGATAGGGATTGATTCGCGGCCGATTGGCCAAAAACGGCCCCTATTCCACCGTAACTGTTGGAGACGTCCCGTTCGTGGCTGCGACCTCCGGTTCTCCTCTTCGCTGGATTTCGCTTAAAAGCTCGGCTGCAACTTCGCTGCTTTTGAAACGGATGCTGCAGTCCTCTTTCTTAGGAAAGGCCAGTAATGGAATGGTTCCGTACCAGACGGTTTCCTCGTCAATTACTGACGCGCACAGGCGCCCTTCGTCTTTGATGGAATAGTCGACGTTTATCTCGGTAAAAATCGCTTTCACGTCATTGTGCGGAGTCGAGGCAATTAAAATCTCAAGGGCAATCCCACGGGCGGCGGCGCCTGTGAGTACGGCAGCGAGCTTTGCGAGGCATGCAGCGGATGCGTAGGGCGCGGCAATAAAAATGCTTTTCGTTGCGCGCGCGATGTCATCCGCTAAGGCCTCCACGGCCCTTGCCGGCCTAACGAGGATGTTTTGATCGGCCCGTTTGTTGTCATTTGCTGCAAAGACTTCATACCCTAGCTTTGCGTAGGTCTTGAGTCTCTTCTGGTACATACGCGCGAGCATGGGTATCGACAAATCAACATAGTCGAATATCTCAACCCGCTGCTTGCCCTCGTGACTTCTATGTAGTCTGCCTGCCTGCTGCGTTATGCTGCCGTCCCAAGATATCGGTGTGGCAATGAGCAGAGTGTCAAGGTAAGACAGGTCGAAACCCTCGCTCAGAAGGCTTTCGGTTGCGATGATAATTCGATGCTCATGCTCGAAGCCGGGAAGGCTGTTCAGTATTGCCTTTCTTTCTTTGGCGTCGATTTCTCCGGTTAAGAGTATAGGTTCGTGTCCGCGGCTTTGAAGCAGCCTACATAGCTCTTCGGCATGTTTTTCCTTTTGGATAGCACAAGCGGATGTCGACCGTTTGACGCGGTCTCGAGGGCATCGTCGACAATCGCTTCGTTTCTCGCTGTGTGCGCACACAGGAGATCGAGAACTTGATTAAAGGACGCCCCTGGTTCGTAGGCGGGTAGTCGAACTCCGGTAAAACGCGGCCTAACAACGCGCTGAATTCCCTGTTGGATTGCTTGCGTTTTTGGATCAATGACATGGCGAAGCGGGCCGCAGAGCATTGAGAGTGCTCGCGTGAGTCCGTCCGAGCGTTCGGGCGTCGCGGAAAGGCCGTATACATATTTGGCTGGAGCGGACTTGAGGACGAGCTCAAGCTGTGGTGCGGCTGCATGGTGACATTCATCACAGATGATGAGGCCGTAATCACGAACGAACTCCTTGGCTATTGGTTCTCCGGTCTGGGGGTCCTTGCTGGACAAAGACTGGAATGAAGCAATGTCGATGAGATGGCTTATGGCGGTTTTGCCTCCTCCGATTTGGCCAATGAGCGGAGGCTGCCTTTTACTGATTCGTCCTTTTGGGGTTCGAACTGGCTTTCTGTTATCCGTAATGTCGATAAACCGTTCGAGCTGGGATTTCCATTGGGCAATGAGCGCAGTCTTGGGAACGATGACAAGCGTTGGAAGACCGATGACAGCAATAAGATAGGCTCCAATGACGGTTTTCCCGAAACCCGTCGGCGCGGACATGATCCCGTCTTCACAGTTGAGCATCTGTTCGGCGGCAATTTGCTGTTCAGGGCGAAGAGCCCCTTTAAATGTCATCACAATTGGATTGCCCGACATGCGCTTGTCTGAATAGTGAGCAGAAGCGCCGGCTTCTTGAAGCAGCCGCTCGAGTTGTGCTTTACAGCCTCTGGGAATCGCAACGCAGCCATCTCTAAGTTCGCTGAGGTCTATGTACCGCGGTTTGCCGAATACCGATTGGTGCATTGATTGGGCACGGAAGAATTCCGGGTTGGCAAATGTTGCAAGCCTGCGAACCTCCATCTGGGCGGCCGGGCTCAGAGATTTTTCGGTTATGTAGAGCATATCGGCTTGCGTGACGGGTAGCGATGACGGGAAGTCCTGCGGCGCGAGCGGAAGCCGCTTTCGCGGCCTCTGAGAATGTGGCGCGGCGGTGTTTCCCGCCACTGCAGCTGATATTCCATGCGGTTTATTGTCGATGCTTTCGATCAGATTTTGCACCGTTGCATGTGGAATCAGCTGAATTTGCGAAAGGTAAAGCCATTGATCGGGAAAGGGCTCAAATTGCTCGTCAACAAATACACTGTTCCCTTTTCGCTGCGCTTTTCCTTGAAAAGGCAGTGCTATGAGATTTCCGAAGCCGCCCTCAGGAATGGTGGACTGCGCGGGCAGCATCCGGTCAAAAGCTTCAAAGGTGATTGTCTTGTTGAGCGCCGCCGCTTCGGTGATAAGGCTGCTTCCAAATTCTCGTGCGATCTTTGCGCTGGTGAGCTCTAGGAAGAAAAACCAGACATGTGCGCCGTTACCTGATCTCGATCGCTCGACTGCAGCATCGATTCCATGGTTTTTTGCGACAAGCCGAATGGCGTTTGTCGCTTCTTTCCAATCGGATCCGTCAAAGTCGATGACCAGGACTTTTGTGTTGCTGTCACTATCGAGAACGTATTGACCTATGACGTCTCGGAGCCTGTCGTCGTTGCCTTTGAAATGGGCGATGATCGTGGCATCGCTCAGCTCGGGGAAGATGCGGTTGCCGCATTCCGCGCATTTGGTTTTCTGACGATTTAGTTTGGGGCAAATGCCTGCCTTCCACTCATTTGCGCAGGCTGGTGTATAGCCGATTCCCCCGTCTTTTCTGCGGTACCCATGAGCGTAAACATCTTTGCGGCCAGTAAAGAGATTGCGAAAGAGTTCCAATTTGTCGCGCGCTGTGCTCGCACTGGTGACGATTCCCTCGACCTGTGCCCGTCTATCGAAAGATTCGCCAGCTTTCTCCCATTCTTCCAGTGTTGCGTAACGGATGTCTGGACCGTTGCCGCAGATGACGATTTGGCTGTGCGGCTCCGATACATGGGCGACGGTTTTCTTGAATTGGAATAGCGTGCCCCCGATGAGGGCGTATTGATGCGTGACGGTGCTCATGTAAATGCCGTTCTTGTCGGAGTTCATTGAAATGAGGGTACGTTATTTTGATTTTTAAGGGACTCGACTCTGATTTTGGTTCGGCGATAGCGGAGTACACCTCCGTGAGTGGTGTTTGGCTGGTGTCAAAATGTGCGGTAGCTGTTGCTGAATGGGTTTTGGCGGCCATGAGGTGGGCTGGAGGCGCAGGAAACTATCCTCGAATAGACCCTGTGGGCAAAAAATGGTAAATATGAGTACTGTGGTTTGAGCAGTAACATATCATCTGGAAAGTATTTAAGACCAATCGATTCGGATTGGATAGAATCAACCCTCTAAATATGACGATTCGGGACTTTATGACGCTCGGAATTGACAGAAGATGGCAAATTCAGCCAGATTGCGCTGTTACTAAACTGGTAACAGTACTCATATTTGCCATTTTTTGCCCAGAGGGTATCGCAAGGGGGTTGGACAAAGCATCGATCGCCGCCAATTTCTCGATTGGCTGGTTGGGCGGCAATGAAGTTGCGGCGTAATGGGAAGCGTTTCGCGGCCTTTTGGCTAAAACGGCCCCTTTTCCGCCGCGACTCCTAAAAAGACGCCGGCGCGCCTTGAGTTGCGGCGCGTCGGCGTGATGGCTTTGTTGTGGCTGGGTGTACTTCGGTTGTTCGACGGCTTTGGCATGTCCGATCTTGCCAGGCAAGCCTTGTTACCGTTTAACGTTTGCCCAGATAAAACCTGCCAAAATAAACCTGTCCCTAAATGGCAGGTTGGTAGCGGGGGCAGTAGCTGATGGCGATGGCGTCGACGCCTACGTGGGTGGCGATGGTGCAGCCGATGGGGCCGGTGCCGGCATCGGCGTAGTCCTGGCCCGCGAGCGCCTGGCTGACGAGCTCCTGCTCCTCGGCGGCGCCGGTCGTGAGCACGCGCACGCTTGAGCCCGGATGCTCCGCCAAAAATGCGAGGCAATCGGCCATGGTGTTCGCAACGATGCGCTTGGCACCGCGGCCCTTTTTGATGGCCTTGATCTCGCCCGATTTCCACTCCGGCGAAACGGCCAGGCGAATGTTGAGCATCTGCGTCAGCTGGCCGGCGAGCTTGGGGGCGCGGCCGTTTTTGACCAGGTTCTCGAGCGTGCGAGGAATCAGCAGCAGGTGTGCGTCGGGTAGCGTCGCGCGGATCTGCGCCTCGGTCTCGTCCAGGCTGCGACCGTCCTCGCGCATGGCGAGCGCGTACTCCACCAGCAGGCCCTCGGCACCCGAGCCTGTGCGCGAATCGATGCAGCGCACGTCGAGCTCGTGGGTCTCGGCGACCAGACATGCGTTGGAATAGCAGGCGGACCACTCGCTGCACAGCGAGATGAAGATGGCGTTATCGTGGCCATCGGCGCGCATGCGGTCAAAGAGTGCCTTGAACTCGCCGGCGCTCGGCTGCGAGGTGTGCGGCAACTGCTCGGCGCCGGCCATGCGGGTGACGTATTCCTCGGCGGTAATCTGCACCTGGTCGAGCAGGTCCTCGCCCTCGATAATCACATGCAGCGGAATCACGTAAATGCCGAGCTCTTGGGCGCGGGCGGGGGAGATGTCCGACGTGGAGTCGGTTATGATGGCAAAAGACATAATTGCACCTTTCGTTGGGGCGCGGCAGCGCCGCCTTCTGAAAGCAAAGTGCGACAAGTATAGTGGAGTTGCTCTACATTGCTAGGTTCAATTGTTGAATAGTCAACAGTTTGAAGCGGTGGTGTGGAAATCATCAACTGGGGAAGAGGGGTGCCGATGGCGGCATTGCAACTTTGCGAGCGGCCGGTTGTGCTGTTCGATTTTGACGGCACGGTGGCCGATACGGGTCGGGCAGTGATGACCTCGACGCGCAAGACGCTGGCTGCGCGCGGGTTTTCGGAGGCGCGGATGGGTGACCTGCGCCGCATGATCGGGCCTCCGCTGTGGAAGAGCTTCCACGACTTTTACGGCTTTACGCGCGAGGAGGCTCTCGTGGTGGCCGACGAGTACCGTGCCTTTTTTGACGAGCTAGGACCGGAAGAGTACCCAGTGTTCGATGGGATCCCCGAGCTGCTCGACGGGCTGGCCGCCCAGGGCAAGCGTATGGCCGTGGCGACGTCTCGCATGGAGGCGAAGTGTATTGACATGGTGCATGAGCTGGGGCTTTGCCAGTTCGAAGCCGTGGTTGGCATGAATCCGCCTCAGGGACGCGAGACCAAGGCCGATTCGGTCCGCGACGCCCTGGCGGCGCTTGGCGCGACTGCCGACGAGGCCGTGATGATTGGCGACCGTTTTAACGATGTGGAGGGCGCGCACGCGATGGGCGTGCCGTGCGTCGGCATCTATTCGGGCGCAGCGGCGCCGGGTGAGCATGAGGCCGCGGGCGCCGATGCGGTGGTGCACTCGGTGGCCGAGCTTGCTAAACTTTTCGCTATATAAGTATGTGATGTGAGGGGCGGGCACGCTCGCCGCTCATTGGTAAGGAGGTCGTCCATGAATCAGGTGGAGCAGAGCGTCGCTGAGTATGTCGACGAGGTCTGGGAGGATGTCGTCGCCGATATTGAGCAGCTGGTGAGTTATCCGTCCGTGGCAGTTTCTGCCGATGCGGAGCCCGGCGCGCCGTTTGGCCGCCCGGTCCGTGACGCGCTCGATTGCGCGCTCGGCATTGCGCAAAAGCTCGGCTACCAGACGAGCGACGACGAGGGCTATGTGGGCATTGCCGATATCCCGGGCCGCGGCGACAAGCAGCTCGCGACCATTTGCCATGTGGACGTGGTGCCCGCCGGCCCCGGCTGGAACACCGACCCGTTTGCGATGGAGCGTCGCGAGGGCTGGCTGCTTGGCCGCGGCGTTATCGACGACAAGGGTCCTGCCGTGCTGTCACTCTACGCCGGTGCCTATCTGCTCAAGCACGGTATTACCCCACGCTACACCTTCCGCGCGCTGCTGGGCTGCGATGAGGAAGTGGGCATGTCCGACGTTCACCATTATCTGGAGAACCACGCGAACCCCGACTTTCTGTTTACGCCCGATGCCGAGTTCCCGGTCTGCAATGCCGAGAAGGGTCAGTTTGGGGCGACGTTTGTGAGCTCCAAGATCGACGGCGGGCGCATCGTGTCGTGGAGTGGTGCCGAGGCGAGCAACGCCATTCCGTCGCAGTCTATTTGCGAGCTTGCGATTGCCGCCGATGAGCTGCCTGCCCCGGTCGAGAACGCTGACCGCCTGGAGATCACAGCACTCGATAACGGGCATGCGCAGATTTTCGCCCACGGTATTGGTGGCCATGCTTCAATGCCCGAGGGCACTATCAATGCCGTCGGTCTGATCGTGGCGTATCTGCGCGAGGCCGAGGACACGTTTGGCGCCCGTGACGAGCGCTTGCTGACGCCTGCCGAGCACGAGTTCGTCAAATTCTTGGCCTTTGTGCACGCGGATGCCTATGGTCGCGGCTTGGGAATCGATGCGACGAACGCGGCGTTTGGCCCGCTCACGTGCAACCCCGGCGTCATCCGCGTGGTGGATGGCCACATTGAGCAGGTCATTGACGTGCGTTTCCCCGACAGCACGAGTGCCGATACCATCCGCGAGCAGCTCGAGCCGCTCGTGGGCCGCTTTGGCGTGACGTGCCGTGTGGGTCGTGCCAAGGTGCCGTTCTCGGTCTCTGCCGACGATCCGGCCGTGAAGGCGCTTATCGATACCTATAACGAGTTTACGGGCAAGCATGCTGAGCCCTTTGCCATGGGCGGCGGCACGTACGCGCGCAACTTTGCCCGCGCCGTGTCGTTTGGCCCCGAGGAGACCGGCCTGGAGCTGCCCGCGTGGGGCGGCCAGATGCACGGCCCCAACGAGTGCGCCAACGAGGAACAGCTCAAGCAGGCGCTCAAGATTTATATCGTGGCGATCCTCCGTTTGAATGAATTAGAGCTTTAAGGTTTCGCGGTTTCCCAATCTAAGTTGCGGTGGAATAGTTCCTAAAATGGGCCATTTGATGGCCAAGCAGGAACTATTTCACCGCAACTTTGTTTTTATTGGTGTAAAAGGTGCGCCATGCTTGGGTGGGGATTGTTATCCGTTTGTAAAGGCTGGACAGAGCTTGCGGTAAGGGTCTATCAGATGCCCGTAAAAAACCGCAGTTGGCGCGGGCGCTGCCCGGTCGGGGCCGTATCTTTCCAAACAGCAAAGCGGGCAGGGTGCCCGCGAGTCGCATGTATGAAAGGAAGATCATGCTCGATCAGGCTTATTCTCGTCGTCAGTTCCTCGGCCTCGCTGGTGGTCTTGCCAGCATCGTCGGTCTCGGTCTCGTTGGTTGCGGCGGCTCCAACGCCGCCAACACCGCTGCTGAGGGCAGCGCCGCTGCTGCCGAGTCCGTCTCGGGCGAGGTGACCTACGACGGCGCTTCCTCGTTCCAGGCTCTCGTCGAGACTGCTGCCGAGAAGTTCATGGATGCCAACCCGGACGTCTCCGTCTCTGGCTCGGGTAACGGTTCGGGCAAGGGCCTGACCGCTGTCGCCGCCGGCACCGTCACTATCGGTAACTCCGACGTCTTCGCCGAGACCAAGCTCGAGGCCGACCAGGTCAAGAACCTCGTCGACCACGAGGTCGCCGTCGTGGGCATGGGCCCCGTCGTCTCCAAGAACGTCAAGGTCGACGACCTGTCCCTCGAGCAGCTCAAGGGTATCTTCTCCGGCCAGATCACCAACTGGAAGGAGGTCGGCGGCGACGACGCCAAGATCGTCGTTCTCAACCGCAAGGCCGGCTCCGGCACCCGCGCCACCTTCGAGGCCGCCGTCTTTGGCGACGAGGCCGTCGACTTTAAGGGCGACGCCGAGCTCGACAAGTCCGGCGATGTCCAGACTCAGATGGGCAGCACCGACAATGCCATCTCCTACCTCGACTTCTCGCACTTCGACGACTCCAAGTTCAACGCCATCAAGGTCGAGGGCGTGGAGCCCAAGAGCGCAAACGTCACCGACGACTCCTTCAAGATCTGGGCGACCGAGCACATGTACTGCTCCAAGGACGCCGACGAGGCCACCAAGGCCTTCCTGGAGTTCATGCTTTCCGACGACGTCCAGGGCAAGCTCGTCGAGGAGCAGGGCTTTATCCCCGTCTCTGCTATGAAGGTCGTCAAGGACGCCAGCGGCAAGGTCTCCGCTAAATAAGTAATCGCCCCGGAAAGGTTTGCAATGGCAAAACAGCTGCCAAAGCGCGACCTTGAGAACGTGGGCCTGGGCGTCACGGGCGCGTGCGTAGCGCTCGTGACGCTTGTCGTTGCCGCGCTCATCTTTATGGTCGCCCAAAAGGGCCTCTCGGCTTTTCTCAAGGACGGCGTTTCGGTCGTCGAGTTCTTCACCGGCACCAAGTGGGACCTGGCCAACACAGCCGAAAACGGCCTGCCCTACACCGGCGCCCTGCCCCTGATCGTCACCTCGTTTGCGGTCATGGTGCTCTCCACGCTCATCGCGCTGCCCATCGCCATCGGCTCTGCCATCTTTGCGGTCGAGATCCAGCCTAAGTTTGGCTCCAAGGTCTTTCAGCCGCTTATTGAGCTTTTGACCGGCATTCCCTCGGTCGTCTTTGGCCTGATCGGTTTTCACGTGGTCGTCGGCCTTATGAAGAGCGTTTTCCACGTGAGCACGGGTCTGGGTATCTTGCCCGGCGCTATCGTGCTGGCAGTCATGATTCTGCCGACGATGACCACGCTTTCGGTCGATGGCCTGCGCGCCGTGCCCGATAGCTACCGCCAGGGTTCGCTCGCGCTGGGCTACACCCGCTGGCAGACCATCTGGCACGTGGTGCTCAAGTCCGCCATGCCCTCGCTCATGACCGCAGTCATCCTTGGCATGACCCGCGCCTTTGGCGAGACGCTCGCCGTGCGCATGGTCATTGGCGGCATCGAGGCCATGCCGACGTCGCTGCTGTCGCCGGCGTCTACCATCACCACCACGCTCACCACGTCCATGGCGGTCTATGCCGAGGGCTCGGCCCAGGACGACATCCTGTGGGCGCTCGGCCTGCTGCTGATGGGCATGAGCCTCATCTTTATCCTGATCATCCATCTCATTGGCCGCAAGGGGGCGAAGGCTCGTGGCTAGCACGCGCATCCATATCGACGAGGCGAGACTCGGGCGTGTCCAAAGGCAAGACCGTATCGCCACGGGCGTGCTGACGGCGATTGTCGCCATCGTCATGCTTATCGTCGTCTCCATGGTGGCCTACATCCTGTTCGAGGGTATCTCGACGCTGTTCCAGCCGGGCTTTCTCACGCAGCCCGCACGCGCCAACGGAACGCAGGGCGGCGTGCTCTACCAGCTGTTCGACTCGTTCTATCTGCTGCTGATTACCCTGATCATCTCGGTGCCCATCAGCCTGGGCGGCGCGGTCTTCCTAGTTGAATACGCGCCCGACGGTCCCATTCGCGACATCGCCTCGACCGCCATCGAGACGTTGTCTTCGCTGCCCTCCATCGTCGTCGGCATGTTCGGCTTTCTGGTGTTCTCGGTGCAGCTGGGCTGGAAGTACTCCATCATCTCCGGCGCCGTCGCGCTCACCATGTTCAACATCCCCATCCTGGTGCGCGTGATTCAGCAGGCGCTCGAGGACGTGCCGCAGGCCCAGCGCGATGCGTGCCTGGCCATGGGCCTCACTCGCTGGGAGGCCACACTGCACATCCTGATTCCCGAGGCCATGCCCGCCATCGTGACCGGCATCGTGCTTTCGGCCGGCCGCGTGTTTGGCGAGGCCGCGGCGCTGCTCTTTACCTCGGGCATGAGCTCGCCGGTCCGCCTCAACTTCTTGAGCTTTAACCTGTCGAGCCCCACCTGCGCCTGGAACGTGTTCCGTCCCGGCGAGTCGCTGGCCGTGCACATCTACAAGATCTATGGCGAGGGCAGCCCCGAGGCCCAGCAGATCGTCTGGGGCACCGCGGCACTGCTGATGATTTGCGTGCTGCTGTTTAACGTAGTCGCCCGTATCGTGGGCAAGCAACTGGCAAGGAAGATGACGGCCGAATGAGCGATATGAATGCAACGCCCGCAACCGAGGCGGCCACGTCCGACACCCCCCAGGACTTTCTGTCGAGCGTGGGGGAGAGCGAGAGGCGCGTGCGCGTGAGCGGCAAGGCCGTGAGCGACGAGGTCGTGCTCTCCGCCAAGGACGTCAACGTGTACTATGGCGACCACCATGCGCTGCACAATACGTCGCTCGACTTCCACAAGGGTGAGATCACGGCGCTCATCGGGCCTTCGGGCTGCGGCAAGTCGACCTTCTTGCGTAGCCTCAACCTGATGAATCGCGAGATTCGCCGCTGTCGCGTGGAGGGCGAGATCAACTACCGCGGGCGCAACGTGAACACCAAGACCGAGAACACGTACGAGCTGCGTCGCTCCATCGGCATGGTGTTCCAGCAGCCCAACCCCTTCCGCAAGTCCATTCGCGACAACATCACCTTTGCGCCCAAGCGCCACGGCATCACCGACCGTGACGAGCTCGACCGCATGGTCGAGGAAAGTCTGCGCGGTGCCGCGCTGTGGGACGAGGTCAAAGACAAGCTCGACAAGAGCGCCTACGCGCTTTCGGGCGGTCAGCAGCAGCGTCTGTGCATTGCGCGCACGCTGGCGCTCAACCCCGACGTGATCCTGTTCGACGAGCCCTGCTCGGCGCTCGACCCCATCTCGACGTTGGCGATCGAGGACCTGATGTCGTCGATCGTTGCCGACCGTGCCATCGTCATCGTGACGCACAACATGGAGCAGGCGTCGCGCGTGTCCAACCGCACGGCGTTCTTCTACATGGGCGATATGGTCGAGTACGACGAGACCGACGAGATTTTCCAACGGCCCAAGGATAAGCGGCTGAATGATTACCTCACCGGCATGTTCTCCTAGTCCGGGACATGCTTGAGGCCCGCGGCGGCCACGGTTGTCGCGGGACTGATTGGAGAGGCGGGTCATCTCTTTTGCGAGATGGCCCGCCTTTTTGCTCTGCGACCGAAACGACCACCACAAAGGGGACAGGCACCTTCGTGGTGGTTTGGGGTGGGGCTCGCTGCTATCATGGACAACGTTGAATTTCTACGAAGGAGCAGGGCATATGGCGATTCTTTTGGGATGCGATTCCATCAGCCTAGAGTTTCCCACCAAGCATATTTTCGATAGCGTGACGCTCGGCGTGGGCGAGGGCGACCGCATTGGTATCGTCGGTAAAAACGGCGACGGCAAGTCGACGCTGCTGAGTGTACTCGCCGGCACGCTGGAACCCGACGACGGCCGCGTGACGCACCGCCGCGGCACGACGATCGGATTGCTCGGCCAAAAGGACCAGCTTGTCGACACCGATACCGTGCATCATGCCGTTGTGGGCGACACGCCTGAGTACGAGTGGGCGTCGAGCCCGCGTACGCGCCAGATTCTGGCCGGTCTTATTAGCGATGTGCCCTGGGAGGGCATGGTGGGCGAGCTCTCGGGCGGTCAGCGCCGTCGCGTGGACCTCGCGCGCCTGCTGATCGGCGACTACGACGTGCTCATGCTCGACGAGCCCACCAACCACTTGGACATGCGCACAATCAACTGGCTTGCGCGTCACTTAAAGGCCCGCTGGCAGCGCGGCCAGGGCGCCATGCTCGTGGTCACGCACGACCGCTGGTTCTTGGACGAGGTCTGCACCAGCATGTGGGAGGTCCACGACGGCCAGGTCGATCCCTTCGAGGGCGGCTACTCGGCATATATCCTGCAGCGCGTGGAGCGCGACCGCATGGCCGCC
>CABMOY010000054.1 GCA_902388345.1 uncultured Collinsella sp.
CGCGACGCTATAGGCGTCGCGGCCCTGTTTGCGTTTCCCCAGATAAAACCTGCCAAAATAAACCTGTCCCTTTTTGGCAGGTTACGTCATAAAGTTTCTGTCTATGTAACGAAAGTACAATATGATATATACGTTATATACAAGTTTGTGACGTGCAGTAGATTTGCGGCAACCCAAGCCGATGAAGGGGTCGATATGATCAAGGCTGTCATTTTTGACATGGACGGAACGCTGGTCGATACCGAGCGTTTGGACATGAGGGCATGGAAGGTGGGCGCTGCCGAGCTGGGGATTGCGATTGATGATGCGTTGATCCATCAGTTTATCGGCCGTTCGAATGCCGATGTTAAGGACATCCTTGAGGCGCATTACGGCAAGGGCGAAACCGCCGACGCGATTTTTGCCCGCAACATTGAGCTACACAGCGAGATGGCCAAGACCGACCTGGAACTTAAGGCCGGCGCCGCCGAGTGCCTCGACGAGCTGCTGGCTGCGGGCTATCACGTGGGCCTTGCGACGTCGTCGCGCCGCGTTGCGGCCGAGCGCAACCTTAAGACGGTCGGCCTCTTTGACAAGTTTGAAACGGTGACCTTCGGCGAGGATGTCGCATATGGCAAGCCCGACCCCGCGATTTACCTGCTCGCTTGCGAGCGCGCGGGCTTTGCTCCCGAGGAATGCGCCGTGGTCGAGGATTCGCGCAACGGCTGCGTCTCGGGTATCACGGCCGGCTGCCATGTCTTTGCTGTGCCCGATATTGTGCCGCTGCCGCAGGACGTGGCGGATGGCTGCGAGGCCGTGCTCGACACGCTGTTCGATCTGACGGCGGCGGTCAAGGCCGTGCGCTAAAGGTATGCGCCGAGGTCGATGGCGGTGGCTTCGACGCAGCTGCTTGCCTGGGTGCTGGCGCGCTCGGCGATCTGGGCGCCGATGCCGTAGCTGTCGGCTGCGGTGTTCCATTCATTAGAGGGGTCGCGCTCGTCTCTCTAAAGATAAAGTCGGTTAGAGAGACAGCCTTAGGTAATCTAGCAGCGAATTCGTTATATCTCTCTAAAGGTCTCTCTAAAACAAAGTGCTTATCTCTCTAAAGTTAGAGAGATAAATCTATTGGTTTAGAGAGACGGAATGCCAATGCTGCCGGATAAAGGACTCATTGAAGTAATGGGTTCATCGACGAGCTGTAACCGCCGCTATCGGAAAAAGTAGGTGCGGCCGAGACGCCTCTCAAGTGCCTCTCGAAGTTAGAGGGGTGCTAGAGAGGCAGTTGTCTCGTGACATTTTCCCAGATAAAACCTGCCAAAATAAACCTGTCCCTTTTTGGCAGGTCTGCGGGTCAATGCCCATCAAACGAAGTTGCGGTGGAATAGTTCCTGTTTGGGCCCGATAGGCCGCAAAACAGGAACTATTCCACCGCAACTTATTTGGGATGCGCTATTGATTCATGTTGCCGTGGATGTAGGGGGTGACCTCGGGGGAGATGTGGCCGCAGCCTAGGTTGCGCAGGGCAGATTCGATGGCGGCGGGAAGCGGGGCCTTGCCCTCGTCGTTGACCGCGGTCCTGCCGAGGGCGGCGATCTTGGCGACGTCTGCCGGCGCGGCCTCGATATGCATGCAGCCGCCGATCAAGCGCGCGCGTACCTGTGCCAGATCAAGATCGTGCAGGTAATCCTCGCAGGCGCGGATTACATCGACCTTCTCGCGCGTAAGCTCCTCGCCCGTGGGGACGCGCGTGGCAAGACATGCTCCCGCCGGCAGGTTCCAAACGGGATAGCCCCAGGCGCGCAGCAGCTCGCGCTCTTCGTCCTTGGTAAAGCCGACCTCCATGAGGGGCGAGCGCACGCCGAGCTCCTGGGCGGCGCGCATGCCGGGGCGGTAGTCGCCGCGGTCGCTTGCGTTGCTGCCGTCGATGACGGTGGGAAAGCCGAGCGACTTGGCGTGGTTGACGATGGCGGTAAAGCCGGCGCGCTTGCAGTGGTAGCAGCGGTCGGCATCGTTGCAGGCTACTTGGGGGAGCCGCAGCTGATCGACCGAAAGATTGAGCACGGGGAGCTTAAAATGCGGCCCTTCATTGGCCTGCCCGTCAACGGACCGCTCAAACGAAGCCTGCTCGGGCGTGCCGATGAGCGGCGTGGTGAGGTGAACGAGAAGCGTGCTGGCGGGCATGATGCGGGCGCAGACCGCGGCCAAAAAGCTGCTGTCGACGCCACCGGAAAACCCGATAGCCACGCGCCCGTATGCCAAAAGCAGCTGTTCGAGCGCCGATAGCTTGTCTTGAAGCTCCTCTGCGGGTGCCGTGGTGTCTAAAATCATGAAACGATCCTTATCGTTGAGTACTCGGTCGAAAACTATAATCCTACCGAGCCACTTGTCATAAGACTTCTATCTATGTAACGAAAGTGCAATATGCTATATACGTTATATACAAGTTTACAAGTGCGGTAAAGTTGCGGGAGTACAGCAGCGCGAAGCGATGGGGGACCGATATGATCAAGGCTGTTATTTTTGATATGGACGGAACGCTGGTCGACACCGAGCGTTTGGGTATCAAGGCGTGGAAGGCGGGAGCGGCCGAGCTGGGATTCGCGATTGATGATGCGCTGATCCATCAGTTTATCGGTCGCACGCTGCCCGATGTCATGGGCATCCTTGAGGAGCATTACAACAGCAGCGAAACCGCTGAGGCGATCTATCGTCGTCACAAGGAGATTCGCGACGAGATGGTCAAGACCGACCTGGAGCTTAAGGCCGGCGCCGCCGAGTGCCTAGACGAGCTGCTGGCTGCGGGCTATCACGTGGGTCTAGCGACGTCGTCGCGCCTCGTTACGGCCGAGCGCAACCTTAAGATGGTCGGTCTTTTTGACAAGTTTGAAACGGTAACGTGTGGCGAGGACGTCGTGCACGGCAAGCCCGACCCCGAGATGTATCTGCTCGCCTGCGAGCGCGCGGGCTTTGCTCCCGAGGAATGTGCCGTGGTCGAGGATTCGCGCAACGGCTGCGTCTCGGGCATCACGGCCGGATGCCACGTCTTTGCCGTCCCCGATATCGTGCCGCTGCCGCAGGACGTGGTGGATGGCTGCGAGGCCGTGCTCGATACGCTGTTCGATCTGACGGCGGCGGTCAAGGCCGTGCGCTAGCGTTTGCACGCGAGTCGCCATGCCCCGCGCCCGATCCCGCAGGACGGTGACGGTAACGGCGCCTGCGTGGAGGCGCTGACGCAGTCAGCCCCTCTTATCACGCCAAGATTGCTGTTTTGGCCGATAAGAGGGGCATTGTGCTTTAAGCGACTGGGGCTGCGGCCTTGGTAAGGAGCTGGCGGAGGGTTATGACGCTACAAGTTACTCCAGGAGCCAGTCGATCACGTTGCGCTTGCGGACTCCTTCGTAGTTCGCGTCCGCAAACAGCGTGTCGAGCGTAAGAAGCGTCTTGGGGTAGTTGTCTCGGACTTTCTTAAAGGGGGCCAACTCTCGATTGAGGGTAGTTTCGTCGAGCGTTGTGGCTGAAACCTGAAAATAGGCTGTCTCGTCTGACTTTAGGGCAACAAAATCGATTTCCCCGCCGTCGATATCGCCCACGTAGACGTCGTATCCACGGCGTAGGAGCTCGAGATAAACAACATTTTCGAGGATATGACCGATATCGCTGCTTTGGGTTTTGACGAGAGCGCCTCTAAGTCCAAGGTCAACGGCGTAGTATTTGCCGTTTGTTGAAAGAAGCTGCCGACCGCGCACGTTATAGCGCGGAGCAAAGTACAGCACAAGGCTGTCTGTTAAGCCTTTGAGGTATTTGGCTACGGTTTTCTGGTCGGTTTTGTTGCCGTTGGACGAGAGCGTGTCGGAGATTTTTTTAATCGAGATCCGGTTTCCAATGCTATGGAGTAGGAACTTGGTGATATCGCGCAGGGTCGGGACGTCCGAGACCTTCAGGCGTTCGATAACGTCGCGTATGACGATGGTATCGTAGAGGCTCATAAGATAATCGCGCGCCTGGGGTCCCTGAATACCCGTCTCGGCGATAAAGGGAAAAGAGCCCCTGGTTATGTACTCGTCAAACAACTGCGCGGGAGCCTTTCCGTCATTGGTTTTTGCCGAGCAAAACTCTTTAAAGGATAGGGGCAGCATCTTGAGCTCTACGTAGCGGCCGGAGAGCAAAGTTGCCAGCTCGCTCGAGAGCAGATAAGCGTTGGAACCGGTTATGTAGAGGTCGACATTGTCCTTGATAAAAAGACTGTCGACGGCTTTTTCGAAATGCTCGACGTGCTGTATCTCGTCCAGAAAAACGTAGTTCATCTTATCGGGGACGAGTCTGGCGGAAATGTAGTCGTAGAGCGCTCTATACGACGTAAGCGACTCGAACTCCAGGTCTTCAAAGTTGAGGGATATAACCTGGTCGCCTGTGATTCCATGATCGCGCAGGTAGCTGCGGTAGATTTCGAATAGCTTTGATTTGCCGGACCTTCGCACGCCCGAAACGACCTTGATGACGTGTGAGTCTTTCCACGAAATGAGCCAGTCGAGGTACTGTTTGCGATCAATCAGATTCATGAAACCCCTTTCTTGGCGAGAAAAAACTGGAGCAAAATCAATACTTATAGGAAATATCTAAAAATATGGAATTGAGTCTATTTTAACAAAAAAGGTAATGAAAAATGGATTACATTCCATAAATATCCGTAGCCGCAGATCCGGCTAAACGGGGAGGGAACATGGGGCCAGCAAAACGCCGCAGCGGGACTGTTCCCGTTGCGGCGTTTTTTTGTTACAGGTAGGCGCCCAGGTTGATGTCGGTTATTGGGGCCGCGGATGGGCCCGTCGGGTGCTGCTCGGCCTTTTGGGTGCTCACACGCTCGAGCAAGAAGGGGCGTACGAGCTCCTGACGGTTAATGTCCTCGGTGGCCGTGATTGTGGTGACGGTACGCGCGGCGGAGCCGATGCGGACTCGTTTGGTCTTGGCGGCAGGTTTATCCTCGATTTGTTCCATGAGCAGCTGCACGCCCTTGCGGCCGATCTCGTAGCCCGGTGGTGCTACCGTGGTGAGGGGGACCGATCCGCTCCAGGCAAGTGGGTTGCCATCGCAGCCGGCAACAAGAATCTGGCCGGGGACGGAAATGCCCTTGTCGGTCAGCGCCGAGATAACGCCCGAGGCTAATACGTCGGTCAGGCCGATGACAAAATCGGGGCGCTCGTCCGCGGGGCGCTCGGCGATTTGGGCACCGATGCCGTAGCCGTCGGCAGCGGTATTCCATTCGCCGGCGTCGATGACTTCGATCTTGATATCGGGGTGCAGGGCAAGGGCCTTGTGAATGCCAAGCACGCGTAGGGTGAGCTGCATAAATGCTGCTCTGCCCACGACGGTGATATGGCGCGCGCCACGGGCAACGGCGAGTTCGGCGATGATGCGACCTTGGGCTTCGTTATCGGCAGCCACGTAGTGGCCGGGCTCGGAACAGTGGATGTCCAGATGGACGATCGGCACGGGCATTTTAGTCATGGCCGGGTGCCAGTCGGGGGATGCCATGGGCTGAACCATGACGCCGGACATCTGAGTGCCCATAAAGTAGCGCAGGTAATGGTCTTCGAGAATGTCGTCGTTGTCGGCGTTGGCGATGAGCAAGTCATAGCCGTGCTTGCGTGCCTCGTTGTGGGCACCGCTGGCAATCTGGAGCGAAAAGCCGTGATCAAGACGGGGGAGGACCAGGCCAAAGGACTTGGTGGTGCCGCCGGCCAGCTGGCGAGCGCTTTGGTTGGGCAGGTAGCCCAAGCGATTGATGGTCTCGTTGATGAGTTTGAGGGTCTCGGGGCGCAGCTTTTCGGGGTGGTTGAGCGCGTTGGAAACCGTGCCCAGCGAAACCCCGGCCTCGCGCGCGACGTCGCTGATTTTTACCTTTGCCATAGCGGCCCCTTTGATGCGTTTCAAGTACAAGCCAGATTGTAGCATCCCAAACCTACCAAAAAGGGACAGGTTTATTTTGGCAGGTTTATCTGGGGAAACGCCGTTGCCGGCGCAACCACCACAAAGGGGACAGTGCACCTTTGTGGTGGCTTGAGCTGCCCGGGCCTTCAATTGTCTCGATCTGTAACATCTGGACGGCAAAACCGCCTCCACCTGTTACAGATTGAGACATAGTGCTGGGACCGAACCGTAATGTCTCGACCTGTAACACTAAGCCGGCTTATTGCGGCGCAGATGTTACAGATCGAGATCTTTCGCCGGGATAGGCCGCCGCGACGCCCAAAACCACCACAAAGGTGCCTGTCCCCATTGTGGTGGTTTGGACCGGCTGGGCATGTGTGCATCGGGTGGTATCTAAGTTGAGATACCACTTCTGGTATATCAGCTTGTGCTTGCGTGAGTACAATACTCGAACGTTATACGTCTCAGCGCCCCCTGTGCGTGGACGTCTTGCAGTCACGCGAACGAAGGGATTTATCCTATGTGCGGAATCGTCGGCTACACCGGCTCTGATATTGCAAAGAACATCCTGGTCACGGGCCTCAAGCGTATGGAGTATCGCGGCTATGACTCCTCGGGCGTTGCGCTCGAGGTGGGCGAGGGCGCCGCGGCGCACCTCGACGTCATCCGCCGTGTGGGTAAGGTCGCGGGCCTGGAGAGCGAGCTTTCCAATATCGACAGCGACGCAACCTGCGGTATCGGTCACACCCGTTGGGCCACCCACGGCAAGCCCTCCGTCGTTAACGCCCATCCCCACACCAGCTGCGACGGTCGCATCGCCATCGTCCACAACGGTATCATCGAAAACTTCGCCGAGCTGCGCGAGGAGCTGGAGGGCCGCGGCCATCACTTTAAGAGCGAGACGGATACCGAGGTCTTCGCACATCTGATCGAAGAGGCCTATAGCGAGACGCACGACCTGATGGCCTCCGTGCGCGAGGCGTGCACCCACGTGGTCGGTGCCTATGGTCTGGCCGCCGTGTGCGCTGACGAGCCCGGCGTGATCGCCGTAGCCCGCAAGGATTCCCCGATTGTGGTCGGCGCAGGCGAGACCGGCGCCTATGTCGCCTCCGATGTCATCGCGCTCATCGACGCCACCCGCGATGTCGTGGTGCTCGAGGACGGTCAGTTTGCCAAGCTCACGCCCACAGGCGTCGAGTACACCGACGAGGCCGGCAACGTTATCGAGCCCAAGGTCACCCACATCGACTGGGACCTGGACATGGCAGAAAAGGGCGGTTATCCCGACTTTATGCTCAAGGAAATCCACGAGCAGCCGCGCGTCGTGCGCGATACGCTGGTCGGTCGTATGACGCCGGCCGGCGAGCTCGACATCGACGAGCTGGGCCTTTCGCTCGAGGAACTCAACGACATCGACCGCGTCTACGTGATCGCTTGCGGAACCAGCTATCACGCTGGCCTCATTGCCAAGAATCTCATTGAGGGCTGGGCTCGCATTCCCACCGAGGTGGAGGCGGCCAGCGAGTTCCGTTATCGCAACCCCATCATTACGCCGACGACGCTTGTCGTTGCCGTGTCCCAGTCGGGCGAGACGGCCGATACCCTTGCCGCCATTCGCGACGCGCGCATCAAGGGTGCCAAGGTCTTCGGCATCACCAACGTGGTGAGCAGCCCCGTGGCGCGTGAGAGCGACGGCGTCATCTACACCAAGGCCAACAAGGAGATCGCGGTCGCCTCGACCAAGAGCTTCATCGGCCAGGTCGTGAGCCTTACGCTTTTGGCCCTGCTGCTAGCGCAGGTCAAGTACCGCCTGACCACCAAGCAGGCGCGCATGCTGTTCCGCGAGCTTTCCGATACGGCCGAGCAGATCCAGTGGATTTTGGATACCCAGACCGAGACCGTGCATGAGGCCGCCCTGCTGTGCAAGGACGCGCAGTCCGCACTGTTCGTGGGTCGCGGCATGGGTGCCGCTATCTCCTACGAGGGCGCGCTCAAGCTCAAAGAGGTCAGCTACCTGCACGCCGAGGCCTACGCCGCCGGCGAGATGAAGCACGGCCCCATTGCCCTGATCGACCCGGGCTTCCCCGTCATCGCCGTGGCCACCAAGAGCGCCACCTACGACAAGACCGTGTCGAACCTCATGGAGTGCAAGGCACGCGGCGCCAAGGTCATCGTCGTTGCCACCGAGGGCGACGAGGAGATCAACAAGATCGCCGACTGCATCATCCGCGTGCCGGCAGTCCGCGACGTGTTCAGCCCCATCACGGCGAGCGTTCCGCTGCAGCTGCTCGCCCGCGAGGTGGCCATCCTGCGCGGTTGCGACGTTGACCAGCCCCGTAACCTCGCCAAGAGCGTGACCGTGGAATAACTAATATTCCGCCGTCCTAGCGACTAAGGCCCGGCTCCGCATCAAGACGGAGCCGGGCCTTTTTTGCATTTGACCAGATAAAACCTGCCAAAATAAACCTGTCCCTTTTTGGCAGGTTAGCGGAGCTTGCTGGTCTCGAAGTACTCGGGGAACTGGTCCAGAACCTCGGTTTGGTTGCGGAACATCATGTGCAGGTGCTTGCTGACCAAAAAGCTCGCTTCGATGGGGTCGCGACCGGCGATGGCGCGGCGAATCTGCTTGTGCTCGTTCACGATGTCCTGATTGTCGAGAACCTGTGTGGCGGCGCGCAGCCAGCGGAAGCGCTCCAGGTCGGCATTGGTCTCTTCGAGCCACGACCACACGGTGCTGCGACATGCGATGCTAAAAATCATGTGATGCATGAGGTTGTCGCTCAAAAAGAAGCCGATGCGATCCTCTTCGGCCATGGCCTTTTCCTGCAGCGCGATGGCGCGGTCGAGCTGCTCGATGCCGGCCGACGTGGCGCGCGCACAGCACTCCACAATCACCTGCTTTTCCAGATGCTCGCGGATGTAACAGGCACTCTCGGCAAGGGTGAGGTTGATGGGTGAGACGTAGGTACCGCTCTGGGGCACGGTGCGCACCAGGCCCTCTTGCGCCAGACGCACCAGTGCCTCGCGCACAGGGGTGCGCCCCCATATCCAGGTCGTCGCAAAGTTGCTTGACGCCCAGCTTTTCGCCCGGCTTGTAGTCCAGGTAGACGATTTTGCGTCGAATGGTGTGGTAGGACTGGTCCTGTAGGCTCGTTTCCTGCTCGCCGACGTGCATCGATTCTTCCATAGCGCCTCGCAACTGTTCTATCAAACTCATATGTCAGTTGTTAATTATGCCGCGAATCAGCTCTCCGCGGTGGGTAATTCGGCTGTTGCCTGAGAACTATTGCGGCATCTTAGTCTGTGTTTGCGCAAGGCTGCGCTCAATGTTGCCGTATCATAAGCCGTCGCAAACGTGAAATAGAAAGAAGGAATCCCATATGCAACTGGCAAATTTCGTACGCGAGCGCTGGAAGGGCGTCTTGTTCTGCCTGATCATCGCCATTCCCGCGACGTTGCTTGGCAAACAAATTGAGGTGGTCGGCGGTCCGGTATTTGCCATCCTCTTTGGCATGGTCCTGGCGCTCGTCTTTCCCAAGAATCGTCGCGAACAGCTCGCCGCCGGTGTCACCTATACGTCTAAAAAAGTCTTGCAGTACGCGGTTATCCTGCTTGGCTTTGGCATGAACCTCTCCCAGATTCTGTCCAAGGGCGCCCAGTCGCTGCCGATTATCGTGGCGACGATCTCGACCTCGCTTGTCATCGCCTTCGTGCTCTGCCGCGTTATGAACGTGCCGGGCAAGATCGCGACGCTTGTAGGTGTGGGTTCGTCGATTTGCGGCGGTTCGGCCATCGCTGCGACAGCGCCCGTCATCGATGCCGACGATCGCGAGATTGCCCAGGCCATTTCGGTCATCTTCCTGTTTAACGTTATCGCGGCGCTCGTGTTTCCAACGCTCGGCGGCATGCTCGGGCTGACCAACGAGGGCTTTGGCCTGTTTGCCGGCACCGCCATCAACGACACCTCGTCCGTAACGGCTGCGGCGAGCGCCTGGGACAGCATGCATCCCGGCGCCAATGTGCTCGAGAGCGCCGCGGTGGTCAAGCTCACCAGAACGCTGGCCATTATCCCCATCACGTTGGCTCTCGCATGCTGGCAGATGCATCTGGCGCGCAAGGCCGGCGGCGACGCCAAAAGCACGTTCTCGCTTAAACGCGCGTTTCCCATGTTCGTGCTGTTCTTTGTGCTGGCGAGTGTAATCACCACAGTGCTTCAGCTTCCTGCATCCGTTACGGCGCCCATCAAGGAGCTGTCGAAGTTCTTTATTGTGATGGCTATGGCGGCTATTGGCTTTAATACCGATATCGTCGAGCTGGCCAAAAAGGGCGGCAAGCCCATCGCATTGGGCTTTTGCTGCTGGATTGGCATTGCGTGCATGAGTTTGGGAATGCAGCACGTGCTGGGAATCTGGTAGAGAAGTAGCTTATTTGCGTGCTGCATGTTGGTGAACGCATGCCTGCGGTGGAGCGATAGGAGCTCTTGCGGGTATGGCTTGTCCGCAGGTTTATAGGTCCCGAAGAGCTCTTATCGCCCCGCCAGGATGGCGATGCGGGGCAACTCATATACTCGCAGGACGGCGGCTTCTGCCCTATAGTGTTTGGTGAGCAATATCGTTCAATTTTGAAACACTCGCCCGCGCGGCCGTCGGTGGCGGCGTGGCGTCGAGGACGGGGCGCAATATGAACAGTGACGCCAAGCTACAAATCTTGATCGAGGCCTTGGCTGCTGCCGGGGCCTCGGCGTTGGCAATCGATGGGCATGGACACGTGGCGATTTCGACCATGGATGATGTCGCGCTCGAGCAAGATGTCGCGGCATTTGTCGCCGAGCGCCTGGGGCGCGTGGGCAACGGCACGCGCCTGGTGATGGGGCATGCGGGAGGGCGCTTGAGCCTCACGGTGCGTCCGGTCGCCAAGGAATACGGCGCGCTTTGGGTGGTCGTGATCCGCGAGGTGCGCGGTGTGGCGGCACACGCGGGCATTGAGTGGCTTAACGCAGATGAGGTCGAGGCGCGCTACGAGGCGAGCGCGTACGGCATTGTCGAGGGGGCCGCTGCGGTCTCTGGCCCCGTCTGCGAAAGCTATGCCCGCGGCGTGCCCCTCATGCTGGAGGGCGAGCTGGGTGCCGGCCAGGCAGAGATTGCAAAACGCCTCTATCTGGATGGGCCTTATGCTGACGAACCCTTTGTGTCCGTGGCACTTGACGAGCTCACAGATCGCGGCTGGCGCCATCTGCTCAAAAGTTCGGAATCGCCGCTGTTCCAGGCAAGGCTGACCCTTTGTATTGGCGGCTGGCATGCACTTTCGCCGCAGCGTCTGCGCGAGCTTGTCTCTACGATGACCGACACGGCGCTGGCCGCGCGTTGCCATGTGGTTCTGACGGCAAACGATATGCCGGGCGGTGGCGAAAGCGATCAGGCCGCTTTTGTAACCGAGCGCTTGGCGTGCGCAGTGAGTGTGGCGCCTGCGATTGCCGAGCAGGGTGGCGCATCGAAAAAGGTCGCGCAGTATTTGTCGTATCTATCAGATGTCTTTGGAATTGCCGCTCCGAGTATGTCTGAGGAGGCTGCCTCGACGCTCAACGGCTATCGCTGGCCACGCAACTATCTGCAGCTTCGCGAGGTCTCGGAACGACTCTATATATTAGTAGGGCCGGGTGTGGCGGAGCGCACGGTGGCGGAGGAGGTGCTCGCCCAGGAAGACGTCATCAAAACCGCAACCTTTGGCACTCCGACGCTCGACAGCGACCTGTATATCCTGCGTCCACTGGCCGATACCGAACGCGACATCGCGCGGCTGGTCGTAGGCTACCTTCAGGGCAACCGGACCCGCGCTGCCGAGGTGCTGGGAATAAGCCGCACGACCCTGTGGCGCTTGCTGAAGGACGATGACCGCTGAGCGAGGCGCTCGTGACCGCGTGCAGCGCGTGTGCTACAGTCCAAAGCAGTAATGTTTCGATTGCGTTACGGCGTGCGGGGGCGTATGGCGGAGACTTCAAAACCAAATCGGGCTCGAAAGCCCACGGCGCCGGTCAACCGTCGCACGACTTCGCGGACGTGGGGCAAAAGCGCCTCAGGCTTCGACGGCTCGTTCAAACGCACTAGATATGGCTATCCTTCGGCAAGCGCTCGCTTGGCCATGCAGGCCGAATCGTCGCTGTGGGGCCGTAAGCGTGTGGTGGGGTCAAAGCTCAAGCACGACGGAACGCTCGGCTACATTAGCCGTGGCGCTGCTCGCCGTAGCGGCCTCAATCCCGCAGGCTGGCATCGTTATGTGCCGATCGTGGTCATTGCCGCGATAATCGCCATCGCGCTCGCGGCACTTGGTTACGCCGGCGGCGGGGCCGACCTGAGTGCGATGTTCGGGTCTGCTGAGCTCGCGCATGCCGGCACGGAGCTTGTCGAGGGCGCTCAGGCCCAGACGGGCGTGGCGCCTCAGCGCGGCGTTGTTGCCGCTGCCGCAACGATCGCCGATGCCCAAAAGGGCGAGGATGAACAAGGCAGCGAAGCCGAAGCGACCCAGACGAACGAAATGACGACAACCCCATCGGCAAGATAAGTTGCGAGTGGGGTGGCTAATTTGGGACGGGCTTTTTAGCTGCCCAAGTGTCGAATGCCAACAACGGTTCATTCGATGTCAGTCGCCAACAGTGAGCGAGCCGCATTTGCGCCAAGGTGACGTGAAATGAGCGGGCGCTGACCTTTTGGTCGCGCCCTCGAAATTGAACGTCAGATTGGCGCAAATGCGGCTCGCGCAGCGTCAGCAGGGCCGCCGTTCGTTAGAACGGCGGAACTAATTACCTGACGTACACGATGTTGTCGCGGCGAGGCTTGGCCTCGGGAAGCATGTCTTCGGCATAGCCCAGAATGCAGTTGCCCACACCGCGCAGGCTTCCGTCGGCGGGCAGACCCCACTTGGCCAGCAGTTCCAGGCCCTCGGGTGAGTCAAAGACCTCGTGCGCGCGGTGGATCCAACACGAATCGACGCCCAGCGCATAGGCTGCGTTGAGCAGGTTGCCCATGGCGAGCGAGCCGTCTTCCAGGTGCGTGGGCACGCTGCGGTCGACGAGCACCACCACAACGGTCTTGGCGCCGTAGAAGGGATCTCCCTCGCTACCCATAACCTGGGCGTTGAGCTGCGAGAGGCGCTCGACGGTTGCGGGGTCGGTGACGGCGACGAACGTGACCGGCTGGCGTCCCATGCCGCTCGGCGCATACTGACCGGCTTCGATAATGCGTGCGAGCTTCTCGGCCTCGACAGGGCGATCGCTGTATTTGCGGCAGCTGCGGCGATGGATGAGCGCCTCGATGGTCTCCATGTGTCCTCCTGACGTTGGTTGCGATGCCTCGTTCTTACCCGCCGAACCAAAACCGTAATCGCGCCGTCGGCCCCAAAAAATGCAAGCTACCAAGTGGAAAAGTTGGTTTGCATAAAACTTCAGCCAGAATGTGACAAACCGGTGGGATGATTAAACGTTTTATCCCGTCTACCCTGCGGTTTTTACCATTTGCCTAAATGATGCGCGCATAAGCCCTGATAAAGGTTTTACTAAAGGAGTACCAACGTTTATCAACGCGCCATGGTGGCGCCGGGCCAGGAGGTAACATCATGTTCCAGGCTGGAGATGTCGTCGAGACCGACTTCGAAGGATTTCTGAAGCTGTTGCGTTCCAAGACGCGCGCTTTCGTGTCGATCAACGATCACGAGTACTACATTACGCACACCGATGGCTATTGGCGTGTTCAGGATTGCGAGGCCCTCAACGATAAGGGCCACTTTACTGACTGCTCCGAGCTGGTCAACACGGTCTGCGAGGTCGTCGAGCTGCCTTGGATCTGCGGCAAGAGCCTGCACGACAGCTTCTCGGGCGCCACGGTCTACGAGGCCGTCGCTGCTTAACAGCCAACAATCGATATTCTCTCGCAATCGTCGGCGCCGCCCCGCGCCGGCGGTCTTTTTTGTCGATATGTTATATAGGAGATATGGAGGTGCAGTGACGGTTGATTTCCGATCTCAGCCGAACACATTGAGCAAATAGGCCGTTCCCGCACCT
>CABMOY010000055.1 GCA_902388345.1 uncultured Collinsella sp.
CCGAGCGCCGCGCCTCCGCCCCCGGCGACGCTGCCGACCGTGCCCGCATCACGCCCGAGACCGAGCTCGACGTGCCCGCCACCTCCGTCTACCAGGCCGGTGCCATTAAGCTCGAGGAGGAGCTCTCCCCCGCTGAAGCCTTCGAAACCGGCATGGGCGAGGCTGCCTACGCCTACTTGGCCGAGCACGCTACCAAGCGCATCGTCATCGATGTGCCCGCATACAAGCACGCCACGGTTGCTGTGCGCGTGAGCGGTGTCGATGCCGCCGCGGCCATCGCCGCCATCGACGTCGTCGCCCGCCCGCAGGCAACGCTCGACCTGCATATTGCCCTGGACTCCCCCGTTGCCGGCGAGGGTGTCGTGGGCTCCGTGCTACGCGTGTGCTCCCACGAGTACGCCATCGTCAACGTGACCTGCACGCAGACGCTCGACGATAGCTGGATCGCGCTCGACGACACCGGCCTGTTCCTGGACGAGGGTGCGCGCGTCAACGTGCAGCACACCGTCCTGGGTGCCGGCGCCAGCGCCACCGGCCTTGCCGGCGACCTGCTGGGCGATACCGCCAAGGTCACCATCGATACCGATTACCTGGGCGCCCGCGAGCAGGTGCGCGACTTTAACTACGAGCTGCGCCACCGCGGTCGCAAAACCGAGTGCGAGATCGACGCCAACGGCGTACTGACCGGCACGTCAAAGAAGGTCTATCGCGGCACCATCGACCTCGTGCACGGCTGCAAGGGTGCAACCGGCACCGAGCGCGAGACGGTGCTTTTGGCCAACAAGGGCGTCGACAACAAGACCGTCCCCGTCATCCTGTGCGACGAGGACGACGTCGCCGGCAACCACGGTGCCACCATCGGCCACGTCCGCGACGAGCAGCTGTTCTATCTCGCCTGCCGCGGTCTTGACCAAAACGCCGCCGAGGACCTGTTCATCCGCGCCAAGCTGGAGGACGCCGCGCTTTCCGCCACCGACGAGCGCACCCGCGCCGCCGTCGTCCGCCTGGGCAACAACCTGATCGACAACTTTGAAGAGGAGCTCGCATGATCGACACCGAGCACGTTAAATGCGATACCTGCACTGCCCCCGAGCCCATGGAGCTCGACGCCAGCGACGAGGCTTCGCGCGGCTGGCCCACCGTGGACATCGAGACCAACCCCTACAAGGGCCAGTTCCCGCTGTTCCAGCAGCACCCCGAGATCGCCTTTCTCGATAGCGCCGCCACCGCGCAACGCCCTGCCTGTGTGCTCGACGCCGAGCGCAACTTCTATCAGCGCATGAACGCCAACCCCCTGCGCGGCCTGTACTCGCTGTCCGTCGAGGCCACCGAGGCTATCGCGAAGGTGCGCCAGCAGATCGCCGACCTCATCGGCGCCCCCAACGCCAACGAGGTCGTCTTCACCCGCAACACGAGCGAATCGCTCAACCTGGTCGCCAAGAGCTTTGCGCCCACAGTGCTCGAACCGGGTGACGAGGTCGTCATCACCATCATGGAGCACCACTCCAATCTGATTCCGTGGCAGCAGGTCTGCCGCGAGACCGGCGCCAAGCTCGTCTACCTCTACCCCACCAAGACCGGCCAGCTCACCACCGAGGAGGTTCTTGCCAAGGTGGGTCCCAAGACCAAGATCCTGGCCGTGGGACAGGTCTCCAACGTGCTGGGCGTCGAGAACCCGGTCAAGAACCTTGGCAAGCTCGTGCACAAGTACGGCGGCTACCTGGTCGTCGACGGCGCGCAGTCGCTGCCGCACATGCCGGTCGATGTGACCGACCTGGGCGCCGACTTCTTTGCCTTTAGCGCGCACAAGGCCATGGGCCCCATGGGCATCGGCGTGCTGTGGGGCAAGATGGACCTGCTCAACGCCATGCCGCCCATGCTCACCGGCGGCGAGATGATCGATTCGGTCACCGAGCAGGACGCTGTCTGGGCTCCCGTCCCCGAGAAGTTCGAGGCGGGTACGCAGGACGCCGCCGGCATCTTCGCCGCGGGTGCGGCACTCGACTACCTGGTCAACACGGTGGGTTACGAGAACATCCAGGCACGCGAGCAGGCACTCGTCCACTACCTGATGGGCGAGCTTATGCAGCTCGACTTTGTCCAGATCATCGGCTCCATCTACTGGGACAACCACCGCGGCGTCGTGAGCTTTAACGTCAAGGGCATCCACCCGCACGATGTCGCGAGCATCATGGACATGGACGGAGTGTGCATCCGCGCCGGTCACCACTGCGCGCAGCCGTTGCTCACCTGGCTGGGCGTCGAGAACCTTGCCTGCTGCCGCGCCAGCGTGGCCTTCTACAACGACAAGGCCGATATCGACAAGTTCATCGCCGGCCTGCATCACGTTTGGAGCACGTTCAATGGGTAACCTCTACACCTCCACCACGTTTATGGAGCACAACTCGCACCCCGACTACAAGTACGAGATGGATGCCCCCACGCATGAGCACGACGGCATCAACCCCAGCTGCGGCGACGAGCTCACCTTGCAGCTGCGCGTTGAGAACGACGTGATCGAGGAGGCGTCCTTTACCGGCCACGGCTGCGCCATTAGCCAGGCCAGCGCCGACATCATGGCCGACCTCATCACCGGCGAGACCGTCGAGGAAGCTCGCCGCTTGGCAGAGCTCTTCCTCGCCATGATCCGCGGCGAGCAGCTCTCCGAGGAGGACTTGGAAGACCTGGACGAGGCCGCCCAGCTCCAGGACATCTCGCACATGCCCGCCCGCGTCAAATGCGCCGAGCTCGCCTGGCGCACCCTCGACGGCATGCTCACGGGACAAAATAATCAGTAGTATTTGTCCCAAATCTTAAGAATTTTGTTGGCCGAATCGCTTGACAAGAGTGGTTCGGCCATTTTCTATTCCGAGCCCTCAGCCTGAGCATTCACCCGAACATAAGCGCGCACGATACGAGAGACGGTACTCTTGCTGATTCCCGTATATCGTTCGATCTCGCGCACCGTGTAGCCGACATCGTGCAGGGCGAAAATGATTCCATCTCGCCGCGAGGGCGCTACGGTCTTGAGTTCGTTGAGCGGCACGCCCAGGCGCTTCGCCATCTTGTCGGCAAACGCACGCCGCTCCCACTCTGTCTCATCCATATCGTGAATCACCGGATCGGAACCATCGGGCATCGACAGAGAATAATCCAGAAACCCCTTGGCAGACTCAAAGAGCTCAAGCACACAAGAAGGGTCCGAAAATCCCCTCGTCGTATCGTTGTCATACGCTCTCAGATACTCGGCAAAGCTGCTCCAGGGATAACGCTCGATCAGGGCGATACCCGCCTCCTGCGGATTAGCGTGAACATAGCGAATGGCAGCCATTAGATAACGGTCGGTATCGAGCGAGCGCCGGTCAAAACGGTTCTGGAACAGATGACCCGTGCGCCCCGTGCGCTTATTGAACCGCCGCGCGTACGTCAAAAGCAGCCGGTGCATCGCCGCGCTCATCGCGTCCTCGTAATCTGCCAGCACCAGATGCACGTGATTGCCCATAAGGCACCAGGCGATAACCGTCACGCCCGCCTCGCGGCAGCAGTCGCGCATCAGTTCCAAAAACTCCCACCGATCGTCGTCGCTCTCAAAGATGGGCTGCTTGCCCGTACCGCGGGCACAGACATGGTAAAAGCCGGTAACCGTTCTCCAAACGCGCTGCATGGCGCTCCCTTCGCCGGGATCTGCTTGCCATCCAATACAGCACGATTGAAGCGTGCCATCAAAACATCCACGCAAAACAATAGACTCGCGCGGCCAAAGGCAGTAAATAGGCGGCGAACGGCACCGTTGCAACTGGTCAGCCCCTGCAACGCTTACAAGAGCTGACCAAAAGCTTGCCCAAGACGGACCCCCTCTACGGAAGTTCGCGACCATAGAACATAGAGTTAAACCGTTTCAATTAAAACTTCCGGACTTCTCGCTACGAAAACTGAGCCGTTCGCCGAATATTCCGTGCATTTCGCGGTATTATAGGGGCTGCATGTCATGTCCCTTTCGAAGGGTCGCCCGGCAATCGCCAGCCACGACCCCCAGACGGGACGCCAACACGATAGAGAGGAGAGGCATGCAGTACTCACAGGAAGTGGAGAACATGTGCCCCGTTGCCAAGGGTGCATACCACGGCCCCGCACCCATCCCCGAGGAGGGCAAGTGGGTCCAGGCTAAGGAGATTTCCGACATCTCCGGTCTTACGCACGGTGTGGGTTGGTGCGCACCTCAGCAGGGCGCCTGCAAGCTCACGCTGAACGTCAAGGACGGCATCATCGAGGAGGCCCTCGTTGAGACCATCGGCTGCTCGGGCATGACCCACTCTGCCGCCATGGCTTCCGAGATCCTTCCCGGTAAGACCATCCTCGAGGCCCTCAACACCGACCTCGTCTGCGACGCCATCAACGTTGCTATGCGCGAGATCTTCCTGCAGATCGTTTACGGCCGCAGCCAGACCGCGTTCTCCGAGGGCGGCCTGCCCGTGGGCGCCTCCCTCGACGACCTCGGCAAGGGCCTTCGCTCTCAGGTCGGCACCATGTTCGGCACCAAGGCCAAGGGCGCTCGTTACCTCGAGCTCGCCCAGGGCTACGTCACCCGCATGGCTCTCAACGACAAGAACGAGATCATCGCGTTCGAGTTCCTGAACCTCGGCAAGTTCACCGACGCCGTCAAGGCCGGCAAGACCCCCGAGGAGGCCATCGCTGGCGCCATGGGCCACTACGGTCAGTGGGACAACGCTGCCAAGTACATCGACCCGCGCACCGACGAGGAGACTCACTCCGTCGCCAGCGTGTTCCCGGTTCACGAGTAGAAAGGGAGGGAAATAACTATGACTGTTACGTTCGAAGGTTACGAGCGCCGCGCTGACAAGATCAACAAGTGCCTCGCCGACAACGGCATCGCCTCCCTCGAGGAAGCTCTGCAGATCTGCACCGACAAGGGCTTCAACCCGCGTGAGATCGTCAACAACACCCAGTCCATCGCCTTCCAGAACGCCGAGTGGGCCTACACCCTCGGTTGCGCTCTCGCTGTCAAGCGTGGCGCCAAGTCCGCTTCTGAGGCTGCCGCCATCATCGGCGAGGGCATCCAGGCCTTCACCGTCCCCGGCTCCGTCGCTGAGGACCGCAAGGTCGGTCTGGGCCATGGCAACCTGGGCGCTATGCTGCTCTCCGACGACACCGAGTGCTTCGCCTTCCTGGCTGGTCACGAGTCCTTCGCTGCTGCTGAGGGTGCTATCGGCCTGGCTCTGAACGCCAACAAGGCTCGTAAGAAGCCGCTGCGCGTTATCCTCAACGGTCTGGGCAAGGACGCCGCCCAGATCATCGCCCGCATCAACGGCTTCACCTATGTGAAGACCCAGTTCGACTACTACACGGGCGAGCTCAAGGTCGTCGAGACCATCCCCTACTCCGATGGTCCCCGCGCTGCCGTTAACTGCTATGGCTCCGACGATGTCCGCGAGGGCGTTGCCATCATGTGGCACGAGAACGTCGACATCTCGATCACCGGTAACTCCACCAACCCCACGCGCTTCCAGCACCCCGTCGCTGGCACCTACAAGAAGGAGCGCCTCGAGGCTGGCAAGAAGTACTTCTCCGTCGCTTCTGGTGGCGGCACTGGCCGTACCCTGCACCCGGACAACATGGGCGCCGGCCCTGCCTCTTACGGCATGACCGACACCATGGGCCGTATGCACTCCGACGCCCAGTTCGCCGGTTCTTCCTCCGTGCCTGCGCACGTTGACATGATGGGTCTCATCGGCATGGGCAACAACCCCATGGTCGGTGCCACCGTCGCCTGCGCTGTTGCCGTCGAGGAGGCCCTCAAGGCCTAATCGCGCCCGCGCGATGCTCATATAGTTGAGCTTTAGAGCCGCTACCTTTTAAGGTGGCGGCTCGTTTTGTTTGCGCTGTCGCAGGGTAGCTAATGCCGATATATCAGTTGGGGCGATATACGAGATGTGATGAGATGGAGCATCAGAACGCCCATGACGCCCACCTGCCATATGTGCCCTTTACCGATTTGCCGAGTCTTTGCGGCCCCATTGCCGATCACCCGTGCGACAATGCGCCGGACGAGAAAGGAATCCGATGGAATCGACTGATGTACTGGTAATTGGATCTGGCATTTCGGGACTTTGCGCCGCCATCGAAGCGGCACGCACGGGTGCAACCGTCACTGTGGCAAGCGCCGGCAAGACTATGAGTGGATCGAGCTTCTTCCCCGGAACCTGGGGCCTGGGGCTTATCGGACCCGTTAACGAAGACGACGAACAAGACCTCATTGACACCATTCAGACCGTTGGTGGCGGCGTCGCCGACCCCGAGCTTGTCCAGACGTTTGTCCACGGCATTCCCCGGGCAATTGAATGGCTCGAGCAAGACCTAGGCGTTGAGCTCCAGCGTCCGCAAAGCGCTGAGAGCGCCCAGCAAAAGCAATTTATCCCCTGCTTTGACCACAAGACGCGCATGTGGCGCGGCCTCACCCGCAAGCCCCTTGAGGACGCGTGTACGGCCCAGATCGAGTCTCTCGGCATTCGCCTGCTCCCCCGCCATGAGCTTATCGACCTTGTTGAAGACTCGACCGGTAGGATTAACGGCGCCTTGCTCTACGACCTTACACGCGAACGCATCGTTTCCATTGCGGCAAAGGCTACGATTATCGCCGCCGGCGGCACAGGCGGCCTGTTCGAGCGCAGCCTCACTTCGGCCGACGTGCTCAGCTCCTCGCAGGCCATCGCGCTAGCGCACGGTGCATCCCTCACTAATATAGAGTTCATGCAAATGATGCCAGGCTTCATCGAGCCCAGGCGCAACTTGGTCTTTAACGAGAAAACCTGGCGCTACGCACATGTTGACCAGCCAGTCGATATTGAGGCCGACAAGCTGGACGATCTACTTAAGCAGCGCTCCGGATATGGTCCCTTCACTTCGCGCTTGGCTTCCCGGGCTATCGACCTAGCCATCGACCAAGCGGGAGCCGAAGGCCTGGCGCTCCACTACGACTTCCCTCGCGAGGACGTCCCCGAGTTTGTGCAGACCTTTGCCACCTGGCTACAAGACGAGCACGGCATCGCGCCGGCCGACGAGATGCGCGTGGCGATGTATGCCCACGCCGCCAACGGCGGTATCAAAATCGACAAGACCGCGTACACGGGCGTTGAGGGCCTCTACGCCTGCGGTGAGGCAACAGGCGGCATGCACGGCGCCGACCGCATCGGCGGCTTGTCGAGTGCCAATGGCATCGTATTCGGGCGTATCGCAGGCGCATCAGCGGCTCGAGCAGCACTGGACGCTTCCGAGGCGGCCGCACCGATGGATACCGCGCTGCCCCAGCATGGCATTGCCACAACAGATGCCGAACGCCTGACACGCAGCCTTAAGCACACGATGAGTACCTATTGCATGATCAACAGGACCGAAGCAGGTCTATCCAAGGCACTACACGAGCTTGAGGGCTTGAAGACGGAGGCAACGACCTTGAGCGCACAGAAAGCCCAGGACAGCGAAGTCGCAGCCCTCGCCCGCCTGCAATCGCAGATTCAACTAGCACAGGAAATGGTCAAAGCCATGCGCAACCGAACCGAAAGTCTCGGTTCCCATTATCGAGCGGACTAAATCGATTCTCACTTTGAGTTTGATCACAACTTCTCAACATGCATCGAGCCCCATGAGCATAATTCTCATAAGGAGAGCACGTTTATGGGGCTTTAGCCGTGTTTCCCTAAGGGAATCACGGTGCAGATTACTCAGCTCTGTGCCCTTTCGGGTTCGACCCCATGCGAGGTCAACAAAAAAGCGACCAGCCGAAGCCAGTCGCTTTAATAATCTTTGGTGGGCCGTCAGGGGGTCAGCCTGCTTCGCAGGCGGTCGCTGCGGCGCTTCGCGCCTTGCGCGCTGCGCTGGTAAACGCTTACGCGTTTTCTCAGCTCCGCGCCCTTTCGGGTTCGACCCCATGCAAGGTCAACAAAAAAGCGACCAGCCGAAGCCAGTCGCTTTACAATGCTTTGGTGGGCCGTCAGGGGGTCGAACCCTGGACCTTGGGATTAAGAGTCTTGAACGTGATGTTATGGAGTGCCTTGTAGCAGCAAAATCGCAGGTAGTTATGTTTCCACACTCTCTCACCGCACTGAAACTGCATTGCAGAACGGATATTGACGGATACCCGGCAATGCATAAAGCCCCTCCCCGTCAGTTCATGCCGGGGAGGGGCTGCATCTATCAATTTCTAAAGTCTTTTTGGCTGCCGACGCGCACGATTGCCCATCCGAGAAGACCGGTCAGCAGTCCTGCAGCAGCGCCGACAATAAAACAGATATCAAACGGATTCATATGCACACCTATCGATAGAGTTGCTTGACGAGCGCTTGGCCGATGGCGACGTTGGTGTCGCGGCCCTGGTATCCGTCCGCACCCGATGATCCGCACGAGATACCTTGAGCGATAAGCCACTGCTGGTGTTTGAAGACCGTTCCCGAACCCATCTGTCGCGCCTGAACACCGCCGACCACGGGATAGACTTTGCATCCGACCTTGTCCTGCAGGGCGCGGACGGCATTCGAGCCAACCCCGCCCTTGACGTACTCGATTACGCCGCGGTCGCATGCCCAAAGGTATCGCTCATTCGCCGGCCATTGACCGGAGATCACGCCATCGGCAGTCGTGCCGAGCTGGCGTTGCAGCTCCTTGGCCATCTTCGGGCCGAAATATCGCGTGTCTCCGAGGCTCGGGACCGTATTGTCCGCGACTTCCGTATTTGACCCATTCAGCGTCTTGCCGTCGCCAAGCCAGTAGAGCGTGCCGTCCCATGGGTAGCTGTAGTACGCCTTGATGTTGGACTCGCGCCCGGTCTGGTCGCCCTTGGTGCCGGTGACGGTCCCCTTTTCAGAAATGGAGAATTGGGCCAAGAGGTCGCCGCGAGCTGATCCATAGGGAGAGACGCACACGGCGGTGTGGCACTTCTCGTTGAGGTAGATGTCTCCACGCTGGGCGGACTTGACGCCCATCTTACGCCAGCCGAAAAGGCCCGTCTTGAGCAGCTGCTCCCGCATGTTTCCGGTATACGAGGCTCCGAAGGTATTGACGCCGACCGCGCGGAGGGCGGTCACTACGGCCGAGGAACAGTCGCGATCGCCACCGGCAATAGTGACGGTGGTGCCGTCGGACAGACAAATCGTCTCGGTCGTTCCGTCCCCCATGCGGTTGGCCTGCGAGTATCCGTGACCGCCGCCCCCATCATGGGAGACGAGGTGTTCCATGACCTGCGCGAAGGCCTCGCGCTGTGTGATGGCCATGGCCTACTCAACCGCCTTGGCGTCATATGCGGCATGGGGCTCGCTGTACGACATGGCACGCTTCGAGTCCGACGCGCCCTTGGTGGTCGGATCGACGATCACGCCGAAGCCGGCGAGAACGGTCAGGATGATTCCGACGAGCTGGATGAGCGACCCCTGGGAGATAGGCGCCACGACTCCGAGGATTCCGAGCACCTGATAGGCTGCGCTGATTACGGTGGCGGCCAATGCCGCGAGCGTCTGCTTATTCTTGAAGCGAAGGGCCCAGTTGATTTTCATTTTTCAGCTCCTAATCTGACCCGCCGATACCGTGATGCAGGTCGTAATTCTTCTCGACGCGGTCGAGCCGGTTGAACAAGGTGATGACCTGTTGCTCGACTTTCGTGAGGCGCTCGCCGTGGTCGTCGAGCTTGCGGTTGATCTCCTTGACGCCGTCCTTGATCTCGCTCGTGTCGCCGCAAAGGCTGTCGAGCTTGTCTTCGGTCCGCTGCTCCTTGGCAGACGATGTTTTGGATACGGAGACGCGCCCGATGAAGAACGTGACAATCACAACGGCGGCCGAGAGGACCGACGTTGCCTCCCCGATGCTCAGCGCCGGCACCCTAAACCTCCTCCGCGTACTCTTCTCCGACGATCTCCTCATATTCGTCGCATGTGATCCACTTGCAGTCCACGGCTCGATGCACCATGGCCTTGGTCCAGAGGCCGCGCTCGTAGTAGCGCCTCACCTTGTCATAGTTCTTCGAGTGCGCCACCGTGGTTGCAGCCTTGACGCGTACCGCCATTACTGTTCACCCCCGACCGTCATCATCAGGTAGTCGATGTTTGCCGTGTTGGTCTCGGTTTGGCTGGGCTCGGCGACCTTCTTGCGCATCTGCTCAAGCAGCTTGTCCACGTCCGGGGCCTCACCCTTTCCGTAGGCGGCGACGGCCGCGGTGTAGGCGAGCTTTCGCGCCTTCCGCTCAACGTACTCGTCATCGTCGATAACGCCCGCGTCGTGCGCCGCGTCGGGGTCGCCGATCTGCGACAGCAGATCGCGCAGGGCGTTGACCTTGGCCATGGTGCCGTCTTGAAGCTCGTTGGGGCGCGGCATGTCTTCCTCAGTGTCCATGCGGACTCCTCTCTTGTCGGGGAATGTGTCGCCATCGTATTGGCGCCGTGAGATTGCCGGGCCGCTTCGATGGGCGCAAAGAAAGAAGGCGCGCCGCGGCACGCCTTCGATGCTTCTGTTATTTCGCGGCCGCTTCGCTTAGGCCGCTGCTTTGAGTTGCCGGTTCTCCGCTATTGCGAGGACTTGCCTCCGCTTGAATCGTCCCTCGGGTTGGCCTGCATTGAGCACCCCCCCCCCTCCCGCGCGAGATTTTCGAACAGGCTGCGGTACAGCGCGTCCATGGCCAAAACGCTGCGGTGCGCGTCCAGCCGCTTCATGCCGCCGCGCCAGCTCTGGTAGCTCCGCTCAACCTGCTCGGGGGTCATGACGCCATCGGCGACCATGCGGGCCATCTTCTTCAGCTTGCGGCGCTCGCGCGTGATGGAGTCGCGGCACGGCTTCACGACTATGCGGCCCGTCTCCGTGTAGAAGATGCGCTTCTTCAGCCACGTGAAGCCGCGCGACAGCTTCACCACGCGGGTCTTGCGCGGGTTCAGCTCTATGTCCAGCTCGGCGCACTTGCGCCCTATCAGCAGCAGGCACACCTGCAGGTACTCCTTGCTCTCGTGGATCAGGTAGAAGTCGTCCATATAGCGCCCGTAGGCCTCGGGGCGCAGCATCTCGGTCACGTAGTGGTCGATGCGGTTGGGGTGGGCCACCGCGCATATCTGGTTCGGCTCGCTGCCCAGACCCAGGCCCACCTCGCCCTGTGCGTCTATCAGGCGGTGCTCGAGGGCGACCACGCGCGGATCGAGCAGTGCGCCGGCCACCTGCCGCTTGACGGGTTCGTGGGCTATGCGGGCGAAGTAATCTGAGAAGTCGCCCAAAAGGATGTATCCCTCGCGCCTGTGCCGCCGCCAGTGGTCGGCCAGGTGGCGCTTGAGCAGCTTCAGGGCGTAGTCGGTGCCGCGCCCCTTGATGTTGGCGGAGTTGGCCGTTATGAGTGTCGGGACTATCGCGGGTACGAGGGCGTTCTGAGAAAGCGACTTCTGAATCACTCGCTCTGGGAAGTGCACGGCGCTGATGTGGCGCAGCTTGCCGCGCTCCCACAGGTCGAAGCGGATGAAGCCCCGGCATATGTCGCGGCCCTCCAGAAGGTCGTTCCTCGATTTGACCGCGTTTCGCAGATAGTCCTTCATATAACGCTGCGTGGAGGACTTCCACATCACGCCGCCCGCCGCCTGCTTGGAGGCCTTGCAAAGGCTGTTGAGGTCGGCCACGGCCTCAAGGGTGCACGGCTTCACGCGCTCGGCCTTGGCCTTGGCGCGCCTCTCCTCGCGGCGCTTGCGGCGCGCGGCCCTTCTTTCCTCGGAGTTCATCGAAGGCACCCCGCACGGCTCTCAGTGTGGCTCTGGCAGCCGCTTGAGGTATGGCCATGAAACGCGGCGAAGCCACGGAGCGCCGCGCCATGCAAGCAGCGTCCGGCCACCCTCGCGGGGTGCGTATTTACGGGCGCATGCCCGACGGTCGCGCCTTCCTTCCTCTTCGCGCTCTGCTTTCGGCTCTGGGGCCTACTCGGTCTGGCAATAAGGGAATCCGGGGCGGGGGCGAACCCAGACGTTCGTCGCGGAGTTGTAGTTGGCATTGCCGTTGTTGTTGACGTAGCACACGTCGGACGACGAGCCACCCATGACGGAACGCAGCCACCAATTGTACCGATATACAAGGCGGGACCGCCACCCATTATAGCGAACGAAGGCGCTCTAGCTCGGCCTCGGCCTCCGCTATGCGCTCCTCGGTCGATTTCTTGCCGGTGACGCGCACGTTCTTGCGCGCGCCCTTGAGCAGCTTGATCTCCTCATCGACCATGTTGGCCAGTGCCTCGAAGCGGTTGGCGTTCACGGGCAGGCCTATGTCCATGAGACACTGCATATCCAGCATCAGCTGCTCGCAGTCGGCTATCGCCAGCGTCAGGTACCGCTTGCGCTCCAATGCGTTGAACGAGCTGTTGGGGTAGAAGCTGTCGGCGCGGTTGACGTTGTACACGATGCTGCGCGCCGTCTCCACCGTTGGCACGGCGTTGAGCAGCCGGTAGGCCTTCGGCACCACGGACGACGAGGCCATCAGCTTGTTGACCTCCACGCGGATGGCGATGGCCTGCGTGAAGAACTTGTATTCGGACACCTCGCGGTTGCGCTGGTAGACGCCGCTCACGTGCACCTCCTGGGGAAACTGGCGAAAAAACCGGCCCGCTTCGCGGGCAGGAGGCGACCGCGCAAGGCGGTCGCCTAAAAGCAGAGTATAGAGCACTCGGCTGGCTAGCCGACGAGGAAGCCGGGGCGGGGGCGAACCCAGACGTTCGTCGCGACGTAGCACACGCCGGACGACGAGCCACCCACGACGGAACGCAGCCACCAAACGCACCGATTTCCGTTGAGACGGTGCGCCGTGTCGCGGAACAGGTCGAACTGGCAGTCGAAGCCCACGCTGTAGCCCTTGGTTCCCCACACCGGGCATCCGTACACCTCCATCTCGGACAGCGAGAACACCTTGCCGATATCCTGCCAGCTCCACGAGTTGGAGTCGTTGAGCGCGCCGCTTGCGCTGTAACGCTCCTCCAGCAGGACGCGCTGGGTAAGCAGGTACTTGGTCAGCCCCTCGGGCAGGCAGGCCTCGAAGGCCGTCTCCCACGCCTTGAGGTTGCTGTTGAGGTAGGGGCATTTCTGGTCGGCGGTGCCCTGGTTCGTGTTGGTGGTGTTCCACATCAGGAAGCTGTCGTTTGCCACGCCTGCCACTGTTTTTGCCACGGCCACTGGGGCGGACGCCACGAACGCGATGTGGTGGCCCTTGCTGTTGTCGCCGCAATAAAGATACGGGTCGATGTGGGCCAGCAGGAAGCGCACGGACTGCTGGGCCGCGACGGCGGATGCGCTCACGAGGGGCACGTCGATGTAGTCCCCGACGCGAAGGCCCGCGAAGTTGCCGACCGCCGCTCGCTTGTGCAGCGCGTCGTACACGCTGCCGCTGCCAATCTCTCCCGCCAGGATGGTGGCGATGTTCTGCCCGCCGTACTTGCCGATTTGGCCCTGGCGGTTGTACTCGGCGTTGTTGAGCGCCGTCTGCGCGTTGCTGCGCGCGGTATCGTCGATGACGTTGAGCGACTGGCCGCCGACGACCAGTGTCTTTGCATTTGCCATTTATCCTCCTTAGGCAAGGGTTACCGTGCTGCCCGAGACCGAGCACGTGCCGCCGAACGACACCGTGTCGCCGGACACCGACGCCTTGGATGCCGGGCAGTAGACGGTCCCGTCCATGTAGATGAACTTCCCCGTCGCGTCGGCGAGCATCGTCGCGAGCTGGCCGTTCTGACGGCGCAGCTCCGCGATATCGGATTCGCCGCCGGCGCCCTGCGCCACCGAGCTCGCGATCTGCAGCGCCTGGTTCGCGGCGGCCTCGGCAT
>CABMOY010000056.1 GCA_902388345.1 uncultured Collinsella sp.
GTCGATCGGCGACCGGCGGGGCCACGCCGGCCTCCCAGCGCTCGCGGTCCTCCCCCGCTTCGATGAGCTCGATGTCGCCATCGGCACACCACCGGCGTAGCTCGTCCAAGCGGCGCTGCCATTCATCGCGCGGCTGAATATTGGGGTTGGTCCAGCAAATCGTGGGTTCAAACCCCTCTTCGCGCAGCAAGCGAACCGGCTCAAGTGAGCACGGCGCACAGCAAGCGTGCAACAACAACGGCCTCATCAACATCTCCTCACCCGAAAAAGCGCACGCCAAAGGACGTGTCCTCGCAGGCGACGATGCGGCGGTCGCGCAAAATGGTCCGCACGTAATACCAGTCGCCCACACAGCCCGACAAATGCAAGCCGGCCGCCAGGTAGCACAGCAGCGGATAGCCAAAAAACGCAAACCCCAAGGCAAGCACAGCCGTCAGGATCACCGTGGGCGCCAGGCAAATGGCCATGTACCGCCAACGCGAATACACAACGCCCTCGGCGCAGGCATAGATCATCGCCGTCTCACGATTCGCGCCAAAGGTCACATGCGCGCCCGCAGGCGCCAGCAGCTTAAAAAACACCGCATGCACCAGCTCGTGCACGGCAAACGACGCTGCAGAAACCGCAGCCACACCGACCATCCAGCCCACGACGGTGGTCCAGCCGCCCGCCTCAGCCGCGTCCAAGTCCGCAGGCCCGCCCAACAGCATAAACACCGGCACCAGGCACACGGCAAACACCGCGATCACGGCCATCCCCCACACGAAGCAAGCGTGCAGAAAAACCTCGTCCTCAAACGCATGTATGTTGGAAATCTCATTCATAGCATCTTAGGATAGCGCCCCTGCCACGCACCCGCCCGCATGTGCGATAATGTCGAACGATATGCACGAATTGACCACCGCGCCGCCGAACCCCGTGCCCGGCCGCGCTCTTACCTATATGCGAAGGAGTCCCATGGCATCCAAATACTCCATGAACGACCGTCCCAGCTGGCCGCGCCGCGCCATCGTTACCGCCGGCGAGCCCTACGGCAACAAGGGTCTGCACTTTGGCCACGTCGGCGGCGTCTTTGTCCCGGCCGACTTCTTCGCCCGCTTCCTGCGCGACCGTCTGGGCCGCGAGAACGTCATCTTCACCTCGGGTACCGACTGCTACGGCTCGCCCATCATGGAGAGCTACCGCAAGCTCAAGGAGAACGAGGGCTACGACAAGTCCATCGGCGAGTATGTCGAGTCCAATCACTCCCGCCAGGCCGCGACCCTCAACAACTACAACATCAGCTGCGATATCTATGGCGGCTCGGGCCTTGAGCCGGCGGCCCAGATCCACAACGAGGTGACCGCCGAGATTATCGAGCGTCTGCACGAGCAGGGCACCATCTCCAAGCGCTCCACGCTGCAGTTCTACGACGCCAAGGCCGGCACGTTCCTCAACGGTCGCCAGGTCATCGGCCGCTGCCCCATCCAGGGCTGCAAGTCCGAGAAGGCTTATGCCGACGAGTGCGACCTAGGTCACCAGTTTGAGCCCGAGGAGCTCATCGCGCCCAAGAGCCAGCTCACCGGCGAGGTGCCCGAGCTGCGCCCGGTCGATAACCTCTACTTCGACCTGCCCGCCTACCTCGACTTTATGAAGACCTACACCGCCAAGCTCGCCCAGAACCCGCAGGTTCGCTCCGTGGTCTCCAAGACCATGGAAGAGTGGCTGCTGCCGGCTCAGCTCTACATTCAGAACAAATTCCGCGAGGCCTTCGACGCCGTCGAGGACCTGCTCCCCGAGCACACCGTGCTGGAGCCCGAGGGCAACAAGAGCAGCTTTACCGTCACCTTCCCCAGCTGGAAGGAGCGCGACGACGCCCACGCGGTGCTCGCCAACGGCGGCGTGCGCTTCCGCAGCGGCAAGGCGCTCGTGCCCTTCCGCATCACCGGCAACATCGACTGGGGCGTTCCGGTGCCCGAGGTCGACGGCGTGAACGACGTCACCTGCTGGTGCTGGCCCGAGAGCCTGTGGGCGCCCATCAGCTACACCCGCACCGTGCTCGCACGCGATGCCAAGGCCGCCGGCGTGACCGAGGGCGTCGCCGCCCAGGATGCCGCCCTCATGGGCGAGCCCGCCGCCGATTCCACGCAGGTACCCGCACCCACCTACCAGCACAGCTCGCTCGACTGGCGCGACTGGTGGTGCTCGGATGACGCTCAGATCTACCAGTTCATCGGTCAGGACAACATCTACTTCTACTGCATCGCGCAGACCGCCATGTGGGAGGCCCTGGGTTGGAACCTCACGCAGAGCACCGTCAGCGCCTGCTATCACCTGCTCTACATGGGCAAAAAGGCGAGCTCGTCCTCGCAGACGCCTCCCCCGCCGGCAGACGACCTGCTCAACCACTACACCTGCGAGCAGATGCGTGCGCATTGGCTGTCGCTCGGCCTGTCCGAGAAGCCGGTGAGCTTTAGCCCCAAGGCATACGACACCCGCGTGACCGGCAAGGACAAGGACGGCAACGAGGTGCATGCCTGCAACGACAAGCGCGTCATCGATCCGGCCCTTAAGGAGAGTGCGCTGCTGACCGGCGTCTTCAACCGCCTGGCCCGCAGCTGCTTCTACGGCGTCGCCGTCAAGGAAGGCGACGAGAGCCCCTATCGCAACGGCTGCATTCCGGCCGGCGCCGCCTCCGCCACCGTGGTCGAAGCCGCCGAGCAGGCAGCTCTCGCCTTTGAGCAGGCCATGTACAAGTTCGAGACGCACCGCGCACTTGCCGTGTGCGACGACTACCTGCGTGCCGCCAACAAGCGCTGGAGCGACGCCTCCAAGGCCGCCAACAAGCTCGAGGGCGAGCCGGCCAATGCCGCGATGACGCAGGCCCTCGTCGACGCCTTTACCGAGCTGCGCGTAGCGACCGTGCTCATGCACGGCATCGTCCCGGCCGGCTGCGAGCTCATCTGCGAGTACTTCGACGTCGATTCGGTCGCCTTCTTTAGCTGGGATAACATCTTTGCTTCCACGGACGAGTTCGTGGAGAGCCTGGGCGAGAAGCCCGGCGAGCACCGCGTGAAGCCGCTGCCCCCGCGCTTCGACTTCTTCAGCAAGCACGAGAGCCAGTACTAGGCAACCGGCAGGGCCTAGGTGGAACAGGAAGGAAAGACGGATGTCCAAGCCGCGTCGTCGTAAGCAGAAAAAGCAGGTCAAGGCCGAGCTCAAGCTCAGGCAGTTTGCCGCCACCGAGCTTTCCGACCAGCTTGCCGCCCAACCCTCCGCCGCCGACCTGCCGCGCTTTATGGTCGACACGGTCGCCGGCGCCTATGCCCCCACTGACGCTCAGCTCATGATCGAAGGCTTTGGCGCCGCGGCCACACGCCCAGTCACACTGCGCGCCAACACGCTCAAGGCGACCGCCGAGGACATCGCCGCCGCATTCGACGAGGCCGGCATCGCGCACCAAACCGTTACCTGGTATCCGGACGCCTTCATCCTGCCCGGGGCCCAGGTGACCGATCTGTGGGACCTCGACATCTACCGCGACGGCAAGATCTACTTGCAAAGCCTGTCGTCCATGATGCCGCCGTTGGTCCTGGGCGCCCAGGCAGGCGAGGACATCCTGGACATGTGCGCAGCCCCTGGCGGCAAGACGACGCAAATTGCCGCCCTCACGCAGGGACAAGCGCACCTTACCGCCTGCGAGATGAGCATTCCCCGCGCCGAGAAGCTCGAAGCCAACCTCCACCGTCAAGGCGCAAAAAACGTGCCCGTCATGCGCATCGACGCACGCGAGCTCGACGAGTTCTTCCGCTTTGACCGTATCCTGCTCGACGCTCCCTGCACCGGCACGGGCACCGTCATCAGCGGCAACGAGAAGAGCCTGCGCGGCCTGACCGAGCAGTTGCTCGGCAAGTGCGCCCGCTCGCAGCGCGCGCTTCTGGACCGCGCCATGGGCGCCCTCAAACCGGGCGGCACGCTCGTCTATTCGACTTGTTCGATCTTGCCGCAGGAAAACGAGGACGCCCTGCAAGAGGCCCTCGACAAGCACATGGACTGCGAGCTTATCCCCCTCGATGGCACGCCGAGCGAAAGCGAAGCACGTCGCGCCCAGGATACCGGCGAAGAGCCGCGCGTCGAGAGCAACGCCCTCACCGAGGCCATCGCCGCCGGCCACGTCTCGTCCGTCGCCAACGGAATGCCCGGCACGCTGACCATTCCGCCCAGCCGCGACTTTGAGGGCTTCTATATCGCCCTGATCCGAAAACGCAGCTAGCGCACGGATTCAAAACTCAACAAACTATCTCCGTGCGCGCTTGTCCTGCTGGTCACGGTGCTGCTTAAGTGCCTCGCGTTCCTTGCGCTCGGCTCTTTTGCCCTTAATGGCCGTAACCACAAAGTAGATGACCGCGGCGGCTACGATTGCGCCCACACACAGGCCAATCGAGCCCAACATTGCCGTGAATTCCATTCCGCGTCACCTCTCTTTTAAACGGGACATTCAAGATAGCACCTCAATACCCGCCACCACAGCTCCTTCACGTTCGCCGGCCCTTCGGTCTAACGGATGGCGCGGCGGGGAAAAATCAACTCATCAAACGATTTAGCAATCACAACGCTGCCAGCACCCTGCCGGCCACCATCGCATAGAATCGAGCGTCCATGGATACTCTCAACGATCTAAACGAGCGCGTCGACGCCTTTGTCGGCACCAGCTCCTTCGACGCGCCTGCCGCGACTAACGACCAGGCCCCCATCGATGTTCCTGCCGAGGTTCACGAGGACATCGTCGCCTCGGTCGATTTTTCCGAGGTCGAGCTCGCAGACGAGTTCACCGAGCCCCAGGTAGCCGTGACCCCCAACGGACTGCTTCCCATGGAGCCGCTGCCCATCGACGGGCGTCTGCGCAAGGCGGCCCTCCGCATGCCCGACGAGATCGAGGAGGCCAGCGGCTTTACGCTCTTCGGTCGTCGTATCAAGTCGCTTATCTACACCACCGACGTCGCGGTCATCCGCAACTCCAACGCCGATGCCGTCTTTGCCGTTTACCCCTTCACGCCACAGCCGGCCATTACGCAGGCACTGTTGACCGTCGCCGAGTGCCCGGTCTTTGTAGGCGTGGGCGGCGGAACTACGACCGGTAAGCGCTCCGTACAGATGGCTGCCGTCTCCGAGATGCAGGGCGCGGCGGGCTGCGTGGTCAACTCCCCCGCCACTGCCGAGATGGTCGAGCACATCACCAACATCGCCGACATCCCCGTCATCGCCACGGTCGTACGTTGCGACGACGATGCTCACGCAAAGGTGCGCGCCGGCGCCAAGATTCTTAACATCGCCGCTGGCAAAAACACGCCGCAGGTCCTGCGTGAACTGCGCGAGCACTATCCCAACCTGCCGCTCATCGCGCCGGGCGGCAAGACGCCCGAGAGCATCCGCGAGACCATCGCCGCCGGCGCCAACGCCATCATCTGGACGCCGCCTTCGGCACAGCAGCTACAGACCGACATGATGCAGCGTTATCGCAAGATGAAGGAAGACGCCACGCCCGTTATCTCGCGCGACGATGTGCCCATTATCGACCAGGTCGCCGCCGCCGAAGTCAGCCAGGTCGAGAACATGAATCCCGACGTGCCGATTCCCGACGAAGTCATCGAGCGCGTCGCTTCGATCCACGAGCGCGTCGAGGAGCGTCGCGCCAACCGCGGGCTCAAGCCCTCACTGCACGGCTTTTTCTTCCGAGGAAAGAAACGCTAGCAAAACATCTTGGCCCGCCCCACAAACGTGAGGCGGGCCGTTTTCGTTTGGGCAATCATGCAGCGATGTGATGGGGCAAATTAATCCACGCGTTTGTCGCCCATAAAGAAGAGCGCCACCGTGCCAGGTCCGGTATGCGAGCCAATCAGAGTACCGATGTTATTGATCTCAATCTTGCCTTTAAGCTGAGGAACCTGTTCCTCAATCAGCGCCGCAACTGCCTCGGCATCCTCGCGGCACGCCGAGTGCGACATGATGCACTTACCCGAATAATCCGCACCGTCTTGCACGTGTGCCATCATGGTCTTAGCCATCTCGGAAATCGCGCGCTTCTTAGTGCGAATCTTCTCACGTGGCGACAGCCCACCTTCGCAATCGACCGTCATAGGCGGGCAAATCTTAAGCGCCGTGCCGATGATCGCGCTCGCAGCCGAAATGCGACCGCCGCGCAGGTAGCTCGACAGATCGGTCGAGAAGAACCAGTGGTGCAGGTTGAGCTTGTGCTCTTCGATCCAGGCAGCCGTCTCGTCGAGTGAAGCCCCGCTATCGCGCACGTCGGCGGCACATTCCGCCAGCAGGCCAAAGCCCGAAGACGCCGCTAGCGAATCGATGACGCGCACCTTGCCGCCCTGGGGATAGCGATCCGCGAGCATCTGCGCCGCAACGCAGGCCGATCCATACGTGCCCGAAATACCCGACGACAACGTCAGATGCAGCACATCTTTACCCTCGGCAACAAACGGCTCCCAAAACTCCTCGTATTCACCCACGCTCACCTGAGACGTCTTGGGCATGGCGCCCGCGGCAATCTGGGCAAAAAACTCGTCCGGTGAAATCGACTGGTACAGATCGTCCGTATGGACAACACCATCAATCTCGTAATGAAAACACACGACAGGGATATTGCGCGACGCAAAGAACTCACGGGTTCGATCGGCGGCAGATTCACAGGTCAGGACAAAATCACTCATATGAGGCTCCTTACTCATTGCTGCGCAAATTATCGCACAGCAAGCGTGAATACGGTACAAATGTTCACTATTTACCAATGCGAACCGTTTGTATTGAATATCTTTATCATGAACATCCTCATCCCCGCCATGGGCCAACGTGGGCAAAATCACCCGCTTCGTCTCCACTCAACCGCCATATCTACCTCAACTAAATCGATTTAGCAAACCGTTCAGCCGACAATTCAGCCACCGGCGCTAAATCGAAACAAAGCCGGCGCATACTGATAAACGTTTGACGATGTTTATCAGTTTTACCAACCATATTGGAAGGTGTTTCATGGTCGCATTCGATCGCAATCCGCAAGACTTTAAGTATCTGCGTCTGCTGTCGAGACAATTTCCCACCGAGCAATCCGCGTTTACCGAGATCATCAATCTCTCGGCCATTCTCAACCTGCCCAAAGGCACCGAGCATTTTATGAGCGATGTGCATGGCGAGTACGAAGCCTTTATGCACATCCTCAACAACTGCTCGGGCGTTGTGCGCGAGCATGTCGACGAGATCTTTGGCGACACGCTCTCCTTTGACGAAAAGGGCGAGCTGTGCACGCTCATCTACTATCCGCGCGAGAAGATCGATCTTGTCCGCAGCCGGCGCGAGGACTCACCCACCTGGTATAAGACCGTGCTCGACCAGCTCATTGTGGTTGCCCGCTCGCTTTCGAGCCGCTATACCCGCTCCAAGGTGCGCAAGGCCATCCCGCGCGATTACGCCTACATCATCGACGAGTTACTACACACGCATCCGGATGAGAACAACTACCGTGTGCGCTATCATGAGCGCATCGTGGAGTCCATCCTAGAGACCGCCAGCGCCGACGACTTTATCGAGTCGCTCGCCTCACTCATCAAGCGCCTCGCCGTCGACCACCTGCACTTGGTGGGCGATATCTTCGACCGCGGTGGCGGCGCGGCCAAGATTATGGACCGCCTGCTCACCTATCATTCGCTCGACATTCAGTGGGGCAACCACGACCTGCTGTGGATGGGCGCCGCTGCCGGCGAGCCCGCCTGCATCGCCACGGTGCTGCGCAACAACCTGCGCTACGACAACTACGAGATCCTGGAGAACGACTACGGCATCTCGCTGCGTGAGCTTGTCGCCTTTGCCGATGCCACCTACACCGCCGGTGAGTCCATCACCCCGCTGATCAAGGCCGTCAACGTGCTGCTCTTTAAGCTCGAGGGCCAGATTATCCAGCGCCACCCCGAGTTCGATATGACCGACCGTCTGTTACTCGACAAGATCGATCACGGCACCGGCACGGTCACGCTCGCCGACGGCAGCGTGTGGCCGCTCACGACCAACGACTTCCCCACCGTCAACCCGACGGACCCCTATACGCTCACGTCTCAAGAGCAGCACATCATCGACAAGCTCGTGTCCGAGTTTGTCACCGCCGATCACCTGCATCGCCATATCGATTTCCTCCATTCCCACGGCTCGATGTACAAGGTCGCCAACGGCAACCTGCTCTTCCACGGCTGCGTGCCGCTCAACGAAGACGGCACCTTTAGCAGCATGAACTGCCTGGGCACCTGGCACGCCGGCCGCGACTACTTCGACTTTTGCGATTACATTGCGCGCCGCGCCTGGCGCGTCGGCGACCGCGATGCCCTCGACTGGATGTGGTACCTGTGGATCGGCTTTAACTCACCCGCCAGCGGGCGCGTGGTGCGTACGTTCGAGCGCGCCTACATCGCCGACAAGAGCACGTGGGTCGAGCCGATGGACCCGTACTACACGCTCACCACGTCTTCGTCCGTTTGCGACGACATCATGCGCGAGTTCAACGTCGCGCCCATGGCGTGTTCACCGACCGGCCACATCATCAACGGCCATACGCCCGTCAAGACCACCAAGGGCGAGCAGCCCATCCGCGCCAACGGCAAGCTGCTGGTCATCGATGGCGGCTTCTGCCGCGCTTACCATCCCAAGACGGGTATCGCCGGCTATACGCTCATCTCGAGCTCGCGCGGCTGCCGCCTTAAGTCGCACCAGGCCTTTACCACCGTTGCCGAGGCGCTTACCCGCAATATCGATATCGAAAGCGAGACCAACCGCTTTGACGAGGCCGACCGCCGCCGCATGGTGAGCGACACTGATACCGGTGCCAAGATCCGCAGCCAGATCCAGGACCTACGCCAACTGCTCGATGCATATAGAAACGGTGCTATCGAGGAGCGCGCCTAGCTCCACCCGCGGGGATTGGCTAAACTTGCTGAGTTTGTCATCCCCGCGGCGCTTCGGCGCCAGCTTAAGGCAGGTACCATGCAAAAGCTCCTTGCGCAGATCATGAAATTTGGCGTCGTCGGTGTCATTGCCACGGTCATCGACTTTGGCATTATGAATCTGCTCCACTACGGTCTGGGCCTCAACATCCTAATCGCCAATACCAGCGGCTTTATCATCTCACTCATCTTTAACTACCTCGCCAGCATGAAGTACGTGTTTGCGCACAAGGAGGGCATGAGCCGCCGCCGCGAGTTCATTATCTTTGTCGTGTTGTCCGTGATCGGCTTGGCTCTCAACGACGGTATCGTGCTGGCGCTCAACACCGGCTTGGGGCTCGAGGCCAATATCGCCAAGATTTGCGCCACCGCGCTTGTCATGGTCTACAACTTTGTGACCCGAAAGATCTTCCTGGAGGACGACGAGACCAAGTAGCTCGGCCTCCTCGTTGCACTACGGGACCCACGGATGACGCTCGTCGAGTGCAGCGTTGTTCGTAGGTCTCGCTCGTTTACGGGTAAATTTGCAACGTTTGCTGATTGTCTCTTGCAAATTTGGCGAGTTCGTATAGTTCTTGCCAAAGACCTTACGTTTCCCATGCAAAAGCTCTAAAGTATCCTCTGCTCGATTCGTCAACGCATTGGATGTGATTACGTGCGCAAGGCACTGGCACAACCTCATACCAAGCAGTTCCTCAAGTTCGCTGTCGTGGGTCTTATCTCCTTTGGCATCGACTGGGGCATGCTCATTGCGCTCGTCGAGCTGTTCCACCTCGACTTTTTGATGAGCACCACGGTCTCGTTTACCACGTCCGTCGTGGTCAACTACTGGCTCAGCATGAAGTACGTGTTCGACCACCGCGAGGGCATGAGCCGCAAGCGCGAGTTTACGATCTTCACCATCCTGTCGGTGATTGGTTTGGGCCTCAACGACCTGTACATGTTTGTGGGCGTCACGTTTTTGAGCATCGGCTACCAGGCTATGAAGGCCATCGCCACGTTCCTGGTCACCTGGTACAACTACTTTAGCCGCCGCCTTTTCCTCGAGGGCGCGCAGTCGTAGTTTGTTCGACATTTGCTTGAATGTATAACCGGTTGGAATTCTCGTTCCAACCGGTTTTTTGTTTACCGAGAGACCCGGTGACCCAGTCCAATTCGCATGAAAAACGGGCGGCCCGGATGTTTGTCCGAACCGCCCGTCTGGCGCGCTATGTCGAGGCTTCTAGCCTGTTACGTAATACCAGACCACGTTGTCGCCATTGGAGAGAACGTAGTTACTGCAGGCCGTCATGGGCGTTGCGCCGTTGACGGAGTACATCCAGCCGCTCGTGCCGCCGTACTGTTTCTCGGCCAAACCACCAATCGCAGAAACATACGTGCCGTACGATGAGCCGTGTGCGTTGACAGAAAGGACCAGCGCGCACAGGGCATCGTAAACGGTAGCGCCTTCGTTAAAGGTAAAAGTGCCGCCAGAAGACACAGGATTGCCCACGGCGCTCGATGTGACCGAAACCGTCACCGTTACGTAGTTGGACTCCTGCGAGCCGCCCTGGCCGCCCGAGGGAGCGCTTCCGCCATTAGAGCTGGAGGCTCCATCAGACGACTGGCCGCCGCCCGAAGAAGCACCGCCAGACACATTGGAAGTATCGCCGGCTCCCGTATTCTGGGCAGCGGATTTATCTCCAGACTTCTTGCCGTCCTGACCATCGGACTTCTTGCTATCCGAGCTTTTATCCGATTCCTTGTTTGAAGACTCGGAATCGTCCTTGGACTTGGACCCATCTTTTGCGTCATTCGATGACTTGGAATCCTTAGAACTGGCCTCGCCCGAAGTCGTAGTCGAGCCAGACGCCTTGGTGTCCTTGGTGACAACGCTCTCCCCCGTCACGGTCCGAATGATCCAGTCGATGGACCAGGCACCGCTTGTGGAAGGATGGACGAAACCCAGCGAGACGACGATCAGAATGGTGCACGCGGCAGTCAGAACGCCGAGGAGCGCCTTGCGGCGAGGGGCGGACGCCGCCGAAGCGGCGCCCTTTTGCTTTGCATCGTCAAGCTGGATAAACGAGGAATCTGGTTGCTTGGGGTCAGCGTCCTTGGATTTATTGGACACAGCCCTCACCTACCGACGTTTGGTGAACACGAACACACCGACGATGGCGAGACCGATGACGCCGGCGGCAACGCCAACAATGGCGAGCGGGTTGGTGCCAGTCTCCTGCTCGGAAGCACTAGAGGACTTCTTAGCAGTAGTCGTGGAAGCAGCACCCGTATCGGACTTGGAATCGGACTTCTTGTCGGACTTGCTGTCCTTCTTGTCAGACTTCTTCTCGTCCTTCTTATCGGACTTATCGGAGTCCTTCTTGTCGGACTTGTTGTCCTTGGTCTCGGTCTTGGTCGACACCGTCGTCTTGGTCGTCGGCTTATGACCCGGGGCGATAGCGCCGCCGGCCTGCTGGCCCTTAGAGCCGGAGCCGGAACCCGTGCCAGTGCCAGCGCCAGCGCCGGAACCGTTGCCAGCGCCACCGTTGCCACCATTAGTGCCAGAACCGCCATTGCCGCCAGGGTTAACGGCATTCTTGGTCCACTTGGCATACAGTGTCAGATCGGCCGTCACTGGCGTACTGAAGTCATACGCCTGCGTGCAAGCCTCATCGGTATACCAACCACCGAAAGTGTAGCCATCGCGCGTCGGATCGGCCGGCTTGACCAGCTTGCCGTCGGCCGTAGTCTGGAAGTCGACCTTAGAACCCTCGCCAGTCTCAAACGAGACCTTAACGCCACCACTCAGCTTGAAAAGCGTGCCGGAATCGTTGATGTAGTAGAGGTTACCCTTGGCATCGCAGGCAATCGGCGAGTCACAGTAATTGTTGTGTCCCGCTGCGCTAAACGCACCGGTCGCCTGCGCGTCACCCATCTTGTAGCGATACACGCCACCGCCCGAGGTGTAGCTCACATAGTCGGAAGTCGCACCATAGTTGACAGTGAAATAAACGTACGCGTCATCCGCCTGGACACTCACGAGCGGTGCGCCCTTGATGCCACCGGCAGGAAGCACGGAGCCATCGGCAGACGAAACCAACGTCGTAGCAAAGTCATTATCAAGGTCGACAATCGCCAGCGCCGAACCGCCAGAAACCTCGCCACCGACAATTAGCTTATTGCCATACAGCGTGGGCATGCAGGCACAACCCGTAAGACCAAGATCGATGACGCGTTCTTCGGAAATGCGCGAAGAGGCCCTTGCGTTTGCGTCCGACAGTGCCAGCACGTGGAGCTTGCCGTCACGCGAGATCACATAGGCATGCTTGCCGTCTTTGGACAGTACACAGCCGGAGTTGACGATGGCACCAACCGAAACGCTGCCGAGCACATCACCCGTCGACTTGCTAAGCATCTCAACGGTACCCGCACTCGTCGGAACCAGAATATAGCCGTCGCCCACTGTAGCGCTCGTCCAGTAGTAGCCCTCATCAGCATTAACATGCTGCCAAGAAACAGCGCCGGTCAGTATATTAATACGCGTCAGGTGACCGTTATTGTACGTACTCGTTCCATAGTCGACATCAACGGTGCCAACGTAGAGATAGTTGCCATCGACCGTCAGCTGGGAATTTGACTGGGCAGATTTGCTCACAGAGTCAGTGACCCAAACCGTCGTCAGCGTATCGGCCGTCAGAGCCTGGACCGCACCGCCGTCGAGCGGGACGATGACCAAGCCTTTCGTATAAATCGGACGCGTGGTGTAGCCAATCGCAGTCTGAAGGTTCGACTCGGCAAGCACCTTGCCCGACTCGGCGTCGATCTTAAGCAAACGCTTGTTCACGGCAAGGTAAACGTTGCCGTTCACGACAATAGGCTCACTCGCATTGGGATACGTGGCACCCGAGTAGGCCCTCCAATCGAACGTCCAAGAGCTTGCCAGCGCGCCCGTAGGCGTGGACACGTTCTTGACCACCGCATTGGAATTGCCACTCCAGTCGGCTTTCCAATCGGTCGGGCGCGAAGCGCTCGGATCGACTACGACTTCATCGGGATTAGGAACGGTGTCGCCAGGGGCGTAAGCCCAGACGATTTTGTCGCCCGACTTGAGCACGCAATCGCTATCGAGCTGAGGCCCGGGAACGCCGTTGACAAAGAACGACCATGCACCCGACAGCTCGGTGCCATCAAGCGGGGAGACAAGACTATGAACACCCCAATAACCAAATTGGTCGTACATCTTGGACTCAATGCCAATGGCATCGAAGTAGGCAGCGGAAGCGTCCTTGATCGTCGTGCCCTCGACAAACACCTGCGTCGAAGGATCGGTCCAGCGCTGCGCCTTCTCATCCTTCTTACCGATGATCTCCATTGAAACGGAAACCTGGCCGGGCATGGTTCCATCAAAGCCATAGACCCAGGTAACCTTGTCCCCGGCCTTGAGTGTGTAATTGCCCGCGCCGACATTGGCCGCCTGACCGTTAACGAAGAACTGCCAGAATTTCCAAGTGTTTTCGTTAACTTTCTCGCTCGAAAGCGTCACGGTCTTGTTGAACGGTGAAGTCAGCGACTCGAGATACCAGCCGTACGTGCCTTTCCCCGTTTTGGCGCCAATGCCGGCCTTTTTAAAGGCCTGCTCGGAAAGATCAGCAGCGGTCGTGCCCTCTTCCACCAAAGCTGTCGTGGGCTGCGCCCATGTCTGCTGAGCGCCCGAGGCGTCCTGGCCGACAACGGTGCAGCTAACGGAAATCTGATTGGCGGGCGCGGGGTCACCGCACTTCGAGTAGCACCAGACGACGGAGTCGCCGTCCTTGAGCGTGTAGCCGCCGGCGCCGACCGCGCAGACGCCGCCGTTGACGAACCGCCG
>CABMOY010000057.1 GCA_902388345.1 uncultured Collinsella sp.
GCAAGCCGAGCTCGCGGGCAAGGCGGGCGCAGACATACTCGGTACCAAAGTTGGCGTGGCACAGCATGATGCCGTCGACGCCCTCGGCGCGGAACTTCTCGATGATAGGCGCGATATGGCTGTCGTCGAACAGCAGGCCCTCGTCGTTGATGTCGTCGATATCCACGATCTCGACGCCGATCTCGCGCAGGCGATCAGCCGTAAGGCCGCGATACTTGATCGCGTCCGGCGCGCTAAAGATACTGCGGCGCGTGGGCACAAAGCCGAGCTTGATCTTGTCCATGTACGTCCTCCCCTAGTCACATGTTCAGTAAACAGACGCATATTTCGTTTTGTTCTGTTTACTAAATGTTTTACTCTTTTGTTTAAAAGTTTAGCGCGAAAGTCTCGTAAACGGTAGAGAAATCAGCCTAAACGGTATGTAAACAATCTGAACATACAAGAGCAACAAAAAGAGGGCCCCGAAGGACCCTCTTTTGAATAGCGCTATGTTTACTGCCCTAGCGAGCTTTGGCACGCTGCAGGCGATGCCGTCTCCGCCTAGATTTCGCGCACGCTCTGGCGCTCGACAAAATAGGTCGACACAGCCGTTTTGCAGGTATAGCTCTTGGGATTGCGGATGTTACCCACCAGACGGCGCACCGCGATCTCGCCCACCTCGTGTTTGGGAACATGCACCGTGGTGAGTGGCGGGTTGGAGAAGGCGCCCAGAGATAGGTCGTCAAAGCCGATGATCGAGACATCCTCGGGCACGCGAATGCCGTGCTCGTTGAACGCGCGCATGGCACCCACGGCGAGCACGTCGTTCTCGGCAAAGAAAGCCGTCGGCAGGTCGTCGCGTGAGACGCTGTCGAGCCATGCACCCATATCGCGATAGGCACCTTCGAGCGTGGTGCCCAGCGTGACGTGCCATGCCGGATTGGCCTCGAGGTCCGCATCCTCAAGCGCTTGGCGATAGCCGCGCTCGCGATCCTTAAAGTTGCGGATACGAAGATCGCCTGCCAGATAGCCGATTTGCCTGTGACCCTTCTCGATAAGGTAGTCCACGGCGCGCAGCACCGAATCGGTATTGGCAATGACTACGGCATCAAAGTACTGGCGGTCGCTCCAGCCGTCGAGCACGATCAGGTGGGCGGCAGCGTTGGCGAACAGGGCGTAATCTTCCTCACCCAGCTCGGTACCCATCAGCACGATGGCGGCAGACGGGTCGGCGATCAGGCCCTCGACCTGCGGACGCACGGCGTCCAGGTCGCTAAAGTCGAGCGAGACAAAGCTCGTGCTCATGCCGTGGCGACGCGCCTGGCGCTCCACGCCCTCAATAACCGCGGGATGGAAGGTGCTCTCGTCCAGGATGGCGCCCGTCTTGCGCGCGAGCACAAACTGGATGCTCTCGAGCTGCGTCGACTGCTGATAGCCGAGCGACTGCGCGCACTCCAGGATGACTTTGGCGGTCTCCTCGCTCACGCTGCGCTTGCGGTTGAGCGCGTTGGACACGGTCGCAGGCGAAAAACCGGTGATGCGGCTGATTTCGCGGACACTTGCTTTGGCCATTGTTCCCCCTAGTAACGGTCGCGGTCGAGCATCGTGGCCTGACCGCCCCGTGACTCGACAACTAAACGACCGCAAATTCAATCTAAACAGAATAGTAAATGTTTAATAGCTAGTTTAGCCTGTTGTCAAGCGAAGCGACGCGACTATTCCCCCAACGGGCGTATTTACTCGGTAGCTAATCTGGATCGGGGCACAGAAACCGTTTAGCCAAGGATGCGAGCCATGCGTGCCTTAAACTCCGCGAGGAAACGTGGGGCGTCCACGGTGAGCGCCACGAGCGCGCTCTTATCCGGATCGGACAGACGGTGCTCATCACAGATAGTGCGGCCGCGGTACTCGCCCAGCAGGTCGACACGAAGATTGCAGCCGAGCGCACCCACGAGCGTGGGATCAATCGCCACGGCAACCGCCAGCGGATCGTGCAGCGCGCAGCCGCCCAGGTAGGGCGCGTTCATTTCGTACGAACCGATATAGTGCTCGACCATGCTCGCAAACGCGCAGCCAGCCATAGTGCCCGAGCCCGTCCAGCCGGCAACGTCGCGACGTGTGAGCACCACGCGGTGCGTCACATCCAAGCCCACCATGGTGAGCTTGCGGCCCGAACGCAGCACGGCATCGGCCGCCTCAGGATCACTTGCCATGTTGGCCTCGGCGCCCGCGCTCACGTTTCCGGGCACGGTAAGCGCACCGCCCATCACGACCACGCGGCCGATGGACATCATCGCCGCCGCATCGCGCTCCAAGGCAAGTGCCAGGTTGGAGAGCGGGCCGGTCGCCACGTAGATCAGATCGGGGCCATAGGTGCGCGCGGCATCAATCAGGTAATCGACCGCTGCATTGCCATCGGCCGACGTCGCGCCCACCGGCTCGTACGGCGATGCGGGCACGCTCGCCCCGCCAATGCCGTTCTTGCCGTGAATGAGCGTGGTGGACGCCGGCGGTGTATAGGGCTCAGTCGCCTTAATGGGACGATCGGCGCCCAGGTACACCGGCACCTCGGGACGACCCAACAGGTCGAGCACCGCCAGGCAGTTATGCGCCGATTGCTCGACGCGCACGTTGCCAAAGCACGTGGTGATGCCCACGAGCTCCACCTCGGGGCTCGCGATGGCATAGGCGAGCGCCATCGCATCATCCACACCCATATCCAGATCAAGGATCAGCTTCTTGGTTGCCATTGTTCTACTCCGCTTCTCCGTCTACATCCAAACCGTCTAAACCAAACTTGTGCTCGACTTCCGCACGCGTGGGAATTGATTGCTGAGCGCCCAGGCGCGACACCGTCACCGCCGAGGCGCGAGCACCCGCGGCCATGCACTCAAAGAGCGGCAAACCCTCCAGACGAGCTGCAGCAAGCGCACCAATAAACGTATCGCCCGCGGCCGTCGTATCGACCACCGCGCTCGAAAGCGCCGGCATGCGCAGCGGCTCGCCGTCGTCGCCGAGCGTAACCGAGCCGGCGCCGCCCAACGTGATGACCGCAGCTCCGGCACCCTTGGCGAGCAAGGCATTGAGCGCCGCGACGCAGCTCGCATCATCCGCAGGCAAAATGCCCGTCAGCACCTGGCACTCAGTCTCGTTGGGGCAGACCAGGTCGACCGCAGACCAGACCTCCGCAGGCAACTCGCAGGCAGGCGCTGGATTAAAGACCGTATAGAACCCCAGCTCGTGAGCGCAAAAAAGCGCCTCGGCCGTCGCTGCAAGGTCACATTCGCCCTGGGCGATAAAGACGCTTCCGGCAGCCGGGGCAATCTCGCTGGCGTCACCATCGAGTTCATCGGCCACCAGACGCCTCAGCACGCAGGCAACGTCCCCACCCGCAAGCGCATGGTTGGCGCCCGGTGACAGCACGATGCGGTTGTCGCCCTCACAGCGAATGATGGTCGCCGTTCCCGTCTCCACGTCATCGCGACGCGCCACAAAGTCACAGTCCACGCCAGCATCTTGGAGCCCCGCCACGAGCGACGTGCCAAATGCGTCGCAGCCGACTGCGCCGATCATGTGCGTGCGCGCGCCCATGCGCGCGGCAGCTACGGCCTGGTTGGCGCCTTTGCCGCCAGCGTTGGTGATAAACCCGCTGCCGCCGACGGTCTCGCCCGCACGCGGCATGCGCTCGCACGCCACCGAAAGGTCCATGTTCATGCTGCCGAACACCGCGACGATGCCGCAATCTGCCATGAAAACCTCCTCGTCCGCGGGCTCTGCGCCCGCTGTTGGCCGTCAATCGTGCGCTCTCGCACTTCTATAACTTTAGTTCACTTTGATGTGGACGCGCGCTTGAGCTTGCACCGGCAGCAAGCATTCACAGGAGCAGGCGGCTACAATGAAGGCGTGCTGATTATTCTCGTCATTGGATGAAGTTTTATGGAACAATTCCCGCGATCGAGTTCGCGCAGCTCACGCCACGCGAGCGATCAACAAGCGCCGCACGAACGTTCGCGCGCCAACCGACAAGCCACCGAGCCGCGCCGTGCCACAGGCTCTCATCGCACGCCCGCCAACAAGGGCGCCCGCACCAACAGCGCCGCAAAAGAACAGGCACCCACGCGCCCCAAATCTCGCTATATCCCCGCCCTCGACGGCCTGCGCACGCTTGCCGTCGTCGCGGTGGTGCTCTATCACCTCAACCTCACGTGGGCACAGGGTGGCCTGCTTGGCGTCACGATTTTCTTTGTGCTTTCGGGCTATCTGATCACGCGCTTGCTCATCAACGAAGTGTCAAAGACCGGCCGCATCGACCTTAAGAGTTTCTGGATTCGCCGCATCCGTCGCCTGTTCCCCGCCGTGGTAACCGTCGTAGTGGTGACCTGCGCGCTGTGCACCATCTTTAACCACGTGATGCTCACCAAGATGCGCCCCGACATCCTGCCGTCGCTGTTGTTCTTCAACAACTGGTGGCAGATTGCCCAAAACTTCTCGTACTTCAATGCTCTAGGAGACCCCTCGCCGCTCACGCACTTTTGGTCGCTTGCCATCGAGGAACAGTTTTACCTGATTTGGCCGCCGCTACTGTTTGCCATGGTATCCATGCATGTGAGCAAGCCCAACACGCGCCGCGTGGTTCTGGGCCTTGCCGCGGTATCTGCCCTCGCCATGATGGTGCTTTACAACCCTGCCGCCGACCCCAGCCGCGTGTACTACGGCACCGACACCCGCGTGTTCTCGCTGCTGCTGGGTGCCTGGATGGCCTTTATCCCCGATCGCGACCTAGCGCCGGTGCGTCTCGCCCATCGTTTGGGGCTCAATCGCCTGGCTGGCGCCGCCAAGCACGACAAGAACGCCGAGGGCAAGCCTGGCAAGGAGGTCGACGAATCAGCCGATACCGCCCCGGCACAGCAGAGCGCCCTCGTGCGCTTTTGGTCCTCGCCCGCATCCATCGATGTCTTGGGCGTCGTGGGTCTGGTTGGCCTTGCCGCCATGGTCGCGTTCACCAACGGCTACACCGCGTTCCAGTATCGCGGCGGCACGCTGTTATGCTCCATCCTCACGCTCATGGTCATCGCGGCCTGCGTGCAGCCCCAGGGCATGGTCGCACGAGCTTTGGCCGCCGAGCCGCTCGTATGGATCGGCAAGCGCTCCTACAGCATCTATCTGTGGCACTATCCGCTGCTGTTGCTCATGAATCCGGTCGCCAACATCAGCGATACGCCTTGGTGGCAGTACATTTTGCAGGTACTTGTGGTGGTCGCCGTAGCCGAGTGCTCCTATCGCTTTATCGAAACGCCGTTTAGGAAGGGCGCCTTCGGCCGCACCGTCGCCGAATTCCGCGATGGCACCACCACGCCCGCCAACTGGGCACGCGCGCATATTCCCGTGTGCGCCACTTGCGGGATCGTGCTTGTTATCGCGCTGGGCGGCCTGATCTTTGTGCCGGAGACCTCCGCACTGAGCGGTGAGGGCGCCGAAGTCCTCAACAAGGAAGCAAAAAACACCGCGCCCACCGACCAGCAGGCGGCCGACGACACCGACAAGGACAACGACGGCTTCCCCGATGGCTCCTACGACCTGCTGATGATCGGTGACTCCGTGTCGCTGCGCGCCGTTGATTCCTTTGACGGCGTGTTCCCGCACAGCCATATCGATGCCGAAAAGGGCCGCCAGTTCGATGCGGGCCGCGCGACATTTGAGGGTTATCTCCAACAGAACCTTGCCGGCAAGATCGTGGTCTTTGCACTGGGCACCAACGGCTTGGTAACCGACGACCAGATCGACGCCATCATGACCGATGCAGGAGATAAGCGTATTGTGGTGTTTGTGAACACGCGCAGCCCGCAGCCGTGGGTTGGCTCTACCAACCAGGCCATCGCCAACGCTGCTACGCGCTACAAGAACGTGCGCGTTATCGACTGGTACGGATACAGCGCCAATCGCAACGACCTGTTCGATGGCGATGGCACGCACCTGTCGACCACTGGCGTGACTGAGTACCTCAACTTGATCCACGATGCAGTCAAGAAGGACCTGCCCGTGCATCCCGAGGATCACGTCAACGATCCGCAGCCGGCGGCCGTCAAGTCTGCCACCGACGCGCTCGTCAATGCGCTCGCTCTCAAGCCGCACAAGCTGGGCACCGACAAGTAACCTGCAGCGCAAACTTCCCACATCCGGAGGGGGTGCCTGCCATGGCAGGCACCCCCTCCGGCAGTTAGGGACGTTCCTTATATGCCGGCACCCAGGGACACTCCTGACACAGCCGAGGAACGCCCTCCTTGCGACCGAATTCTGGGCGCCTCGCCACCCCGAACGTTGTTTCCAAGCCCACACCCGCAGCAAACAACCCAAAATCACTCTTTTCGAGCCGACTCCAAGAGGTCGTGGACAAAAAGTGGCAAATATGAGTACTGTTACCATTTTAGTAGCAGGCAAAACCACCCAAAATGGCGCTCATGCGGTAGCGCGCGACCCTTCCAGTTGACCAGAATGGCCGGCTTAGGACTTGGAGACCCACTTTTAATAAACAGATTCTTAACTATGTTCATTATTTTCTTGGTCGTAAATGCTATCGGCAAGGCAACAGTACTCATATTTGGCATTTTTTGTCCACTGCCATATAACTAACGCCCTATGGCGGGCAAAAAACAGGCCGCAGTCCATCGCTGCGGCCTGTTTGGAGTCCAAAAGAGGCGCTAAGCGCTGTAACCCATCGCCTGCAGGACAAACATGACGACCGTCAGCACCGTAATCACACCGATAGTCGCCCAAGTGAGCACGTTCCACACGCGGCCGTTGCGGTTGGCACCCATAATGTGGCGATCAGCCGCGATAACCACCTGGAATACCAAGACTACGGGCAGCAGCACGCCGTTGATGACCTGCGAGGTCATCATAATCTGGAACAAATCGACGCCGGGCATGAGCACCAACACGGCAGAAATGCCGATGATGGCCGTAATGATGCCGCGATAGACCGGAGCCTCATCCCAGCTGCGATCGGCGCCGCGCTCCCAGCCAAAAGCCTCGCAGATGGCACTCGACGTAACGCCCGGAAGCACGCAGGCGGCCAAGAAGCTCGCCGCGACCAGACCCGAGGCAAACAGCACCGTGGACCACTGGCCCGCGATGGGCTCCAGCGCGCGGGCGGCATCGGCGGCATCGCTAATCTGAATACCCGCCGGAAACAGCACCGTACCGGTCGTGATGATAATGAAGCCCGCAATGATATCAGCAGCGATCGAGCCGCTCACGGTATCAATACGCTGCAGCACGATGTCGTCCTCGCCCGCATTCTTATCGACCACGTTGTTCTGAGCCAAGAAGATCATCCACGGTGCGATGGTGGTACCGATTGTTGCGACCACGAGCGACACGTAGCTGGGGTCGTTTTGAATATTGGGGACGACCAAGTCGACCGCGACCTCGCCCCAGTTGGGGCCTGCCATAAACGCGGCAACGATATAGGTCACGAACACGCAGCTTACCAGCAGCAAAATCTTCTCGATGCGCTGGAAACTGCCCGACATGGTAAGCATCCACACCAGCAGCGCCACGAGCGGCACCGAGATGCTCGCCGGAACGCCAAACAGGGCAAGACCACTCGCGATACCCGCGAACTCCGAGATGGTCACCGCCGTGTTGGCGATCAGCAGTGCCGCCATGGCCAGCACGCTTTTGCGCACGCCAAAGCGCTCACGAATGAGCGACGCCAAGCCCTTACCCGTGACGCATCCGCAGCGCGCCGCGGTCTCCTGCGTCACGATGAGCAGCACGGTCATGACGGGAAGCATCCAGAGCATCTTGTAGCCATAGCTGGCGCCCGCGCTGGAATACGTGGCGATACCGCCGGCGTCATTACCCGAAAGCGCCGCCAGCAGACCGGGGCCCATAGCGCCAAAGATGGCGGCGATGGTCAGCTTTTGCTTGGTGCTCCCCTTTTGCTTCGTGTTTTGCACGCGACCACCTATCCCATGACCGACATGGTGAGCAGCACCGCGGCGATGCAGTACGCCACACACGAGATCATGACGGCGATGACGTTCATGGCGGTACCCGACGTGTTAAGGTCGTGCTCATCGCGCCAGAACAGCACCATCAGGTAAATCACGGCGCTCATGTTGCCCACCAGGCAGATGATGGCGGCAATGTTAAAGCAGCCGGTAAAGAGCTGCTCCTCAAACATAGAGGCATCGGGGAACGCGGCGGTGCGCAACAGCTGCGCGCACAGGTAGGTCACGAGCGAAAGGATCAGGCCCATACCCGTGCTCTGGAAGAAGAATCCCAGGTACGGCTTGGGCTCGTCGTCGTGACCGTCGTACTCGAGGAAGTAGTTCTTGACGAACGACACCATGCGCGAGGCAGCCAACAGCACGAGCGGCATGGCGCACATGGGGAACACCACCAGATGCGCGGAGCCCAGCGCCGTCCCCAGCACCGTCGCCATAATGCACGAGGCGATGCCCCACACGACGACCCAGTACTGACGATGCACGAACCAGCTGAGCACGTTCGTCGAGTCGTCCGACGCGCTATCGCCCGAGCCGACACCGGCGATCTGCAGGTCCTCCTGATGCTCCTCGGCGATAACGTCCATGGCATCGTCGAAGGTCACGATACCCAGGATATGACGGTTCTCGTCACAGACGGGGATAGCGACCAGGTCATACTTGGTCATCTCGTCCGTTACGTCTTCCTGGTCCTCGTCGGGCGACACATAGACCAGGTCGCGATAGGCCAGCTGACCCAACGTGGCGTCGCGGTCGGCTACGATCAGCGTGCGCAGCGAAAGCACGCCGGTCAGCATGCCGCTCGGATCCTCGGTATAGACGTAGTAGACGCTCTCGAAGTCCTCGTCGAGCTCGCGAATCGCCTCGATGGCGTCACCGACCGTTGCCGTGGCGGGCAGGGAAACAAACTCCGAGGTCATGATGCGGCCGGCGGTGTTGTCCTCATACCCCAGCAGGTTACGAATCGCCTTCTCCTCCTTGACGCCCATCAGGCGCAGGAGCTTCTCGGCCTTCTCGTAATCGAGCTCGTCGATCAGGTCGGCTGCATCGTCCGGGTCCATCATGGCCAGCATCGACGATGCGTCCGTATCGGACAGGCCCTCGAGCATCTCGGTCATAAGCTCGTCGTCATCGAACTCCGAGATGGCCTCGGCGGCCTGGGCAGTATCGAGCTGCGCAAACACCTGCGCACGTAGGCGCGGGTCGAGCTGCTCGATAATGTCGGCGATGTCGGCAGGGTGCAGCTCGCCGAGCGTCTTGTGCGACACCGACAGCTGGATGTTCTTAGTCGAGCGATCGAGCAGGTCCATGTAGGACCAAGCGATGATGTCCTCACTGAGCGGCTTGCCCAGGTGCTTCATAAAGCCTTCGACGATATGCTCGAGTGCGGGGCTGATGGCGCGTAGCAGACCGCGGGCACCGACCTCGGCGCCCAGCAGGCGCAGCTGATTTTCGCCCGACATGGAAAACTTGATATCGTTTACGCGCACGACCTTCATGCCCTGCGTGTCGACGATCTGCTTGTTGAGCACGTCGCGTGCGAGCAAGAGCTCGGTCGGCTGCAGGTACGAAAAACGGATTTCGGTGGCCGACGCCTTAAGGTACACGCCCGTCTCGTCGATACGATCGACCCATTTGCGCCAACTGATCATAAACGGCGTCTTGCCGGGGCCGCGAAACGCGAGCGACGTCACGTGTGGAAAAACTTCGCCGGTAGCAATACCAAAATCGTTGACCACGCCGAGCTTTTCGCCGTCGACGTCCAAGACCGGCAATTTGAGCATCTCACTCAGATAATTCAATGGTGCTCCCCATCAATATTCCTCCGGACGCGGCCGCACATGCGGCGTCCGGGGGCTTCTGGATATGTATACGCATGCGCGGGCGGCACGCCGCTCGACGCTTACACCCCGTGCATGCGCAAAAAGCACCTGCATGGGGTCATCGACTGTATGGTCGAGGTTTGGATTTCACCTGTAACCTTTCTCTTGACCCTCATTAACCGCAGTAACTATAGCATCAGCATCGCCCTGCGGCATCGAATTTATGCGCTGCACATTGCAGGCATACCAAAGGCTGACGTATCCGTGACATAGCCATTGGGGACGTTCTTAAACGACTACCCAATGACTACTCTGTGGTGTCGTTGTCCTCGGCAAGTTGGGGGAACACGGCGTCCTTGGGCATGGTGACCTTCGTCAGCGAGGTGAGCTTTTTGCTCAGCGACGTGTCCGTCTTAACCAGGTCGCTGAGCGTCACGATCTTGTAGCCGTCGGCAATGAGGCCGTCGATAATCTGCGGCAGCGCCTCGAGCGTCTGCTCGGCGCATTCGTCTCTATCGGTGAGCAGCACGATATTGCCCGGCGTCACCGAATCGAGCACCGTCGAGACCTGCTCGTCGGCACCGTTGAGCAGCCAGTCGCCCGAGTCGATATTCCACGAGACCACGGCGGAGACCAGGTCCATCGCATCAATCCAGTTTTGCTCGTCAAAGGCAGCGTAGGGAGCACGCAGCAGCATCGTCTTCACGCCGGTCGCCGACTTAATCGCCTCGGTGCCCTTCGCGATCTGCTTGCGCACCGTCTCGAGATCCTCGCCCTTGAGCGAATCATCGCTGTAGCTGTTGGAGCCGATCTCGCACCCGGCATCGACAATCGCCTTGGCCGTGGCAGGCGAGGCCTCGGCCGCATCGCCCGAAAGGAAGAACGTCGCGGTAACGCCCTTTTCCTTGAGCACCTGCAAGATCTGCTTGGTCGCGCCGCTCGGACCCTCGTCAAATGTCAGGGCCACGTACTTTTCGTTGCCCTTGGGCGCTACGCTTGCGCACTCGACTACGCAGTCGGTGGCGGGCACGACCTCGCCGCGGTCCTGCGTCTTGCCCGACTGCTCGCCGACCCATACCTCGGAGCGGCCCTGAACGCCCCAGGTTTTGACATACTCAATGGCACCCGTGCCCTCGACCTTAAGCTTTGGCTCGATAGTCGTGGCCTGGACCTCGTGCTTTTCGTACACGTTGCGGCCGTCCTTGACCGTCACCTTCTCGCCGCCCTCAAGTTCGCGACTATCCCATTTGCCTTGCTTCACGCGCTTGCCGTCGACCTTCACCGACAGCTTTTCGCCGCCATGGCGCTTGAGCACGCTGTCGTCGACGGCCAGCAGATCGCCGGCGTCGTACGTTTCGGCCAGGCTTTGATCGTCGATAAGATTCTGCAACGTAGAACCCACGCGCACCGCGGTCTTTTGCCCGTTGAGCTCCACGTCCACGCTGCGGTTGACGTAGCCGACGACGGCAGCGATAAACAGCACGAGCGCGCAACCCACGGCGATAAGCGCATAGGGCAGACGGGACGGTCGGCGCGGCGAGCGCCCGTTGCCGATGCGCGCGCTGCGATCGCTAAACCCGCGGCTATGGTTGAGGTACATCGCGCCGGGCTTACGGCGACGTCGACGCTGACCGCTGGGCAGCTGCCCCAGGTCGCGGCGCGTCGTCGGACGCGCACCCGAGCGCCCGTTTAAGTTAGATTCGTTTTGGCGCATGTGCCCTCCCCCATAAACACAGCGAGCCGGAGCAACATGTCTCCGGCTCGCCTCCCATCATTTGGTACGTCGCTATTTGCTAGCTTTTGACGAGCCCCCGCTCGCCTTTTGATATTCGTCCTTAAAGGCCTTGAACATACCGCGCGTCTTGCCGAGCTGCTTGCCCAGTGCGCGGCTGCCTTTGTCCACGGCGACCGATCCCTTGTCATCGAGCACCTTGGCGCCCTTCTTGACCTTATCGCCCACCACGACACTGGCCTCGGCAGCCTTGGCGGCCGCGCCGCCCGAATACCCGAGCGTCTTGACCTCGTCCGAGACAATCATCGCGCCGTTCTCGTAGCCGCGCAGCATCGTCGGCGGCACCTGCGTGTCGCCCACCAGCACACTCGAAGCGGCACCGGCGGTCACGTAGAACATCTGCACAATACCCGAGCGCGGCTTGAACTCAACGTCCGAGCAGTAGCCCACGACATCGCCCGATTCCGTGCGCACGTCCATGCCAACCCAGATGATGCAATCGTCCAGGTTGATATCGAGGCGCTTGGCCGCGGCGGCATCGTAGGTGCCCTTGACGTCGTCGACCGCGACAGCACCCTCATAGACGCCGATGGCATCGAGCGCCACAAAGCGGTCGGGACGCTCGATCATACCCGCGATATCGGACTGGCGGACCATAAAGCCCGCCACGCGCGTGCCGCCCGGGGTAAAGACGGGAAAGTGAATCTTGCCGAGCTTTTTAGGGCTGCGCGGCGTGCCGTCCTTTTTGGTGCGCTTGTCTTCGGCAGGCTTACGATAAACCTTGACGCCGACAAAATCCCCTGCGCGCATTATGCCTCGGTCGGGGGCTCCGTGGCCTCGGTGTCGGCCTCGGCGACGTTCTCGACCACGACGTCGGCAGCGGGCGTCACGTTGCCGCCCGAGATAGCGTCGTTGAGCTGCTCGCGAAGCTGGTCCATGCGCTCGCGGGCCAGGTCGACCTTGGCGCGCAGGTCATCGGTCTTGGCGTCAACCATCGGACCAAAGTCGTTGACCGCAGCACGAGCCTCCTCGGCACTGTGCTCGTAGGTGTCACGCATGTTGTCCCAGGCATCGTTGGCGATATCGGCGGCCATGGCGCGGGTCTCGGCACCCGAGCGCGGGGCCAGAGCAACGCCGATGATAGCGCCGGCGGCAGCACCAAAGAGCGCACCGGAGACAAAGCTGAAAGTCTTTCCCATGATCATTCCTCTCCTGCGGGCACCTCGATGCCCACCGTTTGAATGCTGTCCATTATACCCGCAGCGCAACACTTGCCGTCGCGCTCATCTGCGTACGGTAAAAGCGCAGGTACATGATGGTGATAAGCGAGTGAGCCTACTCCTGAGGCGCAGCCGGCATGGCCACCGTGGCAGCCGGGTCCTCGCCGGCGCCATCAACGAGCGGCAGGTTGCCCTCGTGCGCCGAGCCGGACGGAGCCGTTGCCGCACCGCCAAAGACGGCAGCGGAGGCCTCGTGGT
>CABMOY010000058.1 GCA_902388345.1 uncultured Collinsella sp.
ACGGGGCGAATCAGGCAATGCTTGGTGTAGCCAATCAAGTCGCGGCGGCCGGTCTTTTCCAGCGCCTCGCGCACCAGCTTGTAGTTCTCGGGCTTGCGGTACTGGATGAGCGCGCGCTGCATGGCCTTCTCGTGCGGGTCGCGGGCTACGTAGATCGGCTCCATGGTGCGCGGATCCACGCCGGTGTAGTACATGCAGGTCGACATGGTGGACGGCGTGGGGTAGAAGTCCTGCACCTGCTCGGGCATGTAGCCCATGTCGCGTACGGCCTCGGCAAGGTCAACGGCTTCCTTCATCGTCGAGCCGGGGTGGCTCGAGATCAGATACGGCACCACGTACTGCTTGAGCCCGTATTCACGGTTCAAGCGTTCAAATTTACGGCAGAACGCATCGTAGACGGCGCGGCTCGGTTTGCCCATTACGGAGAGCACCGCATCGCTCACGTGCTCGGGTGCCACGCGTAGCTGGCCCGAGACGTGGTGCTCCAGCAGTTCGCGCAAAAACTCGTCCGAGGCGTCGGCCATGGTGTAGTCAAAGCGGATGCCGCTGCGGACGAAGACCTTTTTGACGCCCGGCAACTTGCGCAGGTCGCGCAGCAGCTGCGTGTAGCCGCTTTCGTCGACCACCATGTTCTTGCATACGCTCGGCCACAGGCAGCGCTTGTTCTTGCACACGCCGTGCTTGAGCTGCTTGTCGCAGGCGGGACGGCTAAAGTTGGCCGTCGGCCCGCCCACGTCGTTGATGTAGCCCTTAAACTCGGGATCGCGCGTGAGCAGCTCGGCCTCGCGCATGATCGAGTCGTGGCTGCGCATCTGCAACACGCGGCCCTGATGGAAGGTGAGGGCGCAAAACGAGCACTCGCCAAAACAGCCGCGGTTGGAGCTAATGGAAAACTTGATCTCGGCAAAGGCCGGCACGCCGCCCGCCGCGTCGTAGTCGGGATGCCAATCGCGTGCGTAGGGGAGCTCGGCCACCTCGTCCATCTCGTCGGTCGTCAACGTCGCCGACGGCGGGTTCTGCACCACATAGACGCTGTTGGGGTAGGGCTCTACCAGGCGATGTCCGGTGATGGGGTCCATATTCTGCTGCTGCACGTTAAAGCTGCGCGCGTAGTTGAGCTTGTCGGCGGTAAGGTCGTCCCAGCTGGGCAGCAGGTCGTAGTCGTAGACCTCGTCGAGCGAGCCCGTGCGGTAGACGGTGCCGTTGATATAGGTGATCTGATCGACGGGCAGCCCCGCATCGAGCGCGTCGGCGATCTCGACGATCGCGTGCTCGCCCATGCCGTAGATGAGGATGTCGGCGCCCGAGTCGAGCAGTACCGAGCGCTTGAGCTTGTCCTGCCAGTAGTCGTAGTGGGCCAGGCGGCGCAGGCTTGCCTCGATGCCGCCGATGATGATGGGAGCGTCCTTGAACGTCTGGCGGATGAGGTTGCCGTAGACCGTGACGGCACGATTGGGACGGCGCCCCTCCTCGCCACCAGGGGTATAGGCGTCGGTGTGGCGGCGGTGCTTGGTCACCGAATAGTGGTTGACCATGGAGTCCATGTTGCCGGCGCTGACGAGAAAGCCCAGGCGCGGCTCGCCAAGCACGGTGATGCTGGCGGGGTCGGTCCAGTCGGGCTGGCAGATGATGCCCACCTTGTAGCCGTGCGCGTCGAGGACGCGGCTGACGATGGCCATACCAAAGCTGGGATGGTCCACGTAGGCGTCGCCGCAGATGTAGACAAAGTCGCACTGGTCCCAGCCGCGCGCATCCATGTCGGCGCGGCTGACGGGGAGGAACTTATCGCGGCCCGGTCGCCAGGGGCGGGCGGGCGTCGCTTGGGAATGCTTGGTGCGGGCGACCGTGGCCTGCGCCTTGCCGCCGCGCTTTTGTTGCTGGCCCTGTTTGCCCTGCTGACTGCGCTGGTTGTTCTGAGCGTGCTGAGGCTTTTTTGCCACGATCCCTCCCGGTGTTTGTATGCTGCACGTAATTGTAACCAGTCTTTTTGGGACGGGGCTAAAAAGACTGGTGGAGTACACGAGGCGTCGGGCGTCGGGTGTGGCGCCGCGCCCGCCGTTTGTTTCCAGACTGTGTATCTGCGCGTTGGGGAGCCCGTCTCGCGCGCACGCCATGTTGTCAATGGGTTACAGTATGAACGGCGGCTATGTCTCCGCCAACGCACGAGAGGGTCGTCAACAAGGAGGCCGCACGACGATGCAGCGTGCCAAGCAGATATCGGAGTCCATCGAGCTGGGCATCATTCTGGCGCTCGCCGGTGGCTTTATGGACGTGTATTCGTACATTGGGCGCGATCATGTTTTCGCCAACGCGCAGACAGGCAACATCTTGTTGGTGGGCGTGAGCATCTCGGAGGGTAATTGGGCGCTCGCGGGACGTTATTTCTTCCCCGTGGTGTCGTTTGCCGTGGGTATTATGCTTGCCGACCTGGTACACGAGCGGTTTGGCAGCGTGATTCACTGGCGCCAGGTGACGGTGTTCTTTGAAGCCGTCATCTTGCTGGGCGTGAGCTTTATCCCCGGTGGCGGTTACAACCTGCTCGCTAACTGCCTCACCTCGTTTGCCTGCGGCATGCAGGTCGAGAGCTTCCGCAAGATACATGGTCACGGCATCGCCACGACCATGTGCATCGGCAATCTCCGTAATGCCTTGCAAAACGTGGACGACTACATCATCACCCACAAGCGCGGCTTTTTGGAAAACGGCCTGCTGTACTTTGGCGTGATCTTTACCTTTGTGTTTGGCGCCGTGTTGGGCAACTGGTGTATTGAGCGCATGGGCCTGCACGCCATCGTCGTGGCGAGCGTGCTGCTGTTTGTCGCGTTTGCCATCATGTTTATCGACCGCGAGCGCGACTTGCGTTTTCGCTGGAAGGTTGCGGCCGAGGCTTGGAAAGAGGGCTGTCGAAAGTAACCGAATGCGGCAAAGGGACAGCCCCTTTGCCGCAATATTTTTCATCTCTATGTAGTACAGCTTCAGGAGCCAGAAAAAACTATCTAGCTCCTGAATGTTGTTACGAACTGCTTTTTGCAATTTATTCGAGATGCTCTTCAATCCGAGCCCTCAGAAGGGCAATGGCTGTGGGTATTCCAATTGCGGCGGCTAATTCGGCTTTATCCAAAACCTGTATGTTAAAGCACGATTGTTTATCACATTGAAGGACGTTAACTGAAGATAGCTTCACTTCCCGTTGACTGAATATGTCGTAATCTCCAAATAGGAAGTTACCTTTTATTGTGTAATTCGGTATGCTCGTTACGCACTTCATCTCAAGTCTGTTTAGGCCATAATCGAACACCGCAACTTCCTTGTGTTCGATGATGAGCGCAACCCTGGGCATGTTACTAAAACCACCGTCGACGGCAGTAAAGAGCTTTTCATTTGCATCGTCATAAACGGTGTATTTAAGACTCAATAGCTGTCCTAGTGGACCCGTGAACCCATGTCTTTTGATGTTGAGGTTGTCTCCCGCTGGGTTGACGAGAACCAGAGCATGCGGATAAGGGTTACCTTCAATTGAGATTCGATATTCGTTTGTAGCCGTCTTGCTCGATTTAGGACCAGTAGCCATCACGCGTCATCGCCTCGATCGAATCGGAACCGTCTTCTGCTTCGTGCGGAGAATTACGCTGTACGTTGCAGTACATGCAGCTGCAATAACAGCATGGGCAATTTCTAACAAAATGAATGATGCTATTTGCTGCATGCATATTATTGACTATAAATTATCCTTTTATAAACGTATTGTCAAACATATATTGCTAAAACAGAAACAATTTATAGACTGAGCGGGTCGTATTCTTTGGGCGAGTGCTCCTATAATCTAGCCTACGCTGCTGTCGGGAGGGAAGGATTAGGGCTCCGTTATTATGTTGAAACGCTTTAACACTTTTGATGTTCTCATGCATTTTTTGTTTCAAAAGCGTTAGGATGGAACTTGCAGCGCGGGGCGTAATGGGTGCCCCGTACACGATGGGAGGCTATCAATGGCTAATCGTTTCGTTCTCAACACCATTTCTTATCATGGCTCTGGCGCCATCAAGGAGATTCCCGGCGAGCTCCAGCGTCGCGGCTACAAGAAGATCTTCGTCTGCTCCGACCCCGATCTGGTCAAGTTTGGCGTTACCGCTAAGGTGACCGACGAGCTCGACGCTGCCGGCATCGCTTGGAGCCTCTACTCCGAGATCAAGCCCAACCCCACTATCCAGAACGTCAAGGACGGCGTCGAGGCCTTCAAGGCCGCCGAGGCTGACGCTATCGTGACCATCGGTGGCGGTTCCTCCATGGATACCGCCAAGGCCATCGGCATCATCATCAACAATCCCGAGTTTGCCGACGTTCGCAGCCTCGAGGGCGTTGCTCCCACCAAGAACCACGCCGTGTTCACCATCGCTGTGCCGACGACCGCCGGTACTGCTGCCGAGGTGACCATCAACTACGTCATCACCGACCCCGAGAAGGTCCGCAAGTTCGTGTGCGTCGACACCAACGACGCCCCCGAGGTCGCCGTCGTCGACCCTGACATGATGGCCTCCATGCCCGCCGGCCTGACCGCTTCCACTGGCATGGACGCTCTGACCCACGCCATCGAGGGCTACACCACCAAGGGCGCCTGGGAGCTCTCCGACATGTTCCACTTTGAGGCTATCAAGCTGATCAGCGAGAACCTGCGCGACTCCGTCGCCGAGGCCAAGTCCGGCCAGCCCGGCTCCGGCCGTGAGGGCATGGCTCTTGGTCAGTATGTCGCCGGCATGGGCTTCTCCAACGTTGGCCTGGGTATCGACCACGCCATGGCTCACACGCTGTCCGCTCACTATGACACCCCGCACGGCGTCGCTTGCGCCATGCTGCTGCCGATCGCCATGGAGTTCAACAAGCCGGTTTGCGCCGAGCGCCTGGCCAAGGTTGCCGTCGCCATGGGCGTTGACACCACGGGCATGAGCACCGACGAGGCCGCCGATGCCGCTATCGCCGCCGTCAAGCAGCTTTCCGCCGACGTGAACATCCCGCACGTCTGCGAGGCCATGAAGGCTGACGAGATCGAGGTCTTGGCCAAGGACGCCATGGCCGACGCCTGCTTCCCGGGCAACCCGCGCGAGGCGACGCTCGACGACGTCATCGAGCTCTTCAAGAAGATCTGCCCGGCTGCTTAACTTGGTTCGGCGGGCCCCTGCCCGTTAGCCCCACAATCGTCCTCGGACATGTCGGAAGCCCCCGCTGCGCACTTCGCGCGGCGGGGGCTTCCTCCGTCCTGCGGAAAGATTGCGGGGCTAACGGGCGGGGGCCCGCTGGCCCGTTATCGTGGCGGGCGCCGTTCTGGGGAGCTCGATGGGTCATCTCGCTAGGTAAAAAGATGGTTCGCGGTGGTATTGTTGCTGTGAGTTTAATTCGATATGAAAGGGTGACTTTGGTGTCCCAGATGGATTCTACGCTCTCCTATATTACTGACCAGTTGAAGGCGCTTACCTCGATTGCTTCGCCTACGGGCTATACCCGTGCGGCGACTGATTATCTGATGGAGACCCTGCGGGATATGGGGTTTGGGCCTGAGCGTTCCAATAAGGGCAACGTGCTGGTTGAGCTTGGTGGCGAGGGCGAGCCGCTCGTGTTGGCGAGCCATGTCGATACTCTGGGCGCTATGGTGCGCTCCATTAAGGACAATGGTCGCCTGCGCCCCACGACGCTCGGCGGGCATCAGTGGTCTACGGCCGATGGCGAGAACTGCACCGTTTACACGCGCGACGGCAATGTTTACACGGGCGTGGTCCTCAACACCGAGCCCTCGGCGCACGTGGCCGATGAGCCGGTCAAGACCATCGAGAAGAATATGGAAATCCTGCTCGACGAGAACGTTGATAGCAAGGATGATGTGCTCGAGCTGGGTATTCAGACGGGCGATATCATCGCCATGGATCCGCGCACCACGGTGACGGAGAGCGGCTACATCAAGAGTCGTTTCCTTGACGACAAGCTGTCCGCGTCGATTCTGCTGGGTTTGGCCCGCGCCGTTGCTGGCGGCGAGGTGACGCTTTCGCGCAAGGTATCGCTGCTCTTTACCGTGTACGAGGAGGTCGGTCACGGCGGCGCTTTCGTGCCGGCCGATACGCGCGAGATGATCAGCGTTGACATGGGCTGCGTGGGCGACGACCTGGGCTGCACCGAGCGCATGGTGTCGATTTGCGCCAAGGATTCGGGTGGCCCCTACAACTACGATCTGGTAACCACGCTGTCCAATATCGCGCGCGAGCTGGAGCTCGATTACGCCATCGATGTGTACCCGCACTACGGCTCCGACGTCGAGGCCACGCTCTCTGCCGGCTACGACATTCGCCATGGTCTGATCGGCCCCGGCGTGTATGCGAGCCACAACTACGAGCGCAGCCACATCGACGGCGTGCGCAACACCTACGAGCTCGTCCGCGCCTACGTTCAGCGCTAAGGGGCAGTCCGTAACTCAGCCGAGCAATCACTAAGGCCCGATTTTTCGGGCCTTTTTTCAATTCAGTCCGTTTAGTATTATCTTGTATAAGATAAGTTATCTTAACGCGTGAAATACTTAACGAGGTGATGCGGCGCATGGATACATCGGAATACTTATCTATGGGTGATGCCGCCCGCCTGCTAGGCGTCACGAAGGCTCGCATATCGCAACTGGCGGCATCCGGAACGCTCGCATGCAATACTGTGGGTGGACGGAAGATGGTTGAGTATAATTCCGCGATCGCCTATCAAAAGGTTCGCAAACGCGGCCGCCGTTCTGCAGCCGATGTGGGACGCAAATTTACGCTGATGTCGGCTGACTATGAGGTCGCGCATGTCTCGTTTGATCCGACGCGTGAGTTCTCCTTTGAAATTGCTGAGGTGCTCGATGCGCAAAGGATGCCGCTGGGCACGTGCTCGAGCGCTTCTCCAACGGTGAATAAGCGGGCGCTCAATGCATGGTGGAGCCATCGGTCGGTGCCCGACGCCCGCCCCGGACTTATCTCGCGCTATCGCGAACTGGGAATTGCCAGCGGCATCGAGGTGCCGGTTGAGTGCCTGGGGCTGTCGCTTTCGGATTGCTATTGGTTGCGGCCGGCCGATTGCGAGGGACTCGAATGGCGAGACCTCAATTACTTCGAGAATGATTTTGAGCGGTCTGCGCCCGAGGGGCGTTCGGGTTGGCTGGAGGGCATCGGCCTTAAAAACCCCGACAACACGTCCGAGGGCGAGCTCCCTAAATCATGGATGATCCGCCGCGGCGTTCGCGTCTTGGCTAAAGGATGCGGCATGGATGACCAGCGGCCCTTTAACGAGGCGGTTGCAACGGCCCTGCACCGTCGCCTGCTACCCGAGGATGAGTTTGTTTCTTATACGGTTGAGCACATGTTTGATGGCCCCGTGTGCCTGTGCGATGACTTTCTTGATGGCCGCGAGGAATACGTTCCAGCCTTTTACGTTAAGGATGCACTTGGCGGTCAGCGAGGAAACTCGACGTACGACCGGTATTGCCGCTTCCTTGGTAAGCATGGTGCCGATGAGGCCGCTGTGAGAAGGTCCATGTCGCAGATGATTGTCTGCGATGCCCTTTTGGCCAATAGTGATCGCCATTGGCGAAACTATGGCATCATCCGCAACGTCGATACCCTGGAGGTAAGGCCTGCTCCGCTGTTCGATAGCGGCAACTGCCTGTGGTATAACGTGCCAACCGCTGTGCTCGTAGCCGGGGAGTTTGGGTTTGCCGCCAAGCCGTTTGGACCCGACCCCTCCGTCCAACTGGCGCTTGCAGACTCACTTGATTGGTTCGATTCATCGCGGCTCAACGGATTTGTTGAAGAAGCGATAAAGATTCTATCGCGGAGCAAGTGGGCCACGGCGGAGGGCCGGCTCGAGTCCATTCGCCGCGGCCTGAAGCGTCGCGTTATCGAGGTGAATGCTGCTGTTGAAGTGCTTCGACACGTGCGGCGATAATCCCGTGGCTACCTGATGGCTGCCGTAACGGTGCCGCCGCCCAGGACGATGTCGCCGCGGTAGACTACGACTGCCTGGCCGGGGGCGATGGCTCGCTGCGGCTCGTCAAAGGTCAGCAGCATTTGCCCGTCTTCGCCGTGCGTAAGGGTCGCTGCCTGGTCTTTCTGACGGTAGCGGTACTTGGCGCCTACGCGAATGCCGCCGGCGTCGAGCTCCGCCTCCATGCGGGAGTCCGGCGCACTCCAGATCCACTCATCGGCCGTGAGGGCAGCGGCGGTCAGGTCCTCGGCCTCGCCCAGATGCACGGTGTTGTTGACGGCGTCGACGCCTGTCACGTACACGGGATGCGCCATCGCGACGCCCAGGCCCTTGCGCTGACCGATGGTATAGCGCAGCGCGCCGTTGTGGCGTCCGACCACGCTGCCGTCGCGCCACACGATATCGCCCGGTGCAGCGGGATGTCCGCACCGACGCTCGATATAGCCCGCGTAGTCGCCGTCAGGAATAAAGCAGATATCCTCGCTTTCGGCCTTCTTGGCGTTGGTAAAGCCCTGCTCGGCGGCTATGCGGCGCACGTCGCGCTCTTTGTCTAGGCCTGCCAGCGGAAAAATCGTGCGCGTCAGGCGCTCCTGCGTAAGCGAATACAAAAAGTAGCTCTGGTCCTTTTTGGGGTCCTCGCCGCGATGCAGCTGCCAGGTGCCGTCTGCCGCCTGGCTTGTTTTGGCGTAATGTCCCGTTGCGATGTAGTCGCAGCCCATGTCCAGCGCCGTATCGAGCAGCGCGCCAAACTTAATGTGGCGGTTGCAGATAATGCACGGATTGGGCGTCAGCCCCTCCTGATAGGCGTTCACAAAGCGCTCGATAACGCTGTGGTCGAACGTCTGCTGCAGGTCGAGCACGTGATGGGGGATCCCTAGGCGCTCGGCGACGGCCTTTGCATCGGCGATGTCGCGGTCGACTTTGCTCATACCCGTGGCGGGGTCGGGTGCGGGGCAGGTGAGGCGCATGGTGGCGCCGACGCATTCGTAGCCCTGGCTTTTGAGCAGGTACGCGGTCACGCTGGAATCGACGCCGCCGCTCATGGCGACGAGCACGCGCTTGTTGTGCATGGGGAGGTTCTCCTTGGTGGCATATGGCCAAAAAAGAAAAGCGGCGCGGGAGGCTGGTTCCGCGCCGCAGACATTGTAGCAAGTTCGGGCGTTATGTGGGACACCCTGTTGGGATGAGCTCAGACTGCCAGAAGAGAGGGGAGACCGGCGTGCCTTGGACTCGTTCTAAGAACGAGAAGCTCTAGTCCTGGAAGAGCGCCGTGGACAGGTAACGCTCACCGGTGTCGGCGAGCAGCGCCACGATGGTCTTGCCCCCGTTCTCGGGGCGCTTGGCCAGCTGCAGTGCGGCCCACACGGCGGCACCGGACGAAATGCCCACGAGCACGCCCTCCTTGTGGCTCACGGCGCGGCCGGTGGCAAAGGCGTCGTCGTTCTCGACGGGGATGATCTCGTCATAGACCTGGGTGTCGAGGACGTCGGGCACAAAGCCGGCACCGATGCCTTGGATCTTGTGCGGGCCGGCCTGGCCCTTGGAGAGCACCGGGGAGGTAGCGGGCTCGACGGCGACGACCTTAATCTCGGGGTTCTGCTCCTTGAGGAACTCGCCCACGCCGGTCACGGTGCCGCCGGTGCCGACGCCGGCGACGAAGATGTCGACCTTGCCGTCGGTGTCATCCCAGATCTCGGGGCCGGTCGTGGCCTTGTGGATGGCGGGGTTGGCGGGATTCACAAACTGGCCGGCGATGATGCTGTTGGGGGTCTCCTTCTGCAGCTCCTCGGCCTTGGCGATGGCACCCTTCATGCCCTTGGAGCCATCGGTGAGCACGAGCTTTGCGCCATATGCCTGCATAAGCTTGCGGCGCTCGACGGACATGGTCTCGGGCATGGTGATGATCACCTTGTAGCCGCGAGCCGCCGCCACCGAGGCGATGCCGACGCCGGTGTTGCCGCTCGTGGGCTCGATGATGGTGTAGTCGCCGCCGCGCACGAGCTTGCCGGCCTTCTCGGCCTCGTCAATCATGTTCTTGGCGACGCGGTCTTTGACGGAGCCGGCGGGGTTGAAGTACTCGAGCTTGACGAGCACGCGGGCCTTGAGGTCTTCGTCGGCCTCAAAGTGGGCGAGCTCCAGGAGCGGGGTGTGGCCGATAAGCTGATCGATGGACGTGTAAACCTTGCTCATGGTGAACCTCCAAAGTGTTCAAATGACTGGATACCGTGTGGTTTTACGGTGTGTCTAGCAGCTAAACCCACAAACCTTATAGGCTGTTCGTTTAGCTGTTGGGAAGCATAGTAGACACTAAATCCTAGTAATGCAATAGGAAATAGGAGTTTATTGCAAGTTGATTAACCATCTTGACCGGAACGGGTATTTTCAAAGCCATTTTTTCGGCTAGAATTTCAACGGACTAAAAGACCGAAAGGCAGCACTAGATATGTTGGTTTCCACTAAGGGCAGGTACGCCCTGCGCGTTATGGTTGACCTGGCCGAGCACCAGGCGGCCGGTCGCATCCCGCTCAAAGAGATTGCGGCGCGACAGGGGATTTCCGAGAAATATCTCGAGAACATCTTGGCTACGCTCGTGCGCGCCAACATGCTCTCGGGCATGCGCGGCAAGGGCGGCGGCTATGTGCTCACGCGCCCGCCCGAGCAGTACACGGTGGGCGAGATCTTGCGCCTGACCGAGGGCAGTCTGGCGCCGGTCGCCTGCCTGGATGGCGACTGCAAGGGTTGCTCGCGATCTGATAAGTGTCCCACGCTCGACGTGTGGAAGAACCTGGACAAGCTCATCAACGATTACCTCGACGGCGTGACGCTCGACCAGCTCGTCGCCCCCAACGAAGGCTACGACTACGTCATCTAACCCCACTTGCCATGTGGGGGCAGGGTGGGAATGGTAGATTTTCTTGCCCTCTGAGACTTGGCAAATAAGAAGGCCGCCCATTTTTGCGATGGGCGGCCTTTGATTTGGTCCGATGCGTTTGTGCGTCGGGGGCGTTCTACTCTTCGGCAATACTATCGAGGATGCTGCGCATGATGGACACTAGGATGCTGCCCATAAAGGCCGAGCCAAAGCCGGCGATGGAGATGCCGACGCCCAACAGGTTGACCGACAGGTAGCTGGCGAGCTCCAGCATAAAGCTGTTGAGCACGAGCTGGAAAATGCCGAGCGTAATGATCGTGAGCGGCAGCGAGATGACCGTGAGGAACGGTTTGACGAACGAATCGACGATGTTGAGGAACAGTCCCACAAAGGCAAAGCAGACCCAGGCTTCGGCAAAGCCGAAGGGTTGGATACCGGGGACGAGGAACGTGGCGATCGCGATGGCGATCGAGGTGAAGAGCCAGTTAAGCATAAAGCGCATGGCGTGAATCCTTTCTTGCGCCGGGGTTGCTGACGTCGCGTGAAGCGGCTTGCGGCGGCGACCTGGATGGTTGCGCGGGCGCGCCGCGGTGTTTGGGCGCCCATTGTCTCAAATATTCGTGGAGCTTACGTGCGCATTCGGTTTCTAAGCGGCGTTCGTCCTGAAAAACGTGCCGCTGACAGAGAGTCTTGTCGCTTTAGTTTAGTGGTGTGCTACACTGCTACGGGCAAATGCCCCATGCATTAGTTTTATTGCATAGAACGGGCGAACGATGCCCGATGTCAGTATCAACTTCGATGCCTTTTGGCGGGTTTGGCGGTGATCGATGAATATCGAGAACATGTTTGACAGGCCTGATGTCAAGCAGCTGGTCCACGCATTTAGTCTTTTGGACGACGAGAACGATATCCAGGCGTTTTTAACCGATATCTGCACACCGCGCGAGATCTGCGATCTTTCTCAGCGCCTGCAGGTTGCGCGTTATCTGGATGAGGGCGAGCCCTATGTTGAGGTTCAGGCCCGCACGGGCGCTTCGTCCACCACGGTGAGTCGTGTTTCCAAGGCGCTCAACGGCGAGTACGGTGGCTATCGCAAGATCCTCATCAAGCTGGAGGATGGCGAGTAGGCCAACGGCAACAAACGAATTGCGCAGAACCGTCCCTTCGGGGGCGGTTTTTTGATCCCTTGGGGACGGAGGAAATCTGTTGGCGTGGGGCAAATCTGTCCGCGTGGGCGGGTAGGATGGATGCATCGATTATTGCGAACGGTTTGAGTGGAGGACCATGCCTGTTCGAATCTATACCACCAATACCGGTACGGACTTGAGCGATGCCGAGGCGGCGTTGCTCGCCGACCTGGTTGCCCGCCACGGGCGTGCCGTTTTGCTGGCGTCCTCGTTTGCCGAGCTCGACCTGTGCCGTCACGATGCTGCGGTTGCTGGCGTCTCGCTGGGCGTTGACTACAAAACCCCCGCGTCGTGGCTTCGTTCGCTATGGGAGCTAATGGGCGATGGCCGCAGCTTCGTCGACAACATGCAGCGCCAGATGCTGTTCTCGGACATGATCGCCCGTCGCGACGATGCCGGCCTGCAGCCGCTTTCGCGCAGTCAGGGCACGGTGCGCATGCTCGCGCGCATGGCGCGCGATGTGCTGCCGGGCGTAGCGGGAACGGGTGCCGAGCGCTGCTGCGGCGACGTTTGCCAGCCCGAGCCCAAAAGTGACGCCGAGGCCCGCGTGTTCGAGCTGTTGAGCGCCTATGCGAGCGGCTTGGACCGTCGAGACATGGTCGAGCCCTGCGATGCGGCTGACCTTATGGCGGAGGTGCTGGCCG
>CABMOY010000059.1 GCA_902388345.1 uncultured Collinsella sp.
GCGCCGCAGGCAGCGCCATCTGCAGATAGGTATCGGCCAGATACGCCTCATCAAACTCGGAGCGGTCGGAATCCAGCAGGTAGGCGGCGACCACGGTATCGAAGATGCGCGTGGAATCGGCGGCCAGCGGATCCATGAGCTCGGGCTCAGAAGAATCGATGGGCGAAAGCTCATGCAGCAGCGCCTTCATATCCGGGCTCGCCACACGGCCTTCCATAAACAGGCGCGCGAGCATACCGGCGATCACGCCGTGGACGAAGTTGAAGCCCTCAACCTCAGCCGCCGCACCGCCGTCGCCCTCCTCGAGCGCGAACAGACCCTTGGACGTCGCCAGCCACAGCGTGCGCGTCAGGCCAAAGAGCGCGTCCTCCTCCTTGTCATCGTCCACCACGGCGGCAATCCACTCACCCGCATCAATCGCGCGAACGACCTCGGCGGCAACGGCGCCAAGCGCTTCGGCATCGCCGGCAGCGGCGCGCGAAACGGCGGGCATATCGAACGTACTGGCAGCAGCAGCCCCCCCCTCGCCGCCGATCAGCGCCAAGAAACGGTTCTGCATGGCGGTGATACCAAGCGTACCCAGCGCCGCGGAAACCTCATCGGCAGAAAACGCCGGGAAGGACGTCGCGTCAAAGTCGAGCTCGACAGGTGCATCGGTGCGAATGGTTGCGACCTTGCGGCTCAGCAGCGCATCGTCGATATGCGCACGCAGGTTCTCGCCCATCTTGCCCTTGACCTCGTCGGCATGTGCGATGACCTCGTCCAGGCTACCGTACTGCGCAATGAGCGCGCTCGCCTTTTTGGGGCCGATGCCCGGCACGCCGGGGATATTATCGGACGTGTCGCCCTTCAGACCATAAAAGTCGGGCACGAGCGCCGGCGTGATGCCGTGATACAGGTCGTCCACGCTCTCGGGCGTCATAATCGCCACGTCGGACAGGCCCTTGCGGGTCGAGACCACGTTGACGTGCTCGGTCACGAGCTGATACATGTCGCGATCGCCGGTCACCAGCAGCATGTCACAGCCGGCCTGCTCGCCCAGGCGCGCCATAGTGCCCAGGATGTCATCGCCTTCCCAGCCCTCGGACTGCAAAATCGGCACGTTGAGCGCAGCGAGCAGCTCCTTAATCATGGGGAACTGTGCGTGCAGGTCGGGGTCCATGGGCGGGCGCTGCGCCTTATACTGCGGCAGCATCTCCATGCGCACGCGCGGTTTGCCCTTATCAAACGCCACGACCACACCGTCGGGGTTAAAGGCATCGATCATCTTGAGAAACATGTTCAGAAAGCCAAAGATCGCGTTGGTGGGGCGACCGTCCGGCGCGTTCATGGTCGGCGGCACGGCGTGGAAGGCACGGTGCATGAGCGAGTTGCCGTCGATAACGGCAAAGGTGCGGCGCTTGTCAGACATATTGAATACCTCGCTTTGGGCTGGCACGGTTTGCTCACACCAGTTTACACGCTCCCCGCCCCGCGGCCACCGCACATCAAGCTCCCCCGCCACCGCGCGCCCGTGCGTGATACGATGGCTCACGGTACATCAACCAGCACGATCGATCCGAAAGGAGCCTGCGTCATGGAGCGTCCCTGCGCATGGAAAAAGTACACGCCACAGCAGATCGAGGAGCTCGAGGAGCTTTGCCGCGGCTATAAGCAGTTTTTGAGTGAGAACAAGACCGAGCGCCTGTGCGTCAAGACCGGGATCAAGATGGCCGAGGAGGCGGGCTACGCCAACCTGGAGACCGTGATCGCCGAGGGCCGCGCGCTCAAGGCCGGCGACAAGGTGTACGCCGCCAATCACGGCAAGGACCTTATGCTCGTCAACCTGGGCACCGCCCCGCTCGAGCAGGGCTTTAACATCCTGGGCGCCCACGTTGACTCGCCGCGTCTGGACCTCAAGCAGAATCCCGCCTTCGAGGCCGGCGACATGGCCTACCTCGACACGCACTACTATGGCGGCGTCAAGAGCTACCACTGGGTGGCCTCCCCGCTTGCACTCGTGGGCGTCATCTGCAAAAAGGATGGCACCACCGTCGACATCAACATCGGCGACAAGGCAGACGATCCGGTCTTTACCATCTCCGACCTGCTGATTCACCTCTCGAGCGAGCAGATGTCCAAGCCCGCCAAGGACGCCGTCGACGCCGAGATCCTCGACGTGATCGTGGGCGGCCGCCCCGTCAAGTTTGACGAGGACGACAAAGACGCTCCCAAGGAGCCCGTCAAGCAGATGTTCCTGGACATCCTCAAAGAGCAGTACGACGTCGAGGAGGAGGACTTCCTCTCCGCCGAAATCGAGGTCGTGCCCGCCGGCCCCGCCCGCGACATGGGCCTCGACCGCTCCATGATTCTGGGCTATGGCCACGACGATCGCGTCTGCGCTTACCCCTCCATGCTCGCCCAGATCGACGTTGCCAACGTGGAGCGCACGAGCATCACGCTCATCGTCGACAAGGAGGAGATCGGCTCCGTGGGCGCCACCGGCATGACGAGCCGCTTCTTCGAGAACGCCGTCGCCGAGATCATGACGCTTGCCGGCGAGGGCAGCCCGCTGGCCCTGCGCCGTGCACTCGCCCACAGCCGCATGCTTTCCTCCGACGTGTCCGCCGGCTTCGACCCGGGCTATGCCGGCAAGTTCGAGACCAAAAACGCAGCCTTCATGGGTCGCGGCCTGTGCTTTAACAAGTACACGGGTAGCCGCGGCAAGGGCGGCTCTAACGACGCCGACGCCGAGTATGTGGCCCTCATCCGCGACATCATGGACGAGGCGGGCGTGGACTTCCAGACCTGCGAGCTCGGCCGCGTCAATGCAGGCGGCGGCGGCACCATCGCCTACATCATGGCCAAGTACGGCATGAACGTCATCGACTCCGGCGTTGCCGTCCTGTCCATGCACGCCCTGTGGGAGGTCGCCAACAAGGCCGACATCTACGAGGCATATCGCGGCTACAAGGCCTTCCTCGAGCGCGCCTAACCAGTCTCTTGTAACTTGCGGTGAAATACGGATTGATTTGGTCTTTCAATAGCCCAAATAGACCGTATTCCACCGCAACTTCCTTTATGGCAGAGGAGAGTCCATGCTGCAGGTCATCATTTCGCCCGCCAAGCAGATGCGCGCGGCCCAAGATGCTTTTGAAGTCCTGGGCATTCCACCCTTTGTGCGCGAGACGGCTCGCCTCCATCGCGCACTGCTAGATATCGAGCGGAATGAAGGCAGCGGCGGCCTGCAGGCGCTGTGGAACGTGAGCGACAAACTGCTGGGGCCTTGCCTCAACACCCTGCATGAGTTCGGGCCCATCCTGAAAAACGGCGATCTCGACAATCCCGCACTCGCCCGTCACCTCTCCCCTGCCGTCATGTCCTATCACGGCATTCAATACCAGAGCATGGCACCCGAGGTGATGGATGCCGCGCAGCTCGCATGGCTGCAAGACCATCTGTGGATCCTCTCGGGCCTTTACGGATGCATACGCCCCTTTCATGCCGTCGAACCGTATCGGCTGGAGATGGGCGCGAAGCTCGCCGTTGACGATGCCCGAGACCTCTATGCGTTTTGGAGCGACAAACTTGCATGCGCCATTGCGCCGACCGGCTCCAACACCACGGTCGTCAACCTTGCCAGTGCGGAATACGCCAAAGCCGTTCTGCCCCGCCTCACCACCGATGTCACGGTCGTCACATGCCTCTTTGGCGAAGGCATCCGCAACGGCAAGCCCATCCAGCGCTCGACCGCCAGCAAAAAGGCACGCGGCTCCATGGTGCGCTGGATGGCAGAAAACAAGCTCGAAGATGCAAGCGGGCTCACCGCGTTCGACGTTGGCTATCGCCACTTTCCCGAGCTTTCAAATAAAAACACTTTGGTCTTCCTGAACGAACAGGCCTTGTAGGATCACCGTTACTTTTAAATGTGCTGCCTAGGCACGGCGCCTATTCCGCCAAGCCATCGGCCTTTGCAATCCCGTTTGTCGAGCCGTCCTGATAGACAATCTTGACGTGCTCAACCTCGGACACCGCAACACCCGTCGGAGGCTCCAGACGCCATTCCGTCAGGGCGATATCCATGGTCGTGGGCACATCTCCTTGATCTTTGAGCTTCACCGTGAGCGTTTTGAGCGCCGCGTCAAACGTCACGCGTTCGATTTCTTCACCTGGAATGGACCCACCACTCAGCTGCAGCTGGACAAATCCATCGCACGGATACCAATAGTCGCCCGGAACGGCGAGCGTATTGGCATTACCGCCAGTACTCCTCACCGTCATAATCGGTAGGCTATCATCAGCCTCAAACTCCCATGCAGCGCCGCCGCGACCACCAAACGTCCAGATACAAAAGGCAATCACCAGCACGGCAAGCACCGCGAAACCAATCGCGACAAGGCCATGATGGGCACGGCCCTCCTCGGCCGACACATCCCACTGCGTCTCTCGATATAGATGCTTGTCTTCCATGTTCGCCTCCCCACAGGCATGCTCATCGCGTCAATCGTACCCATTCGAGCTATACTTGAGCCCACCACATAACGGGGAGCTTGCAGGACAAGACGGCAGGCTGAGACTGGGCGCGCCCGCCCTGACCCGCAAACCTGATATGGGTAATGCCAACGAAGGGAGCCGTGCCAATGAGCACACAGACCGAGTCCAAGCTCGTCACGCAAATCGACTTCGCCCGCGCCGGACAGATCACACCGCAGATGAAGGAGGTCGCCGAGCGCGAGCATCGCGACCCCGAATACATCCGCGAGCGCGTGGCGGACGGCCGCATCGCCATTCCCGCCAACATCGTGCATATCAAAAAGGGCATGCGCGCCTTTGGTGTCGGCGAGGGCCTGTCCACCAAGGTCAACGTCAACCTGGGTATCTCGGGCGACAAGGCCGATGCCGCCGAGGAATGGAAGAAGGTTAAGATCGCCGAGGACTACGGCGCCGACGCTATCATGGACCTCTCCAACTCGGGCAAGACGCGCCAGTTCCGCCAGCAGCTCATCGACGAGACCCCGCTCATGGTGGGCACCGTCCCCATGTACGACGCCATCGGCTACATGGAAAAGCCGCTGGTCAAACTTACCAAGGACGACCTGTTCGAGGTCGTGCGCGCGCACGCCGAGGACGGCGTTGACTTTATGACCATCCACTGCGGCATCAACAAGTCGGTCACCAAGACCTTTAAGGAGACCGGCCGTCTCATGAACATCGTCAGCCGCGGCGGATCGCTGCTGTTTGGCTGGATGGAGGTCACCGGCAACGAAAACCCCTTCTACGAGTACTTTGACGAGCTGCTCGAGATCTGTCACGAATACGACGTGACGATTTCGCTCGGCGACTCCTGCCGCCCGGGCTGCCTCTACGACTCCAACGACGCCACCGAGACCGCCGAGATGATCGAGCTGGGCAAGCTGTGCAAGCGCGCCTGGGCCGCCGGCGTCCAGGTTATGGTCGAGGGCCCGGGCCACATGGCGCTCGACGAGATCGCCGCCAACATGAAACTGCAGAAGCGCCTGTGCCACAACGCCCCGTTCTATGTGCTCGGGCCGCTGGTGACCGATATCGGCGTGGGCTACGACCACATCACCGCTGCCATCGGCGGCGCCATCTCCGCGAGCTCGGGTGCCGACTTCCTGTGCTACGTGACGCCGGCCGAGCACCTGTGCCTGCCCAACGCCCAGGACGTGCTCGATGGCCTCATGGCCACCAAGATCGCCGCACACGCCGCCGACATCGCCAAGAAGGTGCCCCACGCCCGCGACATGGACGACAAGATGGGCCAGGCACGCCGCAAGCTCGACTGGGACGCCATGTGGAAGTGCGCGCTCGACCCGGTTACGGGCAAGAAGCGCTACGAGGAGTCCCCCGCCGCCACCGAGGGCACTTGCACCATGTGTGGCAAGATGTGCGCCGTCCGCACCGTTAACAAGGTGTTCGAAGGCACGACGATTGACCTCGGCATGGAGGACTAACTCGTCACCGGAGCCACAAACGGCCACAAGGCGTTCGTCAATTGTTGACATGTGAACATTTGCTTGCATTTGCGTAAAGATTGCATCGGCCGCCCGGGTTCGGAATACAGCCGGCCCGGGCATCTTTATAATGCAGACTTAAAGACCCATTTGAATCCGACCGGACAAGGGAGTGAGCATGGATCGCAGTAAGGTACCTGCCGTTCTATCCATCGCGGGATCCGATTCCAGCGGCGGTGCCGGCATTCAGGCCGACATCAAGACCATCACGGCGCATCGCCTGTATGCCGAGACGGCCATCACCGCTATCACAGCGCAAAACACACTGGGCGTCACCGCCGTGCAGGATATCTCGCCAGATATCGTAGCCGCGCAAATTGACGCCGTCTTTGACGATATCCGCCCAAGCGCCGTCAAGATCGGCATGGTTTCCTCTGCCGAGATTATCGAGGTTATCGCCGACCGCCTGAGTGCCTGGGACGCACAAAATATCGTCGTCGACCCCGTCATGGTCGCGACCTCGGGCGCTCGCCTGATCGCAGAGGACGCCGCCGAAGCGCTCACGCGTCGCCTGTTCCCGCTGGCGACCGTCATCACGCCCAACATCCCCGAGGCCATGGCGCTGCTCGATTACGAAGTGGATTCCGAGCGCACGCAGCAAAACGCCGCCATGCTCCTCACCCGCCGCTTTGGCTGCGCGTCCCTCGTTAAGGGCGGACATTTTGTCAACGAGGCCAACGATGTGCTAGCAGAGCCCGCGCCGCTCGATGACGAGGGCAACCATCTGGGCGATCCGCTCACCACGTGGTTCCGCCACAAGCGTATCGAGACTGACAACACGCACGGCACCGGCTGTACGCTCTCGTCCGCCATCGCCTGCGCGCTGGCCCAGGGCATGGATCTTGCCGACGCCGTCAACGCCGGCAAAGCCTACCTAACGGGCGCTCTGGCCGCCGGCTTTGACATGGGCAAAGGCTCCGGCCCCGTCAACCACATGTGGCAGTACTAAGCCCCGTCCCAAGCCACCGCAAAGGGGACAGGCACCTTTGTGGTGGTTCCCACAAACATCTCGATCCGTAACAGTTAGAGTCCATTTTTCGGCCCACCTGTTACAGATTGAGACATTCAAATTCCGCTGAGAAGATAATCTCGATCTGTAACAGTAACTCGGCGAAATCGACCCTAGATGTTACAGATCGAGACAAACGACCGATATCGACCTAAATAATCTCGATCTGTAACATCTAGCCCGTTTTCGGCCTTACAACTGTTACAGATCGAGACAAACTAACGAAACAAGCCGCCGCAAGGGGAACTTTTGTACTGCTTTGGGCCGTGCTACGCTCCGAGCATCTCTTTGAGCTTGGCTGCCGCGTCGAGGCCGAGGCTCTCGTGGCTTTCGGGCATCATGTGCAGATAATCGATATCGCCCGGCTCGGCAAAATCAGCGGCATTCAAAAAGTCGCAGCCAAACTGTTCGGCAACATACGCATAGTATTCGGCAAAATGCTCCGAGGCCTCAACGGAGTGCTCGTCAAAGTCGGTCATGTACACATCGGCGATCTGCGGTTTAATCTTGATAGGCGCCATCAGCAGAATACGCGGGCAGGGCGCGGCTTCGGTCCAGGGAAACGCGCGGACGGTGCGAATCAGCGCCATGGCACCGTCAGCGATATCGGCAGCCCCCACGCTAAAGACCGTCTTGCAGTCGTTGGTGCCCAGCATAATCACGATCGCGTCCAGCGGCTTATGAGACTCGAGCAGCATCGGCAACGCGCGGATGCCGTTGAGATTGGTGTCCAGATGACACATGTCGTCGCGCACCGTCGTGCGGCCGTTTAGGCCTTCCTCAATCACGTGCCAGCCCTCGCCCAGGTCGCGCTGGGCCACACCGCACCAGCGCACATCCTGCGCATAGCGCACCGCGGTGCCGTCGCGCATACCCGCCGGATCGTAGCCGTAGGTATTGCTATCGCCAAAGCACAGAACGTTTTTCATCGTGAGCCCTTCCTTTAGTAAAAAGCCGACGGGAGCAGCCCTCCCGCCAGCTCGACCTATCCGTAGGCACGTACCGATTACAGGTATTTGCGCCAATCGTCATCGTCCTCATCGTCCTCGGCAGCAGCCTGAGCCTGCTCGGCGGCATGAGCGGCTGCGGCGCGGGCGACAACCTGGGCATAGGACTCCTCGTTGCGCTCGGGGAAGTTTGCCAGCACGTGGTCGAACTTGGCAAAATCCTCGTCCCAACGCGTAGAGGGCACGGCAAAGAAGACCTGCTTGACCTTAAAGTCGCCCGACGCGAGCTCCTTGCGGAAGAGCTCGGCCACGGTCTCGGCGTCAAAGCCGTTGTTGTCGCAGCCCCAAGCGCCTAGCACGAGCTTTTCGCGACCCAGCTCGTCGCAGATGGCAAGCACAAAGCGGATGCGATCGCGCAGGGCATCCAGCAAGGCATCGTCACCCACGCGATACTCCTGGCGAGCGCGCTTGGCGTTGGGCGCGGCGGCGACGATTACGTCGGCATATGCATGTACGTGGTTGCGGTCGAAGCGCACCGCAGGCACCACCAGCGCACGGTTGCGGTAAAGCTCGCAGTTGATGTTGCGGCGACGGTTCTCACCGTACCATTTGCGCTGCTTATCGAGCACGTTGTACAGGTACGAATCGGCACAGAGCGTGGCCTCCTGGCCCAGATAGCCCTGAATGTAGCCACCGCCCGGGTTGGTGAACGAGGCAAAGGCAAGCACGGCCATGTCGCAGAACTGCGCGTAGCCTCGGCCGTTATCCAGAATGGCCTGCGTGGCAGAGGCGTCGAGCACGGTGACCTCGGGCAGGACCGGAGCGGGCTTTTCGGCGGCAGGCGCGGACTCGCTCTCCGTGGCCTCCTCTGCGGGTGCAGGCTCGGCCGTAATCTCGGTCTCTGCGGATGCAACCTCAGCGGTCTCAGACTCCTCGGCAATCTGTTCCCCGGCAGCGTCAGCCGCTTGGGCCTTGGCCTTCATCGCCGCGACAAATCCGGCAGGCATGCCATCGAACTCGCACACACCGGCAAGCGAGCGCTCGATATCCTTGGCACACGCTTCGGACACAGTCGCCACGTGACACTCGGCGGCCTTGGCACGGGCCTCGCGCTTGGGATTGGGCCTGCGATTACGGTTCCTGTTGTCGACGTCTGCCATAAGTGGTCACCTTTCTCGGTCTCTGCCGCTATCGGCTTTTCCCATCCATGATACCCCGCCGCACACAAAAAAGACGGCCCCGAAGGACCGCCTTTCGCATCGATTTACGCGTGCGGCAAGCACCGCTGCAATTTGGCACTAGTCGCGACGACCAAGGATGTTCAGGATACGCAGGAACACGTTGATGATGTCCACGAACAGGTTGGATGCCATGAGCACGGCGTTGGGCAGCGTGGGCGGCACCGTCGTTGCCACATAGGTGTCGTAGCCAATAAAGCCGGCGAACACCACAATCACAATCAGGTCGGTGATAGACTGCGAAACGCCCATGAACATCAGCACGATCTCGACCAGAATCGTGGCAAGCAGGATGCCAAAACCAATGCCATACACACGCTGGAAGAACTTGGGGAAGGTCACGCCCAGCGCACCAAAGACAAAGGTGATGGCGGCGGTGGCGATAAAGGCGGTGTTAATGGTAGGCATGTCGTAGTTGGCAAGACCAAACGACGCCGTCAGGCCAAAGGTGCTCGCAAAGACCACGTAGCCCACGAGCGACAGGCCCACGGACTGTTTGCTGGCAGCAGCCGACATCATGACCATGCCGACGATGGTCAAAATAAATGAGCCAAAGACCAACGGCAAAGCGGCGCCGCTCATCATCATGCGCGCAAACGACATGGTGCTCGTAAAGTAAGCACCGGCGCCCATGGCGCAAAAGCCCAAAAAGATGAGAGCAGACATGACAAGGTTGTACGCGCGCGGCGACATCTCCTTGGCACGGCTTGCGCCGGTCTCGATGGGGCCGTTTCGATAGCCCTGGATATCGTTCATAATTTCGTCCTTTCAAAAAGCGCCGCGACAGCGCCGTAGGTGACAAGACCCCTGCCATTGTACCCGAATGCCGCGCGCTCTTACCTGCGACGCTCGCTCTCGAGTGTACAGTCGAACGCCCACACCCACCAACGCATCAGACGGGCCTGCGAGCCATCCGGCCGCTCGCGCGCCTCGTCTTCCAGATACAGCTCGGTCGCATGTCCGCCAAAACGAACCTTATAGGTTGCCGTACGAATGCCGTGGACCGTCAGGCCAAAACCGGTAGACGAAACAATCTCGTCAATCGTAAAGCAGCGACCGTCGACCCAGCAGACGGTAACCGGCACGACTTGTCCGCCCGCGAGGATGCGGACCACGACGTCCACATACTGCTTGTGCACGCGTCGAGTTTTGCCATCTGTCTGTCGATATTCCATGCCCCTATTATCGAACGCATGTTTGTATGTTGTAAAGTGAACAGACTGTGGTTTTGGGGTGTTGGGGCGCGCACACGTGCCCTCATGGCGTGTTAGCAAAAAGAACACCCGCGGTCAACAGGGTTAATATTCAGTGTTAGTGCCAAAAAATTCACTTCCCCCATCAGAACTCGGTAAAGAAACCCGCGGGAGGTGATACGATTTACCATGTTTTTGTAACGTGTCTGCAAACTTCGAGAAAGCCCATATATGGACGTAACGTTCTCAGCCTTCCTCGGCCAACTTGTGTCGAACCCAGTCCTTGCCGTCACCGTGTTCCTCGCGCTCGGCGCTATCTTCGTCAACGGATGGACCGACGCGCCCAACGCCATCGCGACCTGCGTCACAACACGTTGCATGCCCGCCCGCGCCGCCATTCTCATGAGCGCCGCGTTCAACTTTTTGGGCGTGCTCATCATGACGCATTTTAATGCCAGCGTCGCCAACACCATCTCCCATATTGTCGACTTTGGCGGAAACAGCACCATGGCGCTCGCGTGCCTCTGCGCGGCGTTGTTCTCCATCGTTGTCTACGGCGCCACAGCGTCGCGTTTTGGCATCCCCACCTCGCAAAGCCACAGCCTTATCGCCGGCCTGACCGGTGCTGCTATCGCCCTCGGCGGCGCCAGTAGCGTCAACGTCCACGAGTGGATGAAGGTCATCTACGGCCTGGCGCTCTCCATCGGCCTGGGCTTTGTCATGGGCTGGGTCCTGTGCAAGCTCGTCTCGATTCTTTTCGCCGCCGCCAACAGGCGACGTGCCAACGTCTTCTTTAAATACGCTCAGATCGCGAGCGCCGCGGCCATGAGCTTTATGCACGGCGCGCAGGATGGACAGAAGTTCATCGGCGTGCTCTTTTTAGGCGTGGCCTTCGCCAACGGCCAGACGAGCGTTGGCGATGCCGGCATCCCCATCTGGATCATGCTGCTGTGCTCGGCCACTATGGGTATCGGCACCAGCGTGGGCGGCGAGCGCATCATCAAGTCCGTCGGCCAGAGCATGGTCAAGCTCGAAAAGTACCAGGGCTTCTCTGCCGACCTCGCAGGCGCCGCGAACCTGCTACTTGCCACTCTTACCGGCATCCCCGTGTCCTCCACGCACATCAAAACCTGCGCCATCATGGGCGTCGGTGCCGTCAAGCGCCTCTCGGCCATCAACTTTGGTGTCGTCAAGGACATGATGTTCACCTGGTTCTTCACCTTCCCCGCCTGCGGACTCATCAGCTTTGTCATGGCCAAGCTGTTCATGATGTTCCTCTAGTCAAACCGAACGTCCATCCGGACCGCATTACCTCGCCCACCCGTCTTCGCCTCGAAAGGACCCACTCATGGCAAAGAAACCCGATTCGTTCTACTTCGATAACTACGTCGCCTGCGCCGACCTTGCCGTCCAGGCAGCAGAGCTGCTCACCAAGATTTTTGAGAACTTTGACCCCGCGCAGATCCACGACATGCTCGATAAGATGCATGCGATTGAGCATGCGGCCGACAAGAAGCACCATGAGCTCGAAGACGCCCTGCTCACCGCCTTTATCACCCCGCTTGAGCGCGAGGATCTGGATCTGATGAGCTGCTCGCTCGACACCGTGCTCGACCGTATCGAGGGCGTCGTGCAGCGCGTCTACTTCACCAACATCCAGAGCATCCACCCCGATGCCATCGTCATCGCTCACAAGGTGACCGACGCCTGCCGCGCCATGAAGGACCTGATGGTCGAGCTGCCCAACTACCGCAAGTCCAAGACGCTGCGCGAGCTGGTCATCCAGATCAACACGATCGAGTCCGAGGCCGACGAGCTCTACATCAACGCTATGCGCAACCTGCATGTCAACGGCAAGGATCCGCTCGAGGTCATCGCCTGGCGTGACGTCTACGCCTTCCTGGAGTACTGCGCTGACTGTTGCGAGAATGTGGCCGATGTCGTGGATTCGATTGTCATGAAGAACAGTTAATTGGGGGTATGTGTCCCGGCGGCGAAGGGCCGGCACCTGTTTGCTTTCTCACTCCAGCTGCGTAGCAGAGTCGTTCGAAAGTAAACAGGTGCCGGCCCTTCGCCTTACGTACCACCATTGGGAACTTTAGCTGATAGTTATAGCGCAATGGGGGTT
>CABMOY010000060.1 GCA_902388345.1 uncultured Collinsella sp.
GCCCGCCGCTCGCCGGGCGCGGCGCAACGCGTCCTCGGACTGGCGCATGATCGAGCGCGCATCGTCTACCAGCAGCGCGCCCGCCGGCGTCACTTTGACGCCCGAGTGCGAGCGTTCGAACAGCGTGATGCCGAACTCGGCCTCGAAGCCCGACACCTGCTTGACGAGCGCCGGAGTCGACACGCGCAATTTTGCCGCCGCACGCGAAAAGCTTCCCAGCTCCGCGGCGGCCGATATGGCCTCAAGTCGTCGATCGTACACGTCAATCTCCTGTTTCCAGACGTATGCCCGCGCGCTACCAAAGGGGGTTGTTTTGGCAGGTCACACACTCAATAAGGGCCAGTCATCTTGCAAACTATAAACCATAGGTTTACGCCATTCTAACAAATATGCAATTTACCTGCGCAAATGCAAAGCATACGATAACCAGCGAAAACCACGTGGGTCGATTAATGGGAGCGACCCACCGGGAGGCACAAGAAGGGAAGTTCCTATGAGCAATTGGCTTAAGCTCGAGGGCGATGTCTGCGCCGTGACCGGCGCACTCGGCGGCATGGGCGTCGAGATTTGCCGCGAGTTCGCCCGCAACGGCGCCAACGTCGTCATGCTCGACCTGGACGAGGAGAAGGTCAAGGCCGCTGCCGCCGACCTTGCTGCCGAGTTTGGCATCCACGCCGAGGGTTACAAGATGAACGCCACCGACGAGGCCGAGGTTCAGGCCGCCGTCGACGCCACCATCGCCAACTTCGGCCGCGTCGACGTTCTCGTCAACACCGCCGGCATCCTGCGCTTCGCCGCTATGGAGGACCTGCCGCTGAGCGACTGGGAGCAGGTACTCAACGTCAACCCCACCGGCTACTTCATCACCTCGCAGCGCTTTGGTCGCGAGATGATCAAGGCCGGCCAGGGTCGCCTGGTGCACATCTCGACCGTCGCCAGCCACTCCCCCGAGACGTTCTCGGGCGTGTACAGCTCCACCAAGGCGGGCGTCAACATGATGTCCAAGATGCTGGCCGCCGAGTAGGGCCCCTACGGCGTCCGCTCCAACTGCGTCGAGCCCTGCTTTGTCAAGACCCCCATGTCGGCGAGCTTTTACGCCGACCCCGAGGTCGAGAAGAGCCGCAGCCGCCTTATCGCCACGCGCCGCATCGGCGAGGTCAGCGATATCGCCAACGCCGTCATGTTCCTGGCGTCCAAGCGCTCGGACTTTACCACCGGCGACGCCATCAAGGTCGACGGCGGCTTCTCCAATATGATGGGCGACCTCACCGCCAAGCCCGGCGGCCGTCGCGCATACGCCGACAACTACCTCAAGAACAAGGGTGTCGAGCTTTGGTCCGACGAGTCCGGCGTCGCAAAGCCGACTGACCAGTAAACCAACCTGACAGGGAGGCACCGCGGACACGCCCGCCCCTCCCCCGCATCGATTAGAAAGAGTCCCATGGCTTCCACCAACTCCAACAAGGGTCGCGCCGTCGTGCTTTCCGCCGCGTGCGTCACCATGTTCTTCATCAGCTCCATCGCGCTGTACTCCGTCGTGTCCAAGAACCTGCTCGCCGTCTACCCCGAGTGGTCCAGCGCACTTACCTTGGCTTTCCCGGTCTTCCAGACCATCATGGCCGTGACGGGCATCTTCGCCGGCCGCATCTCCGATAAGATCGGCCCGCGCAACGTCGTGATCGCTGCCGCCGTGTGCTACGGCGTGGGCTGGTTCATGTCCGGCACCGTCACCGAGCCGTGGCAGTTCTACCTGTGGTTCTCGCTCGTCGCCGCCATCGGCAACGGCCTGGGCTACAACCCCGCGCTCACCACCGGCCAAAAGTGGTTCATCGACAAAAAGGGCCTCGCCTCCGGCATCACCCTGGCCGCTTCGACCGCCGGCCCCGCCGTGCTGTCCCCGGTGCTCGCCTCGCTGCTCATCCCGAGCCTTGGCATCTTTGGCGCCCTTAAGGCACTCGGCGTCATCTTCTTTGTGACGATCGCCGCCTCCGCCCTGTTCCTGAAGGCCCCCGAGGCCGGTTGGCTGCCCGAGGGCTTCGAGGCCCCCAAGGGCGGCGCGCACGCCGGCACCTTCGGCGACCTCACCCCGGGCGAGATGGTCAAAACCCCGCGCTTCTGGGTCCTCATCGCCACCTTCGCCTTCGCCGCCACCGCGGGCACCCTGCTCGTGGGCAAGGTTGCCTCCATCGCCGCTGTCCAGCTCTTCGCCGACCCCACGAGCGCCGCGGCCGTCGCCCTCGGCGGCGTGGTCGTCTCCGTCAACACCTGCGCCAACCTGGTCGGCCGTCTGTCTTTTGGCCAGATCATCGACAAGCTCGGCGCCTACAAGTCGCTGCTCATCAGCCTTGTCGTCACCATCGTCGCGCTCGTCATCATGTCGATGAGCTTTACGCAGAGCATGTTCTTTGTGGCGCTCGCCCTGCTCGGCTTTAGCTTTGGCGCTCTGCTCGTCATCTACCCGCCGCTCACCGGTGGCGCCTTTGGCACCAGCAACATCGGTGTCAACTACGGCATCATGTTCTTGGGCTACGCCGCCTCTACCTGGATCAGCCAGCCCATCACCGCCGTGCTGTATCACGCCGAAGCCGGCAGCGCCGCCTACCAGCAGTCCTTCTATGGCGCCATTGTGATTGCCGCCATCGCCGTCGTGCTCACCGTCTACATGATGGTCTCCGACAGCAAGAAGAAGTCCGCCTAGTTTTACCGATGCGACAAAGGGACCGTCCCTTTGTCGCATTCCACCAGCCACCAGTATTAAGGAGTCGAAATGTCTGAGCTCAACCCCGTCCGCATTGCCGTCATCGGCGCCGGCGCCATGGGCCGCAACCACATCCGCTTTGTCACCGAGGAGCCCGAGGCCGAGCTCGTCGCCATCGCCGACGCCTTTGAGGGCGCCCGCGCCACGGCCGAGGCCGCCGGCGTGCCGTTCTTTACCGATCCCGCCCAGATGATGGACGAGGTCAAGCCCGAGGCCGTCATCATCGCCACCCCCAACGACCTGCACCTGGGCGTTGCCCGCGAGGCCATCAAGCGCAACATCGTGCCGCTGGTCGAAAAGCCAATCTCCAACGATCTCGAGGATGCCCAGGCCTTCGCCGCCGAGGCCGAGACCGCCGGCGTGCCCGTGCTCGTGGGTCAGCACCGTCGCCACAACCCCTTCGTCAACAAGGCCAAGGAGATCATCGAGTCCGGCGAGCTGGGCAAGCTCACCGTGTCGAGCTTCCACTACATGATCTATAAGAATGACGAGTACTTCGATGTCGAGTGGCGCCGCAAGAAGGGTGCCGGACCGATCTTGGTCAACCTGGTTCACGACGTGGACCTGCTCCGCTACCTGCTGGGCGAGCCCGTCGCCGTCCAGGGCATGCAGTCCAGCGCCGCCCGCGGTTTTGAGACCGAGGACTCCGCCGTGGTCAACGTCCGTTTTGCCGATGGCGCGCTTGCGAGCATGACCATCTCCGACGCCACCGCCAGCCCCTGGAACTGGGAGGCAACCGCTCGCGAGGATCCGCAGTACCGCCCCTTCGACGCCGACGCCTACTTTATCGGCGGAACCTTGGGTGCCCTTTCGCTGCCCCGCCTGCATCAGTTCTCCTACGACGGCGCCTCCAACTGGCACAAGCCGCTGCAGATGGAGATTCCGGCCGTCGACCCGGCGCTGCCGCACAAGATGCAGCTCAAGCACTTTGTGAAGGTCGTCCGCCGCGAAGTTGAGCCCGTCGTAACCCCCGCCGATAACGTCAAGACGCTCACGCTTCTCAACGCCATCAAGGAGGCCGCCGAGACCGGCCAGCTCGTCGAGCTGTAATGCCTTAAGAGCGGCCGCGGCAGAAACCCCATGCCGAGTCCCTCGGTCCGCCACAAATAAGCCCCTCTTCTTTGCCCCGCGAGCAGCCTCCTGCCCGCGGGGCTTTCTTTGCAGCCGCGGCGCGGGCGGGTGGTAGACTGGGTGGCTCATGCACCTGTAACGTACTCACAGACAGGAAGTTCCATGGATCTTATCGCCCAGCTCGCCCGCGAGCTCAACCTTAAGGCCGCCAACGTCGAGGCAGCCGTCAAGCTCATCGACGAGGGCAACACCATCCCCTTTATCTCGCGCTACCGCAAGGAAGCAACGGGCGGCATGGACGACGTTGCCCTGCGCGCGCTCGACGAGCGCCTGTCCTACCTGCGCAATCTTGAACAGCGTAAAGAGGACGTCATCCTGCTCATCGACGCCCAGGGCAAACTCACGCCCGAGCTCGAGCAGCAGATTCGCGAGGCCACACAGCTCCAGCGCGTCGAAGACCTCTACAAGCCCTACCGTAAAAAGCGCATGACCCGCGCGCAGAAGGCCCGCGAGGCAGGTCTGGAGCCGCTTGCCAACATGGTCATCATGCAGGCCTCGGCCAAGGGCAGCGCGCTCGACGCCGCCGCGGCATACGTCAACGAGGAGGCCGGCTTCGACACGCCCGAGAAGGCGCTCGCTGGCGCCGCTGACATCGTGGCCGAGACGGTAGCCGAGGACCCCGAGAACGTCGCCGACGTGCGCGCCTTTACGCAAAACACCGCCGACATCGTCGTCGAGGCAACCGACCCCGCCGAGAAGACCCCCTACGAGCCCTACTACAGCTATGACGAGCCGTTGCGCCGTATACCCAACCACCGCGTGCTGGCTATCGACCGCGGTGAGCGCGAGGGCAAGCTCCGCGTGCGCGTGAACGTCGACGGCGTTGCCGCCACGGCGCGCCTCAGCAGCCGTTGGCCCCGACGCCAGGGCGTGTTTGCTCCCATCTTCGATGCCGCCATCGCCGACGGCTACAAACGCCTCATGGCTCCCTCGCTGGAGCGCGAGGCCCGCGCCAAACTCACCGTTCGCGCCCAGACCATCAACGTCTTTGCCAAGAATCTCGAGGGCCTGCTCTCGGCGCGCCCCGTGCGCGGCGCCCGCGTACTCGCGCTCGACCCGGGCTACCGCACCGGCTGCAAGGTCGCCGTCATGGACGAGACCGGCAAGCTGCTCGACCACGGCGTGGTCTACCCCACCAAGCCGCGCCACGACGTCGCCGGCACCAAGCGCGAGCTCGCCCGCCTCGTCAAAAAGGACGGCGTCAACACCATCGTCATCGGCAACGGCACCGCCAGCCGCGAGACCGAGGAAGTCGTCTCGGAGTTCATTGCCGAGCAGGCGTCCAGCCTTCGCTACACCATCGTTAACGAGGCCGGCGCGTCGGTGTACTCCGCCTCCGAGCTCGCCAGCCAGGAATATCCTGACCTGGACGTCACCGTACGTGGCGCCATGAGCTTGGGCCGTCGCCTGCAGGACCCGCTGGCAGAGCTCGTCAAGATTCCGCCCCAGTCCATCGGCGTGGGCCAGTACCAACACGACCTTGACCAGGCCGAGCTCTCGCGCACCCTGGGCCACGTGGTGGAGGACGTCGTCAACCGCGTGGGCGTCGACGTCAACACCGCGAGCGCAAGCCTGCTGGGATACGTATCGGGCATCACGCCGAGCGTGGCAAAGAACATCGTGGCGTACCGCGAGGAAAACGGCGCCTTTACCGATCGCCGCCAGCTTAAGAAGGTCCCCAAACTTGGACCCAAGGCATATCTCAACGCCGCGGGCTTTTTGCGCATCAGCGGCGGTAAGAACCCGCTCGACGCGACAAGCGTCCACCCCGAGAGCTACGAGGTGGCCACGGCCGTCCTGGAGCGGGCCGGCGTTGCGGCAAGCGAGCTCAGCCGCGGCGGCGTGCCCGACATCGAGCGCCGTCTGGGCAGCATTTCGGCACTGGCAAGCGACCTGGACTGTGGCACCCTGACGCTCATCGACATTGTCAACGAGCTCAAGAAGCCCGGTCGCGACCCGCGCGACGACGCGCCCGAGGTGGTCTTTAGCCGCTCGGCACTTTCTATTGACGACCTGGAGCCCGGCATGGAGCTCAAGGGCACGGTGCGCAACGTCGTCGACTTTGGCGCCTTCGTCGACGTGGGCGTGCACCAGGACGGCCTCGTGCACATCTCCAAGCTGGCCAGCCGCTTCGTCAAGCACCCCAGCGACGTGGTGCGCGTCGGCGACACGGTGAAGGTATGGGTAGAAAAGGTCGATCGCGACCGCAAAAAGATCTCCCTCACCATGGTGCGGGGCAAATAAGCCGCTGCAGGCGCTCGGCGGGTCCCATTCCGCCGAGCGCCTCTCCTTCTAAAACGATTTGGCGATATCCCGAAGTGCGAGACGCCGTTTCCGCTAATCATCACCTGCAATTTTTGAGATATTCGGCCTCGCTGGGCCGCGATAACACTTCTTCAAAGTGCAAGCTCAACAAATAGGCATCAGATATTCCACAAACGTCCCATATCTGCACCCGCAGAGGTGCGGTACGGGACGTTTTTCAGCCATATTGGCAATCTTGACGGCACTCTGAGGCCGAATATCTCGATTTCTGTTGGTGGGACACTTATGGGCACGAGCCGCAAAGACCTCGTTTGCCCGGTAGAGCTGTTCAACCACGTCAAGCATGAGATCTTGCATGCGCGGAACAAAGGGATAATCGAAGGGTCTTGGGCGACTTGCGCGTCGCCCCGAACACATAGCCGGCAGGGTCCTTTGCCTTGGCGATGACTGCCAACTCGGGGCCGGATCGTTTTCGATACTTGATAGATATGGATTAGAAGATCATTAGATTACAGGTTGATCCATAATGCGGAACCGCGTTGTCCACGCGATGCCGTCGGAGCCCACGCCGCCGTCCGAGGTGACGCCGGCCGCGTAACACGAATCGTCATCCGGCGAACGAAGCCGCCAGTGGCACGCGGCGTTGCCATCCGAGCCCAGCCCCATTACTGCCCGAGACAGTTGGCGGGGTAGCACTGTCGACCCCCATCGGAATAAAGGTAGCGATTCAGCTCAGGACCTACCGACGGGTTCGTGTCGGCAGCCCCGGCCTTTCCTTTGCCTAGCGCGACCCTCGCGAAGCGCGTGAGCGATAGGGAAAGGAAAGGCCGGGGCGAACAACCCGCGGCGCAGCCAGTGTTCGCGTTACGGCAGGATATGGAAGCCCAAAGCGGCGATATCCTTGGCAAAGCCGCGCACGGTATCGAGCGAAACCTCATACGGGTCGCGACCGATGTTCTTGCGCTTGGCCAGGATGCTGTTGGGCACCGTGATGATCTGACAGCCGCAGGCCTGCGCCTGGTAAATGTTGATAAGCTCGCGCGTGGACGCCCACAGGACCTCGCAGTTGGGCTTGGCGGCGGCCTTCTTGACCGACTCCGTCATAAACGGAATGGGATCGACACCCGTGTCGGCGATACGGCCGGCAAAGAGCGAGATGATGGACGGCGTCTCGGCGTCGACAGCGTCGACCATCTCGTCGACCTGCGCAGGCGTAAAGATGGTGGTGACGTTGACCTTAATGCCGTCGGCGGAAAGCTTGCGCACCAACTCGGCCGTGGACTCGCCCTTGGTAGTCACGCACGGAATCTTGACGTAGACGTTCTCGGCCCAGGTAGCGATCTCGCGGGCCTCGACCTCCATGGTCTCGACGTCGTCGGCAAAGACCTCAAACGAGACGGACACATCGGTGATGTGGGCCAGGACCTCCTTGGCAAACGCGCGGTAATCCGTCACGCCGCCCTTCTTCATAAGGGACGGGTTGGTCGTGAAACCCTGAACGTTGCCGTTCTCGTACATGTCGAGCATGCCCTCGAGGTTTGCACCGTCAGCGAACACCTTGATTGCCATCTGCCTGATTCCTTTCGTTAGCATACGGCCGATAAACTGCTAAACACTTTATCTACGTTTATCAAGGCGTGAGCTGCGGGTTTTCATCTTCTCGGCGAACGGTTTTGCAGTTTTACCATTTTTATATCGACACCCCAGCGGCAAAACGTTTTTGCTGATCATCGCGGTTGATTCCGTTCGCGGCGCAGAGACAGCGCTTCACCGGTGCGTTTTCACAACCAGTCCAAAACAAAAAGCGGTGACGCCTCATTTGAGACGTCACCGCTTCCGTGTAGGAGCCGGTTATCGGAGCTCCGCCCGATTAGGGCTTAACGTATGCCTGGATTACTCTTCCTCAACGTGATTGATCACAGCACCCTTGGTGTGGATGAAGTTGGGGACGAAGGCGACGATCAGAAGGACAGCAAGAATCGCGTAGACACCGGTGGTACCGAAGGCCTCGGCAGCGCGGCCAAGCGTAATGCCAATGACGGAGAAATCAAAGTCGCCGAACGTAGTGTTCTTGAAGCCAAAGACGTCAAGAACGGGCAGGAGCAGGGCCGGGGCAAAGGTGATGAGCAGGCCGTTGACGAAAGCGCCAAGAGCTGCGCCCTTGCGACCGCCGGTAGCATTGCCGTAGATGCCCGCGGTAGCACCGCAGAAGAAGTGAGGAACCATGCCCGGGATGATGAAGATGCCCAGGGTAGCGCCCACGATGAACATACCGACCACGCCACCGATAAAGGAAGCGACAAAGCCGAGGATGACGGCGGTGGGAGCATAGGGGAAGAAGACGGCGCAGTCGACGGCGGGGATGGCACCGGGGATCAGCTTGTTGGAGATGCCCTGGAAAGCCGGGACCAGGTCGGCAAGGATCATACGAACGCCGTTATAGACGATGGTGACACCAACGGCAAAGGACAGGGCACAGGTCAGGGCATAGACAATCACGTTGTCGCCGCCAGCGGTCTTGGTAACGACCGCAGGATCTGCGATGTAAGCGGCGAAAGCGGTAACCAGGTAGAAGAAGGCCATGGTAAGAGCCGTGGAGATGGTAGTGTCGCGCAGGAAGGCGAACTTCTCGGGAACCTCGATCTTCTCGGTGCTGTTCTCCTCGGCGTCCTTAGCAAAAAGCGTACCGACTGCAGCGGAGATGTAATAGGCGAGTGAACCGAAGTGGCCCATGGCGATTTCATCGCCATCGGTAACCTTCTCGGTGAAACGCTGACCAACGGCGGGAAGCATAGCGCTCACGAGGCCCAGGAACATGCCGCCCACGATGACAAGCTGGACATCCTGGAAGCCAGATGCCTGCAGAACGGCAGACAGCAGGCAGGCCATAAACATGCTGTGATGGCCCGTCAGGAAGATGTACTTAAACTTGGTAAAGCGGGCAATGATAATGTTCACGACATAGCCGAGAATCAGGATCATCATGGTCTGAACGCCGAGGACGCTCTGAGCCATCGAAACAACGACCTCGTTGTTGGGCACGACGCCGGTGATGTGGAAACCGGTCTCGATGAAGGTACCCAGCGGAGCAAGGTTCTCCTGAACAACAGCGGCGCCGGCGGACAGCATGATGTAACCAAGAATGGGCTTCAGGGTGCCCGTCATCACCTTGTGGGCAGGACGCTTAAGCGCGACAAGGCCCACAAAGGCAAATAGACCCATAATCCACGCTGGCTTGGTCAGAATCGATTGGATAAACTCAAGTATGGGAAGGATGGCTTGCATCTGCGCTTCCTTTCTCTCTAACGTGGGCGCGTTTCCCTCTTCCACAGGGAACCGCCCTTTTTTGTGCCGCTTTAGGCGTTAGCGGCGGCCGCCTTGATTGCCTCGAGGGCGTCTTCGCGGATCTTCTTCTTGTTCACATAGCTGCGAACGATCACAACGTTGCCGTGGAGCTCGGGGGCGAGTTCTTTAACGGTGATGAACAGATCCGGATTTGCGGAAGAAGCACCGTTCAGGTCCATAGACTCAACGTCGGCCTTGATGCCCTCCTCCTCGCAAAGCTCCTCGACTTTGCCAGCGAGCATCAGGCTGGACCCGATGCCGTTTCCGCATACGGTGATGATATGCATGGCAACCTTCCTCTCCTACACGTGACGGTTTTCCGTCTATCCAAAAGCGGCGACGCATCGCCGTGCCATTAAGGCCTAAAAGAATGAACGCATGGTCTCCAAAACCTGCTCGGGCGTATCGCATGCGCTGAGCTTGGCAACGCAGTCCTCGTCCTCGAACATCTGCGAAAGCTCCGCCAAGCAGCCAAGATGAGCCTTGGGGTCGGGTGCGCAAATACCCACGAGCACGTGAACCGGATCGAAATCCTCGTGTCCAAACGCAATGGCAGGGTCAAGCGTGACGATACAGATCCCCGCTTCACTCACATTGCCATCTGCCTGAGCGTGGGGCATGGCGATGCCCTCTTCCAAGACCATATAGGGGCCGAATTTGTGAACCGATGAAATCATGGCGTCAACATAGCTCTGGTCGCATTTGCCAGCGTCTACGAGCAACTTACCGCATGCCTTGATCGCTTCCTCCCAGTCGGAGGCCTCGACGTGGCAGGCAACAAGCTCGGGCTTAAGAAGATCGGTCAGCATGCTCGTCCCCTACTCCTCGGGCAGGATATGAAAACCAAGCGCCTGAATGTCGCGGGCAAAGCCCTTGACCGTATCAAGCGAGTACTCAAGCAAATCTTTCCCGAAATTCTTGCGCTTGGCAAGAAGGGCATTGGGGACCGTAATGATCTGACAGCCAACGGACTCCGCCTGGAAGATATTGAGGACCTCGCGCGTAGACGCCCAGAGAACCTCGGCAGCAGGCTTAACGGCAGCCTTCTTTACGGACTCCGCCATGAGGGGCAGCGGATCGACGCCGGTATCGGCAATGCGACCGGCAAAGATGGAAAGAATAGAGGGGGTCTCAGCAGAGACGGCATCGACAAACTCGTCGACCTGCTCGGGCGTGAAGATAGTGGTGACATTCACCTTGATGCCGTCGGCAGAAAGGCGCTTGACCAGCGCGGCAGTGGACTCACCCTTGGTGTTGAGCGCCGGGATCTTAACGTAGACGTTGTCTGCCCAGGTTGCGATCTCGCGAGCCTCGGCTTCCATACCCGCCTCGTCGTCGGCGAATACCTCAAAAGAGACCGACACATCAGTAATGTGCTCAAGAACCGTCTTGGCAAAAGCGCGGTAGTCGGTCACGCCGCCGGCCTTCATAAGGGAAGGATTGGTCGTGAAGCCCTGAACGTTGCCATTGTCATGCATGTCAAGCATACCCTCGAGGTTAGCGCCGTCGGCAAACACCTTGATCGCCATGTTCGGTCCTTTCTCATCTAACACTATTGCTATCGAAAGCCTTCTTCTTTGTTTCAAAAGCTTTTCGGTTTTCTTTTATAAACCATTTCAAAAGCTATCGAAAGCTCAATTGTCAACTTTCCGTGAACGGTCGAATATCGGGCGTGAACGTACTTCTTTTGGGCGGCACCTTCAGAATGAGACTCTTTATAGCCCGTTTACGTGCGAACTATCTGCTACGCATGCATTTGTGACATGCCATTCCGTTCTTTTGATTCATTCGAATTTGCCTTGTTCTTTTCATATCGATACGTTATATTTCGATTACGAAAGGCGCATCTTTTACCTTTTGTTCAAAAGGAGCGGCATATGGCATCTACTTCAGACCTTTCACCGGCCGAGCGTCAGCGATTTATCATGAATTGGCTGGCCGAAAAGCCAAATATCTCGGTATCCGACATCGTTCGCCGTTTTTCGGTTTCGGAAGTCACCGCACGACACGACCTCATCTCGCTGGAATCCGAAGGCAAGCTGCGTCGCGTACGCGGCGGAGCGGTATCGCTTTCTCGCTCCAACGCAATCTCGTATCCCGAGGAGCGCATCAATGTCCAAGTCGAGGCCAAGGAAGCCATCGCCGCAACCGCAGCAACTCTTGTTGATGATGGCGATGTTCTGGTAATTGATATCGGCACCACAGGCTTTTACTTCGCTAAGGCCCTCATGGACAAGCGTGAGATCACCATTATCACCGGCGATCTTGCAATCGCGAACTACGCCAGCTTCAATCTCCCCAATGCTTCGGTAGTGCTGCTGGGCGGCTCCGTGCGCAAGGGCCACCTCTATCTCGCGGGCGCACTAACGCTCGACTGCATGAGCAAACTACATGCCGACAAGGCGTTTGTCAGTGCCGACGGATTCCACCCCGACCACGGTTTTACCGTCGAGCACGACTTCTCGGCCATGATCAAGCATATGTACCTTACCAACTCAAACCAGGGCTACATGATGGTTGACCAGGGAAAGTTCAATAAGACCAGTTTTTATCAGTCCGCGCAGATCGATGACCTCGACGGCATCATCGTTGATGGAGACGACGAGGGCATCATGACGGCGGCGATCGAGAGCAGTCGCAGTCATCCCAAGCTCTATATTGCAAAATAGCTCAAATGGCCGGGTCGCCCCCACTGCGGGCGACC
>CABMOY010000061.1 GCA_902388345.1 uncultured Collinsella sp.
CAAAGGCGCGACCAGAAGGTCAGCGCCTTTTCATTTCACGGCACCTTGGCTCAAACGGCGGGCTCTCGCTGGCGTGCGCTCTACCTGCGGCGTTTCGCTGGCGTCGGCTTCATCTGCAAGCCTTAGCAGTTCCGTCTTGCCGTTGGCGTTGTGGCATTTGCCCAGATAAAACCTGTCAAAGTAAACCTGTCCCTTTTTGGCAGGTTTTAGAGTTCCACGCTTTCGGCTCCGTTGATGGTTAGGTTGCGCTCGTAGAAGGCGGTGAGGGCGCGGATGGCGTACATGACGTCGCGCACGCCGCCGGTCTCGTAGCTCGAGTGCATGGCCAGCTGCGGCAGGCCCACGTCCACGGCATGCATGCTCGCCTGCATATTGGACAGATTGCCGAGCGTGGAGCCGCCGGCCATATCGCTCTTGTTGGCGAAGGCCTGCGTGGGCACGTCAGCGTCATCGCAAATTGCCTGGAACACCGCGCGGCTAAAGGCATCGGTGCAGTAGTGCTGGTTAGCGGCTTCCTTGATAACGATGCCGCCGTTGAGCACAACCTGGTTGTGAGCGTCGCACTTCTCGGCGTGGTTGGGGTGCACGGCATGTGCGTTGTCGCAGCTCACAAGCATCGAGGCGGCAAGTGCACGATGGTACGACTCGTCGTCAAAGCCCAGCGATCCGTTAATGCGGCGCAGCGCGTCGGCCAAGAACGTCGACATGGCGCCTTGCTTGGTCTCGGAGCCAACCTCCTCGTTATCAAAGCAGCAAAAGACCGAAACATCGTGTGCGTTCTCAGCACCCAAAAAAGCCTGCAGCGAGGTGTAGGCGCAGGCCAGGTCGTCGAGCTTGGGCGTCGAGATGAACTCGTCAGCCCAGCCCCAAATGCGCGCATCCTGACGATTGACCAGGAACAGATCGCGGCCCAATATTTGCTCGGGCTCAACGTTCAGTTCGTCGGCGATCAGGGCGTCAAAATCTCCCTGTTTAAGGTCACCGGCGCTGATGAGCGGACACAGGTCGACGGCGCGGTTGGGCGCAAAGCCCTCATTAACGCCACGATTCATATGGATGGCAAGGCTCGGGATAATAGCGACCTCGCGCTCGGTGGAAAGCAGGCGGCTCTCAATACGGTCGCCTTCGCGTACCAACACGCGTCCAGCCAGCGCCAGCGGGCGATCGAACCAGGTGTAGTCGATCATGCCGCCGTAGGCCTCGGTGTTCAGGCGCAGCGTCTCGCCCGCGCCGTCAAGCTCGGGCACGGCCTTAACCTTAAACGTCGGCGAGTCGCTGTGCGACGCCGTCAGCTGAAAATGGTAGTCGCCGGCAACGCCGTCCTCGCCCCACGTCGCGGCCAGGTCCTCGCCCACCTTAAAGGCAACAACGCTCGAGGTGTTGCGCTGCGTGTAATAACGCCCGCCCGGCTCGATGTCCCACGCCGCATTCTCGGGCAGGTAGGTAAAGCCCGCCTCGTCGAGCTCGGCCATAATGGTCGCCGCCGTATGGAACATGCTGGGGCATGCCTCGATAAAGTCGATAAGGTCGTTGGCGGCCTCGATATCGTCGGCCGTCACGTGCACGCGCTCGGGCGTTTCCTGATCCGTCATGCTCTCCCCTTTCGCTGGGTTGATGGTCCCCTCCAGCATACCCCGCCACGCCAGCGCCGCGCCTTTCATTCCATGTTTAATCCCGCGCCGCTCACCAAGTTGAGCCATCATACCCGCGCTCCTTTTGCGACAATTACGCTAACAGGACGAGAGGAGCCGTCATGAAGTCACGTAACATTGCCATCGCCTGCGGTGTCGCGGGAGTCGCCGTCGGCCTTGCCGCTGCCACCGGTATCGTTTATCACAAGCAAATCAAGTCCGCCGCGTCGCTCAAACGCTTGACCGGCTACGAGGATGGCTATGACCTGTACGCAATCGACATCGCCTACGACTACGATCTTGATCGCATCATCGCCGCTGGCGTGCGCGACGACCAGGCCTACATCGATGCCGTGGTGGCGCAGGTGCTGCCCGGTGTGCCGGTACATGTCCAGGCGCCCCAGTTTGCCTGCAGCGCTTTTGTCGCCGTAGATGCCGAAGGCCGCGTGCGCACCGGTCGCAATTACGACTTTAAGGACGACACCTCGGCGCTGCTGGTGCGCAATCACCCACGCGGCGGTTATGCCTCCATCGGGTTTGCCGCCCTTAACAACCTGGGCGATAACACTCCGCTCGACTCCGTCGCCGGACGCGCCGCCGCACTCATGGGCCCGTTTGCCCAGCTCGACGGTGTTAACGAGTGCGGCGTGTCCATTGCCGTACTCACCCTGGATTCCAAGCCCTGTGACCAGGACACGCAACGCCCCGTCATCAATACCTCGCTCGCCATCCGTCTGGTGCTCGACCGCGCGGCTACCACGCAGGAGGCCGTCGACCTGCTTTCCGCCTACGACATGCACGCCATGGCCGGACGCGACTACCACTTCTTTATCAACGACGCCGCCGGTGACGCGCGCGTAGTAGAGTGGGATCCGCGCGATCCGGACCGCGCTTTCAAGGCGACGCCCGTGCGCCAGGTTACGAACTTCTACGCCTGCTATGGCGACGAAGTGCTGCCCAACCAAAAGAATGGCGAGCTGGGCCATGGCAAGGAGCGCGCCGTCGCAATCGCCGCTGTCCTCGACGCCCGTGCCGGCGCCCAAGACGAGGCAGTCGCTTGGAAGGCCCTACGCGCTGCGGCGCAAGAGCCCAATCCGGAAGACATCACCAGCAACACGCAGTGGTCGGTCGTCTTTGACAACACCGAGCCCGCTGCCGCCATCACGCTGCGCCGCCATTGGGGCGACGTCGACGCCTTCGCGCTGTAAGGAGCCAGGCCCGTCGACCTTACACTCGCCTGACGTTGCTTACATTTCTATACGCTTGAGCTAACACGTTTTACCTCCGCATCAACAGTGTGCGGGGGTAAACTTATGCGCATGTTATAACTTGCCCGGAAGGATTCATCATGCTCAGGATCGGTCTTCTTACTAGTGGCGGCGACTGCCAGGCGCTCAACGCCACCATGCGCGGCATTGTCAAAACGCTCATGACCAATAGCGAAGAGCCTATCGAGATCTACGGTTTTGAGGACGGCTACCAGGGCCTTATCTACAGCAGGTTCCGCGTCATGACGCCCGCCGATTTTAGCGGCATCCTCACCCGCGGCGGCACCATCCTGGGCACGAGCCGTACGCCGTTCAAGCGCCTGGATACTCCCGAGGCCGACGGCGTCGAGAAGGTGCCCGCGATGGTCCACACTTATCACAAGTTGCAGCTCGACTGCCTGTTTATGCTGGGCGGCAACGGCTCCACCAAGACCGCCAACCGCCTGCGCGAAGAGGGCCTCAACGTTATCGCCCTGCCCAAGACCATCGATAACGACACCTGGGGCACCGAGTTGACGTTTGGCTTTACGAGCGCCATCGACGTCGCCACCAAGTGCATCGACGACATTCACACCACCGCTTCGAGCCACGGCCGCGTGTTCGTCATCGAGATCATGGGCCACAAGGTTGGCTGGATCCCGCTGTACGCCGGCGTCGCGGGCGGCGCGGACGTCATCCTGATTCCCGAGATCCCCTACGACATGGATAACGTCATCAAGACCATTGAGCATCGCATGGAGACCGGCAGCCGCTTTACCATCGTGGCCGTCGCCGAGGGCGCCATCTCCAAGGAGGACGCGGCGCTGTCCAAGAAGGAGTACAAGAAGAAGCTCGCCGAGCGTACGAGCCCGTCGATTGTCTACGACATCGCCAAGGAGATCGAGGCCAAGACCGGTCGCGAGACCCGCGTCGCCATCCCCGGTCACACGCAGCGCGGCGGCCAGCCCGACGCTCAGGACCGTATCTTTGCGACCCAGTGCGGCGTCGAGGCCGCGCTTGGCTGCCTGCGCGGCGAGTTTGGCTACATGATTGCCCTGCGTGACGGCAAGATGTGCCACATGCCGCTCGAGGATGTCGCCGGCAAGCTCAAGTATGTCGATCCCCAGAGCGACCTGGTGCGCGAGGCCAAGGCGTTGGGCATCAGCTTCGGCGACGAATAGCCCCGGCTGGAACTGCTCCCATCGGAGGCCCCAGGGCTTACCTCCCAAATCGTCCTCGGACATGTCAGGACCCCGCTGCGCGCTTCGCGCGGCGGGGTCCTTCCGTCCTGCGGAAAGATTTGGGAGGTAAGCCCTGGGGCCTCCTGCGGTAACCGGGGAGGCCGAGGCTATTCGTCTTCTTGCTGCGGGTGCGTGGGCTGAGATTTTGGGATGTTGCAGGCTCTTAGCTGAGAGTAGCACTGACATTTGTCCTGAAATGGCTGGTCGTTAGGGGTTGCTACCGGTAGTTGCGGTAGGGTTGGGGCAGATTCTAACTAGAAATGGTGGTCGCTACCGGTTGTTCTCGGCATACTCGGCTCATTCGATTACGGTCACCACATGAAAGGAACTGCCATGGATCTTGCGATGGCACAGCGGCTCGTTGATCGCCGCAAGGCTGCCGGACTTTCTCAGGAGGCACTTGCCGCCCAGTTGGGCGTGAGTCGTCAGGCTGTCAGTAAATGGGAGCGCAGCGAATCCTCGCCCGATACCGATAACCTTATTGCGCTCGCCGCGCTGTATGGCGTGTCGCTGGATGAGCTGTTGTATGGGGAGGCGGTGGATAGCACTGATGACTCGCAAGCTGATGATGAGGCACAGAACAGCGACGCCGGCACCAAAGCTTCAGATGAGGCTGAGGCTTCTACTGTGCACGCTGATTGCAGCGATAAGCCACTTGTCGATATTTCCCTCGCGCGCGGCATCCACGTTATCGATCCCAATAAAGGCGAGGAAGTCCATGTTGGTTGGAGCGGCATCCATGTGACCAACGAGCGCAAGGGCGAAGAGGTGCATGTGGGGCCTGGCGGCGTGCATATCGATACGCTTGAGGACGATGGACATAGTGTGCGTACCAATGACGACGGCACCGTCACCATCGACGGCGAGACGTTTTCCAGCTGGAAGGAAGCACACGACAAGCTCGACCATCATGGCAAGCATTTCCACACCAAGGTCGGACGTGCATGGAACAAATTCCCCTTTCCCGCAGTGGTTGCCCTCGCCTATCTGGCGCTTGGCATCATCTGCGGCGCATGGTCCATGGGGCTCTTCCTCGTCTTTTTGATTCCCGTCTATTACGCGCTTGGCGACTTTATCGACCAACGCCACTTATCTAAGCTGATCGATGTCGTCTATTCAGTCAGTGCCGAGGCATGGTTCCTCTACATGTGGCTCTGCCTGGAGCAACCCCATCCCGCCTGGGTAATACTCATCACCATCCCGGTCGTAAAAGCACTCATGCGTTGGTGCCGTAAACAATGGAAGCATCGCGAGCGAGCTTAAACCATCCCAGCCCGACAGCAGCACCCAACTAGTACCCCCTCCCGCCCATCCCTCCTAAGTTGCGGTGATATAGTTCCGGTTTTAGCCTTGAGTAGTCGATTTTAGGAACTATTCCACCGCAACTTACGAACGATCGGAGCGGCTACGGCACAAGCGTCGGCGTTCGTTTGATGGTCCGCCACGAAAAGGGGCCATCTACTACGTTTAACTCGATGGGGCCAACCATGACCGCCTTTTCCGAAAATTGGCAAGCCCTCTACCTGCGGTTTTAATTTCATAATCTTTGTCATGGTCGAGAGTGTGGTAGCAAACGTAGTAGATAGGCCCATTTTGCGGCATACGACCCATTCAAGCCCAATCTCGAAGGCTAAAGAGAGCCTCTCATCCACGCCTGTGAGCAGAAGATAGCAAAGCATAGCAAAGCAACAAACGCCGGGTCGCCCGTAGGTGCCCGGCGTTTGCCCAGATAAAACCTGCCAAAATAAACCTGTTCCTTTTTGGCAGGTTACTCGGCGCTTTTGAGGGCGCCGACCATGTCGATCTTGTTGAGGGTGCGATTGGTAGCGAGGTTGACGATAAACGTAAAGGCAAAGGCCAGCAGAACGGACAGCACGTAGCTCAGCGGCTCGACCTCAACGTCAAAGTACAATGACGGCATCTGCAAAATGTACGTAAAACTCTCGGCCAGCAAGCCGCCCAGCGGAACGCCCAGCGCGGCTCCGATCGCCGTAAGAATCAACGTCTCCTTGTTGACGTAATGGTGCACCTCGCCACGACGGAAGCCCAGCACCTTAATAGTCGCCAGCTCGCGTTCGCGCTCCGAGATGTTGGTGTTAGACAACGTAAATACCACCACAAACGACAGGCACGCCGCCATAAAGGTCACAAGCACCACGACCGAATTGATAATCGTAAAGTTTGCCTCATAGTTTTCCCAATGCTCGGCGGTGCTCGACAGCGTAATCCAACCATCGCTCTTAAGACGGTTGGTAAACGCAATCTGGTCAGCCGACGAACCCTTAAGCAGCACAAAGACGCCGTTAAGGCGTGCACTTCGACCGAACGCGCGCTCATAGGTGCTCTGCGTCATGTAAAGCGTGTTGCCTAGATAGTTGAGCGAGATGTCGCTGACTTTGACCTTGGCAACATTGAGCGACGAATCCTGGACGTGCGCCGTATCGCCCGGCTGAATCCCCAGTACCAGCTGTGAACTCTTGCTCAGATACACGTCTCCGTCACGCAAAGACAGCGGCTCTTTGGACTCATCCTCAAGGCGAACATAGTCGTCCAGATCGTTCGTGCGGTCATCGGGCACCACGATCAGCTGCACGGTCTCGCTCTTTCCGCCGAATGTAAAGGTGACGTTGTCGGTCATAATCGGCAGGGTCGAGGTCACGGTCACGTTGGAATCATTGGCCGCGTTGCGCTCGTCCAACGCCGCGCACGTCTGCGAAAAATCGTCGGGATTGGCGACCGCCAGCAAGTCATAGCGCGTGATATGCCCGTACTGCTTGGGCGAAAGCGCCACCGACGTGTCACGGATGCCCATACCGCAGATCACGAGCGCTGTGCAGCCGGCAATTCCGAAGATGGTCATAAAGGCGCGCTTTTTATAGCGGAATAGGTTGCGTGCAGCGACCTTGTTCAAAAAGCCCATGCGGCGCCAGATAAAGCCGATACGCTCAAGCAAGATGCGCGAGCCGGCGCGCGGAGCCTTGGGGCGCATGAGCGAGGCCGGGGTCTCGGCCATCTCGTGGCGGCAGGCGATAATTGTGGCGCCCACCACGCCCACGGCAAACAGTGCCACCGAGACGATTGAGGACACAATGTCGTACGAAAGCAACATCTGGGGCAGCGAGTACATGTCGTCGAACACCGTAAACAGGAACAGCGGCAGGCCCACAAATCCGATGATATTGCCGAGCACGCCGCCGATCAGGCACGCCCACAGCGAGTAGTCCACGTATTTGGACAGAATGCGCCCGCGCGAATAACCGAGCGCCTTATACAGGCCGATGAGCGTGCGTTCCTCCTCGACCATACGCGTGGCGGTGGTAAGGCTGATGAGCACGGCGACGATAAAGAAGATGAACGGGAAGACCGTGGCGATGGCCTCGATCGAGGAGCTGTCGCTCTCGACGCTCGAGTAGCTCGCGATGTTGCCACGGTCCTGGATGTACCAGGTGCATTCGCCAAGGTCGGAAATCTCGGCGCGGGCATCGGCGAATTGCTGGTCGGCGGCGGCGCGGCGCTGGTCCAAATCGGCCTGAGCCTGGGCGCGCTCCTCGCTGCCCTCGGCCATACGGTTGATGTTGTCCTGTTCAATCCCAAAGACCATGTTCGCTTGACGCTCGGCCGCGTCCAAGCTCGCCGGCGTATCGGCCGTCAGTTCCTGGGCACGCGCTTTTTCGCGCTCGTCACGAATCTTCTCGATATTGCCCTTGACCTCGTTAATCCTTGCCGTATAGGCATCGGAATAGGAGTTGAGGTCCTTGGCTCCCTCGACGATCACGTGGATCGCGGAATAGGACGACGACGTCGCGGCATCCTCACTCACGTAGAACTTGTAGTCCGCGGCCGAGGCGGCACGGAAGGCGTTGACTGTCGAGTCGGAGCTCACATCAGTGGGATCGAGGACCTCAGCCGTAATGGTGTAGTCCCCATCGGCAAACTGGTCCTTGGCGCTTTGGTTCGACGAGCTCGCATCGTTGGCGGCAAAGCTCACCGTATCGCCGATTTTCTTGCCCGAAGCCTTCAAAAAACGTGAGGTCACTGCTACTTCGCCCGAAGTCTCGGGCAGCTCGCCGCATACTAGCACCGGTTGGTCAATATTCTCTTTGGAGAGGCTCTGTACGATGACACGCTCGCGCGTCGTACCCACGGCGGTATAGGCGGTCTCGGTATAGATGCCCTCGGCCGTCTCGACGCCATCGACCTCTTGGATCGCAGCAAGATCGTCATCGGTCAGACCATAGGTCGACTGCACGTTGATGTCATAAACATTCTGCTGGTCAAAGTAAGCGTCGACCGAATCGCACAGATCCTCGCAACCCGCCTTAAGGCCACACATCACGCTCACGCCGAGCGCGGTGATCACGACAATGGACAAGAAGCGTTTGAGGCTGCCGCGAATCGTGCGGTAGACACCGCGGCGAAACACCGTCGGCACCATGTCGTTTGAACTTTGGGCAGTGCGGTAGGTCGTAAAATCCTGCTCGCGCTCCGTGTTCTGCGCGTCGCGGCGTTGGCTGTTTTGGCGGTCCTGATCCATGGGCGCTACCACTCGATCGTCTCGATCGGCACGGGATTTTGCTGGACCGTCTCGCTCTCCACTCGACCACTCTTAAAGCGGATCAGGCGATCGGCCATGGGCGCGAGCGCGGAGTTGTGCGTGATGATGATGACCGTGATGCCCTGCTTGCGACAGGTGTCCTGCAGCAGCTGCAAGATCTGCTTGCCGGTTTTATAGTCGAGCGCGCCCGTGGGCTCGTCGCACAGGAGCAGCTTGGGGTTCTTTGCCAGTGCACGGGCGATGGACACGCGCTGCTGCTCGCCGCCCGAAAGCTGCGCGGGGAAGTTGGCGAGGCGCTCGCCCAGGCCAACCTGGCAAAGCGTTTGCTCGGCATCGAGCGAATCGGGGCAGATTTGCGCCGCGAGCTCGACGTTTTCGAGTGCCGTCAGGTTGGGGACCAGATTGTAGAACTGGAAAACAAAGCCGACATCGGCGCGGCGGTATTCCACGAGCTGCGTCTCGTTGGCGGAGCTCACGTCGCGTCCGTCCACCGTCACGGTGCCGGAAGTTGCCGTGTCCATGCCGCCCAAGATATTGAGCGCCGTGGTTTTACCGGCGCCCGAAGCGCCCAGGATAATGGCAAGCTCGCCACGCTCAACGGTAAAGCTCGCGCCGTCGAGCGCATGAATGCGGGCATCGCCCTCGCCGTATGCTTTGATGACGTCTTTGAATTCAATATAGGCCATCGATTAATTCCCATCTGGTCGGATAACTCTTTAGTATTACCCATTTCGCACCGACCAAAAAGGGACAGGTTTATTTTGGCAGGTTTTATAAGGGGAAACGTACCTCTTTGGGGGCAGCGCGGGACGCGCAGGGGCGGCCGTGCAGATCGGCACAGCCGTCTCACGTGGAATCGACCGACGCCCGCCTTTCCGTGACACCGGCAACTCGTTTTTGCTTGTTGGCATGGCCGCCATTATGACTTGGGACTGAGCACTCAAATTCTCACTCCTCATTGCCACGCTTGCCGCAAGCTATCAGGGTGACGAGATGACGACGCTCGCTGTAGCAGCGCAGCCACACTCTATAAGCGAGGCGTTTGCCAGCAAAAAAGCGCGCGACAGGGTAAGCCCGCCGCGCGCTATCCTATGCGGACTAGTTATTGTTGTTGGTCATCGAGGCCACTGCTGCCGCAAGATTGGAAATGGGCATCGTCTGCAACCAGATGCGACCGGGACCGGTGAGCACGGTGTTGAACACGCCCTCGCCACCAAACATGATGTTTTTGACGCCCTTGACCATTTGAGCGTCGATGCTCACGGTCTCCTCAAAGCCGGCCACGTTGCCGGTATCCACAATCATCTGCTGGCCAGCAGCGAGCTCGTACTCAACCAGGTCGCCGTCGATCTCGGCAAAAGCAACACCCGAGCCCGTGAGCTTCTGCATGATAAAGCCCTCGCCGCCAAAGACGCCGGCCTTTGCCTTCTTGTTAAAGTGAATGCTCAACTCGACGCCACTTTCCGCGGCAAGGAACGAACGCTTCTGCAAAATCCAGCTCTTGCCCGGACCGATCTCGATTGGCACGATGCGGCCGGGGAAGCAGGAGCCAAACGCGATCATGCCATCGCCACGCGCGGTCCAAATGTTTTGGAACAATGCCTCACCCGAAAAAGCCTTGGAGAACATCTTGCCGATGCCACCGCCCGAGGTAGACATTTCCATGTTGGGGGTCATCCAAGCCATGGCGCCGCTTTCGGTGATCATGGATTCGCCATCGCTAAGGTTGCACGTAACAACCGGGAAAGCCCCTCCGCCGATCTCGTACTGCATGACCGTCTCCTTTCCACTCAGGAGCCGAATAACGATGCCTATATTTTAGCAGGTAGAGATGCATATGTTCACACCGCCCATGCCCTCTCCTGCGGACGTTTCCCCAGATAAAACCTGCCAAAATAAACCTGTTCCTTTTTGGCAGGTTTTAAAGGCAAACGGTGAAGGTGATCTGGTTGCCGTGACCGGATACGGTGGCGGCGCCTCCATGGGCCTCGGCGATGGCACGCACCACGGACAGGCCCACGCCCGAGCCACCCGTCTTGGAGCTGCGCGACGCATCCGCACGATAGAAGCGATCGAACAATCGGTCCAGGTCGCCCTCGGGCAGCTCGTCCACGGCGTTCGATACGACAAGCTCGGCGGCGCCCTTGCCTTTGCCGTGCGAAACGGCGCACAGGCTCAGCTCAATCACGCTGCCCTCGCTCGCATAGCGCGTGGCGTTGTCCAGTAGCAACTCAACCACCTGTGCCACCGCCGCGGCATCGGCATGGGTCCGCACGCCGGTCGCAATCGACGTCGACAGGCGTTTACCGCCTGAGACCGCCACCGACTTAAACGGCGCCGCCGCCTTGTTCACCGCCTCCGAAAGATCGATCGACGCCATGGTAAAGCCCGCCGAGCCCTCGTCCATGCGTGCCAAGAACACCAAGCGCTCCGTGAGCGCCGATAATAGCGCACCCGCACTCGCCTTAGTGCTGCCTTAGCAGGTCGATGAGCATATTTAAAAAAGCAAGGTTATAGCTTAGTCGGACTTAAGGAACGGGCGGCTTCACATCTCGCCCTGCAAACAACGCCCGTACAGCGAGCGCGCTTGCCGCATGGGCGTTGCGGCCGCCTGCAGCTTATAGATAGGCACCCTCGAGGCGCAGCAGCCACTCCTTGCGATCCAGTCCACCGGCGTATCCGTTGAGCGATCCGTCGGCCGCGACCACGCGATGGCACGGCACGATAATCGAAATAGGGTTGCGAGCGACCGCAGCCCCCACCGCGCGAGGAGATACAACGGGCGCTTCATTTCCCGGCACACGATGTCGAGCCGCAACACGCTGGGCGATCTCGCCATACGTAGCGACCTCGCCACGCGGGATCGAAAGCAGCTCAAACCAAACCTCACGCTGAAACGCCGTGCCGATCATATGCAACGGCGGCGTAAACCGAGGTTCCTGCCCTGCAAAATAAGCATTCAGCCAAGCCCAGGAACGCTCAAGCACCGAAGAGGCCGCACCATTTGCCGGACTCACCGACGACATGCCACCAGTACCGGAAACCGCATCGACGCCTTCAACATGTTCGGAGTCTTCACGGAGAAGCGTGGAGCCAAAGTGCTCCTGCCCCTCAAACCAAAGCCCCGTCAGACCGCGGCCATCAGCGGCAAGCAGGATTTCGCCCAAAGGCGAAGCAAACGTCGTCGTGACCACCAGCGGCTCCTTTCAAAACTCCGCAACATAATACCGCGAATTGTGCAGACAACCCCAATCGACCCCAAAGTCACCCAAGGCAGCAGGCGCGACAGCGCCGCAGCTGCCGCACGTC
>CABMOY010000062.1 GCA_902388345.1 uncultured Collinsella sp.
TGACGGAGGCCGCCACTACGGGCTCGGCCTCCACGTCGCCTCCGAGGCCGCGAGCGCCCACGGGGGCTCCGTCTCGCTCGCCAACGGCCCCTCGGGCGGTGCAGTGGCCACCATCGCGGTCCCCCTGTGCGGGATCTGACGATTTCCTCGATGTCTACCTCGACTGTGATATGTCGCTCGCCGAGGGCGCGACGAGATGGTGTTGCGTCTGCCCCATTTGGTGCTTCTAGCTCAAATTTGATCTGATGTAAGGCCCGTGCAATCCTGCATGGGCCTTTCTTTTGGCAATTGCTCGACCGATTTGTGGCTTGAAACACAAATAATCGAGTTAAGGAGACATGGGGTCATACAGCGGCTCTCAGGGCGCCCTCCGTACTCCCCCCGCCATTGCCTCTGCGGCGTCCTCGTATAGAGCCCATCCTCCTTGGCGTTTCGTTGCAACACCCCACTCGTCCACCGATTAAGTGAACTGCTGGAATAAAGACAGCGACACGCCTGTTCGTTACAGTTGCTATATCTGTGTAAATCGTCGCGATAAATACAGCCTGTACTCGGCTGTATACCAACTACGCGTATGTAGATTCATATCGCGTTAATAAATCGGCTCAAGCGTGTGCAAAACGCGCAAGTAACCGCAAAAGGCGATTATCGCTCAGGTAGTTTTTTGGCACCCTGTTGCTTAATCAAAATTAAGCAATTGCTTAAAACAAAAAAGGTCAGGCACTAGGTGCCTGACCTGCAAACTTCTGGTCGGGACGACTGGATTCGAACCAGCGACCCCTTGACCCCCAGTCAAGTGCGCTACCAAGCTGCGCCACGTCCCGAAGCTTTTGTTTGTTGCTCTGCTCTCGCTCGCAACAGGGAGTATATTAACCCGAAACTTTGTCCTTGTGCAAGAACTTTTTTACAAATTTTGAAGCAAGTCCAAAATTGCATCTGCGAGCTGGGGTTTTGTTAGTACGGGAAGTTCTTGCGTGCCCGCTGTGCTCACGATCCAAGCTTTGTTGGTATCGGTTCCAAAGCCCGAATCGGCGCGCGAAACATCGTTGGCGATAATGGCATCGCAACCCTTACGCGCGAGTTTGCGCTGCGCGTACTCCACGACGTTATCGGTCTCGGCCGCAAAGCCGATCACGCACCGCTCTCCCTTTTGGCGCGAGAGCTCGGCCAAGATATCGACCGTCTCGACCAGTTCGATGCGATCCAGGCGCTCGTTGGCCTTTTTGAGCTTATGGTCCGCCGGGGCCGCCGGCGTGTAGTCGGCGACGGCGGCGGCGCAAATGGCCGCGTCGGCCGTCTGGAAGGCGCTCAGCGCTGCCTTGAGCATTTCCGAGGCGGTCTGTACGTGCACGCACTCCACACCGCGGGGAACGTCGAGCGTTGTCGGTCCCAGCACGAGCGTGACGGCGGCACCGCGACGTGCGGCCTCCCCCGCCAGGGCGATACCCATCTTGCCCGAAGAACGGTTGCCAATGAATCGCACCGGGTCGATCGGCTCGTGCGTGGGGCCGGCGGTGATGACGATGCGCTTGCCCGTCAGGTCTTGCGGCGCGGGGTTGAGCACCTCGCAGACAGCCTCGACGATGTCCTCGGGCTCGCTCATGCGGCCCGTGTCCACGTCGCCGCACGCAAGGTAGCCGCTGCCGGGTCCCACCACGTGAACGCCGCGGTCGCGCAACGTGGCCATGTTGGCCTGCGTCGCCGGCGCCTTCCACATGCCATTGTTCATGGCCGGCGCGATCACGACGGGCCGCGGCGTCGCAAGCAGCGTGGTGGAGATGAGGTCGTCGGCGATGCCGTTGGCCATCTTGGCGATGATATTGGCCGTCGCGGGCGCCACGACCACCAAGTCGGGCTCCTGCGCCAGCGAGATATGGTGGATGGGGTCAGACGGGTCGTCGAATAGCCCAACCGCGACCGGCTCATTGGTGAGCGCACGGAAGGTGAGCGGGCCCACAAACTCGGCAGCATGCTCGCTCATAACGACCTTGACGCGGGCACCACGCTTTTGCAGCAGGCGCACGATATTGCACGACTTATAGGCGGCGATCCCGCCGGTAATACCCAGCAGGATCGTTTTTCCCTTAAGTTGCATTGAATTGTTGGATGCCGCCGTCATCATTTAGGCTTCCTTGCTGGGGAGCACCAGGAGGCGGTGGCAATACGGGCAATGCGTGATCTCGCTGCCGTCGTGGTTGAGGTCGCTCATGGACGATGCCTGCAGCGCGGTGTGGCAGACCGTGGGGATGTTGCCCTGGATGGTCTCGACGGCCAAGCCGCGGAACTGCTTGAGCAGACGCTCGTAGTCGGTGAGCACGTCGGCCGGCAGCGTGGCGGCAAGAGCGGTGCGCTCCTTAGTGGCGGCTTCGATCTGAGCCTGCAGGTCGGCAGCCTTGGCGCGGGCGGCCTTGGTATCGGCCTTCACGCCCTCTTCGAACTTGGCGATGATTGCCTGCGCGCGGGTCTCGCGGTCGAGCGCCTCTTTGTGGGCGACAACGACGTCCTTGCGGGTGTGCTCAATCTTGTCCAGACGCTTGGCCAGGGTGGCGAGCTCGTTCTCCAGGTCCTGAACCTCGCGATAGTCAGAGCCGTCGACGTGACGCTTCTTGGCGGCCTCGATGGCGTTGTTGGTCTGAATCTCGGTGGTGTTGAGATCGTCGAGCTCAATGTCCAGGTCCTTGCGTTGGGCGTAGAGCTTGGTCATCTCGGATTTGAGCTTTACATAGGTCTTGCGCTTGGAAGCGAGCTCCTTGAGCTCCGGCATATTGGCAAGTTCGCTCTTGTTGCGGGCGAGCTCCAAATCGATCTGTTGCAGCTTGAGTAGCGTAGCGCCGGCGCTCATAAGTTCTCTCCTTTTGTCACAGTCCACCATTGGCAAGGGTTCAGTATTTTAATCGCATGACGGGGGTCGGCCCCGGCGTCAACTGCAGAGTTCATCAATATATCAACGAACGGCTCCTCGGAGCGGTCGTGGCCGAGCAAGATCACCGGCAGCCCGCGCAAGGCAAGGTCTTGCGCCACATGGTAGCCCGCCTCGCCCGTCACGACAACATCTGCGCCCGCGGCGATGGCGAGCTCTCCGAAGTCGCCCAGGGAGCCGCCCAAAATGGCGACGGTGCGGCACGGGCGATCAGCTTTGCCCCACACACGCGGGTCGCTGCCAAAGGCCGTGGCAGCACGGGTGGCAAGATCGCGCAGCGTGCACGGGTCGTTGAGCGTTGCAAGTGCGCCCAGGCCGGTGGCCTCGGGGTCGTCCACGTGCTCCAGTGAGCTCACGGGTGCGGCACCCAGCAGCTTGCTCAGGCAGACACGGGCTTCGTGCGAGCGGTCCAGGTTGGTGTGGAGCGAGATAATGCTCACCCCGCAGCGGGCAGCCTCGTAGAGGGCCGCACTGCACTGGGGTCGTGTGGCATCCGCCGGACAAAAGGCCTCGGGTGCCTTGATGTATATGGGATGATGCGTCAGCAGCACGTTGGCGCTTGCTTCTTGGGCGCGGCGAACATTAGCCTCAGTCGCATCGAGTGCGCAGGCAACGCCGGTGATCTCCGCGGCCGGATCGCCAACGGAGAGTCCTACGTGGTCCCAGGGCTCGGTGTCCGTCTTGGGATAGCGTGCCAGTAGCGCGCGCTCGAGCTCGGCGACGATCATGCGGCACCTGCGATCGAGAGCAGCGTCTGGGCAAACTCGTCCAGATCGTCCGGATTCACGCGGTCGTCAAAGGAAATGCGCAGTGCACCTAGTGCCTGCTCGCGACCAATGCCCATGGCGCTGAGCACATGGCTGGGGTCCATGCTGCCGCTCGAGCACGCCGAGCCGGCCGAAACCTCAAAGCCGGCGGCGTCGAGCTTGATGATGAGTTCCTCGGAGTCCATGCCGTCAATGTAGATCGATACCATTCCGGGCAGACGGTCGGCTTGCGCGTAGTCACCCATGGTGGCGTGAATGCGCGGGTGGGCCGTTAGCGTGGCGTAGAGCTTGTCGGAAAGGGTTTGCAGCTTCGCGCGCTCCTGAGCCACATGGGGCGTCAGAGACGAGGCGGCAGCGGCAAAGGCGAGCTGCGTGCGCAGGTCTTGCGTGCCGGCACGACGACCGGCCTCCTGTCCGCCGCCAAAGATGCGCGGGCGCAACGGCGTGCGGCTCTTAAGGTAGAGTGCGCCAGATGCCACGGGACCGCCAATCTTGTGGGCTGCGACGGACATGGCGTCGACGCCCAGCTCGGTGACATCGAGTGGAATATGCAAGTAGCCCTGGATGGCATCGGTGTGGAACAGGGCGCCCACGGTATGCGCGGCCGCGGCAAGCTCGCGGATGGGCTGCACCACGCCGGTCTCGTTGTTGGCAACCATGATGCTCACGAGCGCCACGTCGTCGCCTAGTAGCTCGACAAGCGCGGCAGGCTCAATGTAGCCCGCGCGGCAGGGCTGCACCAGGTCGACGGTAAAGCCGGCGGCACGCAGCAGCGGCAGGTTGTCCAGAATCGAATCGTGCTCGATGGCCGAAACGATTACACGACCGCGCTTGCGATCGCGCTGACGAGCGCCCTCGGCAAGACCGAGCAGCGCCAGCTGGTTGGCTTCGGTGCCGCCGTTGGTCAGTACAATCTCGGACGGGCGGACGTGCGCGCCAAAGCTGCGGGCGATCTCGCGACGTGCAACCTCCAGACGCGCGGCAGCCTTGCGGCCGAGCGAATGCAGCGAGTTGGGGTTGACGCCGGCAAGCTCGCTGTCGTCGTACTTGCGCTGCGCAAGGAGCGCCTCGGCGCGCATTGGCGTCGAGGCGGCATAGTCAAGATTCACGGGTATGCGGTTTTGACCTGCGGCCATAAGGGTTTATGCCTCCTGTGCGGCCTCGTTGCCCAACTTCTGCAGCAGTGCAACCTCGGCGGCGGGATCTTCGGACTTAAATACGGCGGAGCCGGCTACGAGCACGTTGGCGCCAGCTTTGACAACCTCAGCGATATTTTTGGAAGAGATACCGCCATCGACCTCGATCAGGGGCGACACGCCGTGGCGCTCGCACATGGCCTTGAGCTCGTGGAGCTTATGCAGAGTGCCCGGGATAAAGCTCTGGCCGCCAAAGCCCGGGTTCACGCTCATGAGCAGCACCATATCGACGACGTCGATGATGCTCTCGAGCACGCACACGGGGGTGGCGGGGTTGAGCACCACGCCGGCCTTGACGCCGCGCTGCTGCAGATGCGTGAGCGTGCGGTGCAGGTGCGTGGAAGCCTCGTAGTGCACGGTGATCATGTCGGCACCGGCGTCGGCGTACCAATCGACCGTCTCGTCGGGGTTCGTCACCATGAGGTGCGCGTCGACCGGTACATCGGTGGAGCGCTTGACGGCCTTAAGGATGTCAACGCCAAAGGTGAGGTTGCCGGTAAAGTGACCGTCCATAACGTCGAAGTGCACGTAGTCGGCACCGGCGATCTTGTCGAGGTCGCCCTTGAGGTTGGCCATGTCGGCCGAGAGGACGGATGGAGCGATTTTAATGGAACCCATGGTAGTAGCCTTTCTGCGCTAGTCGGTGAGTCCGTAGAACTCTTGCGATGGGACGCGGTCGGTGAGAATCTCGAGCGCCCTATCCAAAGTAACACCGTTGTAGAGCGTTTGCTCCACGGCAAAGGTGAGCGGAATGTCTACGCCCAGTGAACGGGCGAGCTCGCTGACGCTGCGGGCCGCAACGGCGCCCTCGACCACCATGTGCGTGCGCGCCTGGAACTCGTCGAGCGACACGCCGTGGGCAAACTCGTAGCCAAAGGTGCGGTTGCGCGAGTGCTCCGAGGTGCAAGTGGCGATGAGGTCACCCATGCCGGCAAGACCCATGCAGGTCATGGCTTGACCGCCGCGGGCGTGCACCAGACGGCTGATCTCGGCCAGGCCGCGCGTCATGATGAGGGCGAGCGTGTTGTCGCCCGCACCGCTACCGGCGGAGATGCCGCACACGATGGCGATGACGTTTTTCATAGCGCCGCAAACCTCGACGCCGGTCATGTCCTGCGACAGGTAGATGCGGAAGGCCGTGGATAGGAGCAGGTCCTTAAAGGTCTCCCTTACCTGCGGATCTTTGCTGGCGATGACGGCGGCCGAAAGTCCGCCGCGGCAGATTTCCTCGGCATGGTTGGGGCCCGAAAGCGCCGCCACACGCCGCTCGTTGCCGATCTCGCTGGCGATGACCTCGCTCATGAGTAGGCCGGACTCGGGCTCAATGCCCTTGGTGAGGCAGAGCGCCGGGGTATCGGCGGCGATAAAGGGAGCCGCCTGGTGGCACACGCTGCGCAGGTGCGTCGAAGGAACGGAAAAGATGATGGCCTCGGCGCCGTCGAGCGCCTGGGTCAGATCCGTCGTGGCATCAACGTTGGTCGGTAGTTCATAGTCCACTAGGTAGCGAGGATTACGGTGCTCGACGTTAATGCCGGCGGCCGTCTGCTCGCTGTGGGCCCACATGGTCACGCGCTCGGCTCGCACGGCGGCAAGGCCGGCGACGGCGGTTCCCCAGGAGCCGGAGCCAATCAGCGCAACATTCATGACTCTCTCCTACTTATCGTCGGGCTCGGTGACGCGCTTGGTAAACGAGAGCTTGGACTCCTTACCGGCCATGAGCTTTTGGATATTCGAGCGATGGGCCCATACCACGGTGATGCCAATCATCGCCATGCAGAACTTGAGGCCCAGGCTGCTGTACGGAAAGACCGCACAGGCGGCGATGGGAAGACCGATGGCGGCGGCAAGTGAGCCCACCGACACGTACTTGGTGATGGCGACGGCCACGATAAACATGCCCAGCAGCGATAGGCCAATAGGCCAGTACCAGGCAAGAATCACGCCCAGGCCTACGGCGATACCCTTGCCGCCGTGGAAGTTAAGGTAGGGCGAGAAGATGTGGCCCCACACGGCCGCCAGGCAGATGACGCCGAGCATCCAGTCGCCGGCGGCACCGGGGGCCATAATGCTCACGGGGAAGCCGTAGCCCATGTCGGCGATAAGCGGACGTGCGATAATGACGCAGATCGCGCCCTTAAGGCAGTCGAGCAGCAGCGTGAGCGCGGCCACCTTGGGACCGGCCACACGCAGCGCGTTGGTGGTGCCGATGTTGCCGGAGCCCGCCTTGCGAATGTCCGTGTGGTTGAACACGCGGCCCAGGATCAGGCCAAACGGAATCGCTCCGATAAAGAACGAGACCAGGGCGCAGATGGCGGTCAGCAGAATCGGATTATACATCCTTTTGTTCCTTCTTCCTAAAGAAGAGTCGAATGGGCGTGCCGGCAAAATCGAAGGTCGAGCGCATGCGGTTCTCCACGTAGCGCTGGTAGGTGTCGTTGACCAGATCGCTGTGGTTGACGAAGAATGTGAACGTCGGCGGATTGACGCCCGTCTGAGTCACGTAGTGCATGCGCAGGCGGCGCTTGCCGTCCACCACGGTGTGGCCGAACTCACGTAGGTCGGTGAGGAACGTGTTGAGGCGCGAGGTGCTGATCTTTTGCGAACGCGTCTTCTCGGCTGCGTCGACCATCGCCCAGATCTTCTCGACGCTGCGGCCAGTGAGGGCAGAGATGCGCAGGTACTGGGCCCAGGGAGCCATGACGCCCAGACGGCGGTCGATGGTCTCCATGCAGGCCTCGCGCTTACGGTCGTCGTCGAGCAGGTCCCACTTGTTGAGCAGCACAACGATGGCACAGCCGCGCTCGATGGCAAGACCCATGACCTTCTGGTCCTGTTCGGTAACGCCCACGGAGGCGTCGACGACGAGCAGCGCCACGTCGGCGCGGTCGATGGCGCGCAGGCCGCGGACCATCGAGTAGTACTCGATGTTCTCGTACACGGTGCTCTTCTTGCGGATGCCCGCGGTGTCGACCATGCGGTAGTGCTTGCCGTTGCGCTCCACGACGGTGTCGATGGCGTCGCGCGTGGTGCCGGCAATGTTGGACACGATAGAGCGGTCGGCGCCCAGGATGCGGTTGAACAGCGAGGACTTACCGGCGTTGGGGCGGCCGATGATGGCCACGTTCAGCGCATCGGGGAACTCATCGGCGACCTCGTCCTCCTCCTCGGGCAACAGGGCCACGATGTCGTCGAGCAGGTCGCCCGTGCCATGACCATGCAGGGCCGAGAGCGGCGTGGGCTCGCCGATACCGAGCGAATAGAATTCCCAGATGCTGTCGTTCTCGCGATCGGGGTTGTCGAGCTTGTTCACCAGCAGAAAGACCGGCTTGTCGCAGCGCTTGAGCATGCGAGCGACCGATTCGTCCTCCTCGGTGACGCCGGTGCGGCCGTCGACCACAAACAGGATGACGGCGGCTTCCTCGGCGGCGGCGAGGGCCTGGTCGCGGATAGACGTGGCAAAGACGTCGTCGCTCTTGAGCGGCTCGATACCGCCCGTGTCGACGATGGTGAACTCGCGGCCGTTCCAATCGGCCGTGTGGTATGAGCGATCGCGCGTGACGCCGCGGGACTCATGGACGATGGCGTCCGAGGTTTGGGCCAGGCGGTTAACGAGCGTGGACTTGCCCACGTTGGGGCGTCCGACGACGGCGACGATAGGTTTCATCTGCTCTCCTTTAATGGGTAGGTTCAGTGGAAGTGTTAGAGTCGGCAGGCACAATGCCAAGGATATGCTCTAGGGTATCGAGCAGCTCATGCGGCATGGTCGACACCACATGAACCTCGGCACCGCGACTGGTAAGGCTTGCGAGTAAATCGTCACGATGATACTCGTCAAGCGTCATGCCGTCAGCGTTGAACATGAGCTTAGGCACAAAGAGCATAACCCCCGAGAGGTCCTGCGGCAGCTGCTCCAAGATATCGCAGGCGACGATGAGGCCGGTCACGTCCACGTTGCCGCCAAAGTAGTGGTTCTGGATGGCCGTGACAGTGCCGGCGAGTCCCTTGGGCGACTCCACAAAGCGGGCCACCGTGTCGCGTGCGCTGGCGCCCGAGAGGCACAGCAGGTGCTGGCTGCGGGCGGCGATGGCCTCGCGGACGCGGGCCAGTCGCTCGGCATCGGTAGCCAGCACGTCGTCGGTCTCGTCCAGATACGAGCGGATCATGCCGATGCCGTCGTAGTACTGCGGGTAACCGTCGTAAAAGTCTGCCTCGGGAGGATCGATGCCGGCGTCCAGATAGAACTCGTCGCTCATCTGGAAGGTGTGGCGGCCAAAGCGCTCATAGGCGCGGTCCTGGTAGGGACGGATCATGGCAATGGTCTCGCGCGCTAGCTCGGGCTTGTCGCTGTAGGACCAGCTAAAACGGTTCTGATGCTTGGTAAAACCGAGCGGCACAATGCCCAGGCTTGTGATTTGCTCGTGCTCCTCGCAAAAGCGCAGGGTCTTTTCCAGCTCCTCGCCGTCGTTCAAGCCGGGGCACAACACGATCTGCGCGTGAATCTCGATGCCGGCGGCCATGATGGCCTCGAGCACGTCCATGCCGCGCTGGGCGTTGCGGCCCATCATGCGGCGGCGGACATCGGGGCTCACGGCATGGACCGACACGTTCATGGGACTCATGTTGCGCTGGATGACGTTTTGCACGTCCTCGTCGGTGAGGTTCGTAAGCGTGACAAAGTTGCCTTGCAAAAAGCTTAGGCGATAGTCGTCGTCGCGAATATAGAGCGTGGAGCGGCCGCCCTTGGGCAGCATCGTCATAAAGCAGAACACGCAGGCGTTGACACAGGTACGCATGCCGTCAAAGATGGGGCCGTCGAACTCAAGGCCCCAGTCCTCTCCTGGGAAGCGGTCGAGCTCCACGGGGGTGACGCTGTTGTCGCGCGGGTCGAAAACCTCCAGCTCGACGGTGTCGTCGTCGGCCTCCCAGAGCCACACGATCATGTCGGTGAGTGCCTCACCGTTGACCGTGAGCACGCGCATTCCCGGCTCGATACCCACATCCCATGCGGGCGATTCGGGACGCACGTTCTTAACGAGCGCGCCCTCACCCGGCTCGGGGTCGCGGCTGCGCCCGTAATCGGCCACCTCGGCGGCGTATGCGGGTACGGTCTGGTCCATGATTAGCGGCAAAGCTCCTTGATGCGCGCAACGGCGCGTTCGATGTGCTCTTGTGGGGTGGAGGCTCCGGCGGTGATGCCGATGTGGTGAGCGTTGGTAAACCACACGGCCTGGAGCTCGGAGGCTTCCTCGATATGATACGTGCGCTCGCAGGCGTCCGCGCAAATCTGTGCCAGGCGGCGGGTGTTGCCCGAGTTCTTGCCGCCCACCACGACCATGCAGTCGCAGCGGTTGGCAAGTGTGGCTGCTGCCTGTTGACGCTCACTCGTGGCTGCGCAGATGGTGTTGATCACGCGCAGCTCCTGCACGCGTGGGGTGATGGCAGCAACGACCTCGGCGAGGTTTTGGGCGGTCTGGGTGGTCTGCACGACGAGGCCTACCTTGCCCTTGAGCGACAAAGCGTTGGCGTCGGCGGCACAGCTCACGACCTGCGCATCATTGCCGGCGTGGCCCAGAATGCCCTCGACCTCGGGGTGACCTGGCTCGCCCACGACGATTACGCGGTAGCCTTCGCGCACCAGACGCTCAGCCGCCACATGGACCTTCTTCACGTAGGGGCAGGTGGCGTCGACCACGTCGAGACCACGCTCGCGTGCGGCATCGATCACCTGCGGCACCACGCCGTGCGCGCGGATGATCACGGTGCCCGCTGCGGCGTCGTTCAAGGTGTCGGCCAGGCCAACGCCTGCCTCAGCAAGCTCGCGCACCACGATGGGGTTATGGATGAGCGGCCCTAGGGTGTGGACCTGAGTGCTCTCCTCTGCCTGCGGCGCGGCGGCTAGCGCCATGTCGAGCGCGCGCTGTACGCCGTAGCAGGTGCCCGCGTGGGCAGCGATCTCGATGGTGGGGACGACCTCCTCAGCGGCGGCCGCAGCGGTATTCATGACGTTCTCACCCATGGCTAGAACCTGCCCGGGTGCTCGGCGCACAGGTCGTCGCGCATGGCGTAGACGCGGCCCATGGCCTCGGACTCAAACCAAGCCAGGCGCTCCTTGCGCTTGAGCTCGGCCGGAGCATCGGATAGCGAGATGGACTTGCCGGCGCGGATCCAGCACTTTTTGGGGCGCATGAGCTTTTTGCCCGCAGGCGTGATGTCGGACCAGCCACAAATGGCGAGTGGGTTGACGGGCGCCTTGCCCATCTGGGCGATGAGCGCAAAGCCACCATGGACCTCGGGCTTGATCTCGCGCGAGCGGATGCGCGTGCCCTCGGGGAAGATCAGGACGTCCTCGCCGCGCTGCAGCGCATGCTGGGCGGCGCGCAGGCACTTCATGTCGGCGGTGCCGCGCTCGACGGGAATGCCGCCAACGCGGCTAAAGGCCCAGCGCACAATCTTGCTCTTGGCGAACTCGGACTTAAAGATGGGACGGATACGGCGGCCCCCAAAGAACAGCGCCGTCTCCACGGCCAAGAGCTCAGCCATCGAGGTGTGGTTGCAGATGACCACGCTGCCGCGGCCTTCCTGGCGCTCAAACAGCAAGTCAGCGTCCTCGACCTTCCAGCGCCACATGAGCTTGGAGAAGGCCCAAAGGATGGCCATGACTACGACGACAGTGCCGCGGATGAGCGCCGGAAACTCGTCATAGGGGGCGTTGTAATAGTCCTCGGGCGTCTGCTTAAACAGGCGCATGGGCTACCTCCTTTGGTTGATGAGGCCCTCGATAATGCGGACGACCTCGTCGATGGTATGGGCGGTGGAGTCGACGTGCACGGCGTCCTCGGCGGGCACGAGCGGGGCGACCTCGCGGCTGCTGTCGAGCTTGTCGCGCTGCTTAAGGGCGTCGAGGGTCTCGTCGACCTCAGCCTCGAGCTGCTCGGACGTGAGCGGCTGGGCATCGTTTTGGTGGCGCTG
>CABMOY010000063.1 GCA_902388345.1 uncultured Collinsella sp.
GTACCGCTGCACCGGCCGATGCCCGCGCCCAGGCGGCAGCGCGTGCGGCCGAGCTGCGCCACGAGCTCGATTACCACGCCTACCGCTACTACATGCTCGATGCGCCCGAGATCACGGACGCCGCCTTCGACAAAATGCTCGTTGAGCTGCAGGAAATCGAGGCGACCTACCCCGACCTGGTAACGCCCGACAGCTATACTCAGCGCGTGGGCGGATACGTGAGCGAGCAGTTTACGCCGGTCACGCACATGGCACGCATGTATTCCATGGACGATGCCATGGATCTGGACGAGCTCGACGCATGGCTCCAGCGCACCGAGGATGCGCTCGGTGCCGGCAGCGTCACCTATACCTGCGAGCTTAAGATCGACGGTCTGGGCGTGGCGCTTACCTACCAAAACGGCACCTTTGTGCGCGCCGCTACACGTGGCGATGGCACCACGGGCGAGGACGTGTCGCTCAACGTCCGTACCATCAAGGATGTGCCCATGCACCTGTCCGAGCCGGCGCTCGCCCACATGGGCGCCGACCGCGAGCGTACCATCGAAGTGCGCGGCGAGGTCTATATGCCCAAGGGCAGCTTTGTGCGCCTGAACGACGAGGCCGATGCCGAGGGCCGCGACCCCTTCGCCAACCCGCGCAACGCCGCCGCCGGCAGCCTGCGTCAAAAGGATCCCAAGGTCACGGCGCGCCGCGATCTGGCCACCTTTATCTACGCCATCGCCGATACCGATCCGCTGCACGTCCACAGCCAGCGTGAGTTTCTGGACTGGCTGCGTAGCGCCGGCTTTAGCGTCAACCCCAACGTGGCGCGCTGCGCCACGCCGGCCGAGGTCCACGAGTTCTGCGCCCAGGCCCTCGAGCATCGCGGTGACCTGGACTACGACATCGATGGCGTGGTCGTAAAGGTCGACAGCTTCCAGCAGCAGCTTGACTTGGGCTTTACCGCCCGCGCGCCGCGCTGGGCCATTGCCTTTAAGTTCCCGCCCGAGGAAAAGCAGACCGTCCTGCGCGAAATTCGCATCCAGGTGGGCCGCACCGGTGTGCTCACGCCGGTCGCCGAGTTCGACCCGGTGACGGTCGCCGGCTCTACCATCGCGCGCGCCACGCTGCACAACATCGACGAGATCCGCCGCAAAAACGTGCGCGAGGGCGACACCATCATCGTGCACAAGGCGGGCGACGTGATCCCCGAGGTTGTGGGTCCCGTGCTCGACAAGCGCCCGGCCGATTCGGTCGACTGGCACATGCCCGAGGCCTGTCCCGTGTGCGGTAGCCCCGTGGTCCACGAGGACGGCGAGGTGGCCTACCGCTGCGTGTCCATCGACTGCCCCGCGCAGCTCAAGGAGCGCCTGCTCCACTGGGTGAGCCGCGGCTGTATGGACGTCGACGGCCTGGGCGACGAGATCGTCGACAAGATGATCGCCGCCGGCCTGATCCACGATGTCGCGGACTTCTACCAGCTCACGGTGGACGATATCGCCGGCCTGGACACAGGCCGCGTGTACGCCAGCTCCAATAGCAAAAAGGGCGTCAAGAAGGGCGACCCCATTCCGGTAGGCCTCAAGACGGCCGAGAAAATCATCGCCGAGCTTAACAAGTCCAAGAGCCAACCGCTCGGTCGCGTGCTGTTTGCCCTGGGTATCCGCCATGTGGGCAAGAGTGTGGGCGAGGTCATTGCCGAGCGATTCCTGTCGATTGACAAGCTTATCTTGGCAAGCGAAGAGGATATTGCCGAGTGCGAGGGCATCGGTCCCAAGATTGCGGCGAGCGTCAAGCAGTTCCTGTCCGTGCCCGAGAACCTTGCCGTGCTGGAGCGCCTGCGTCAGACGGGTCTGTCACTTGAGGTCGACTTGGGCACCGCGCACGCGCAAGCCGCAGCCGACGCTGGCGTGGCAGGCGAGCTTGCCGACGCACAGCCACTCGCGGGTCTGACCTTCGTGCTCACCGGCACGCTCGTCAATCGCACGCGCGACGAGGCGGGTGCGGCGCTCAAGGTACTCGGCGCCAAGGTTTCGGGCAGCGTGTCGAAGAAGACGAGCTATCTGGTCGCCGGCCCCAAAGCGGGCTCCAAGCTCACCAAAGCCGAGCAGCTGGGCGTGCCTGTATTGGATGAGGACGCACTCGAGCAGATCTTGGCTACTGGTGAGGTGCCGGAGGCGTAATGGATATCGAGAATCGCAATTGCTCGCAGGCGGAAGGGCGCGCGAGGCATTCCCAAGTGCAGGCAAAAGAGCGCTTAATGATGCGAATTTGCGTTGCCGAGCGCGAGCGCGCGGCGGGTGCATCTCGCGATGCCTTTGAGGCGTTGACCGAGTTAGAGGCGAGGCTCGGTCTAGCCTAGAGAGACCGGCACCGTGATCTGCGTCACGTAGGTTGCTGGGTCGTCGCTGATGATGTCGTCGATGAGGGCGATCTCGCGCGAGGGGCCGGCGGGCGTCAGGTTGTGTTCGTGCATGTAGCCGAGCAGCCGCTCGTAGCGAGGGGCTGCTTGTCCGTGCGTGCCACGGAAACTTATGGTCAGGCAGCGCGCGGCAGGTCGCGTCTCAACATCGCCCAAGTACTCATCGGTGTCATCGAGCAGCAGAAAGACCTCGTCGTAACCATCAAAATCACCGGTGGCAAGGCGTTCGGCGCTGATCCCGACGCCCAGGTTGCCCAAAAAGACAAAGGTCTCGTGCTGGCCCTTCTGCAGTTGACGAATCTGCCACTCCAGCGCATAGGCGTCGGTGGGGTTGACGCGTTCGTGCAGCACAGCGCAGCGAAGCTCGGGCGCGTCGATTTCGCAGATGGTGTCGAGCTGGGCGTCCAAGGCATCGTGTAACAGGGCAAGTCGGTTGTCGATCTTGCGCGACACGCGCTCCAGCTCGCGGCGCTTGCGCTCGATCAGTTCTTGCTGCTGGACCAGCTGCCGCTGCATGAGGTCCACATCGCGCGTGGTCACAAACTCACGGATTTGCGCTAATGGCAAGTCGAGAACACGCAGGTGGCTGATGGTGTTGAGCGTGGAGAGCTGCCGCGATCCGTAGTAGCGGTACCCACTCGCCGGATCGATGCGCGCCGGCTCCAGCAGGCCCATCTGCTCGTAATGACGCAGCGTACCCACACTCAGGTTAAACAGGCGCGCCACCTCGCCAATGCGGAGCAGGCCCTCGGTGTGTTCGCTTGGCATGTCGGTCACAGGACCGCTCCTTTCAGTAAAAACAGGGGAGAGGTGCTAGGCATGCGTCTCCTCGCTACGCTACCAGCTTGTCAAAAGCTCCGCGCCGGTTGAGTACGGTAAACGCGACAACGCAGATGGCCGCCGACAGAATCGACCCGCACGGCGAGGCGATACCCATGGGGAACAGCGTGTCGGAATAGGCGTTCGACAGCAGCCATGCGCCGGGTACGCGAATGAGCACCACGGCCAGTACGTTGTGCGCAAAGCCGATGTAACTCTTGCCATACGCAGCGAAAAAGCCGCTAAAGCAAATGTGGATGCCGGCAAAGATCGCGTCGAAAATATAGCTGCGCATATAGCCGGTGCCGGCGGCGACCACCGCGGGGTCCTTGGCAAAAAAGCCGATAAACGCCGGCGCCACCAGCCACATCAGCACCGTGATCAGGCAGCCGTACACCACCGAGATGGTCATGGCGTCCCTGAGTACCTGACGCGCGCGGTCGCCCTTGCCCGCGCCGGCGTTTTGCGCCGTGAGCGCGCTGACGGTAGCGCCCATGGAACTCGGCACGATAAACAAAAAGCTGATCATCTTCTCGACTAGGCCCACGGCGGCGGCGTCGACCAGGCCGCGGTGGTTGGCGATGACGGTGATGAACATAAATGCCACCTGGATGCAGCCGTCCTGCACGGCCACGGGCACGCCGATCTTAAGAATGCTGCCGAGCACCTCGGGCTGGGGGCGCAGGTCGCTGCGCTTAACGTGGATGTTTGTGCGACGGCTCTTGAGCCACACGAGCGCGAGAGCCACGCTCGCCGTCTGCGCGATGACTGTGCCGAGTGCCGCGCCTACGGGGCCGAGCCCCATGTGGCCGATAAACAGAAAGTCGAGCGCGATGTTGATGATGCATGCCACGCCAATCACGTACATGGGCGAGCGCGAATCGCCTAGGCCGCGAAAGATGGCCGAGAGGATGTTGTACGCGGCGATAAAGGGAATGCCCATAAAGCAGATACGCAGGTAGGCGGCGGTTCCTTCGACCGCTTCGGCCGGCGTGCCAATGAGTGCCACAATCTGCGGACACAGTGCGAGCAGGACAGCGGCCAGCACCACCGAGACACCCATAAAGAGCGTGATGGTGTTGCCGATGGCGGTCTCGGCGCGGTCAAACCGACGCGAACCCACGGCGTGGCCGACGATAACCGTCGTTCCCATGGCCAGGCCCACGAGCGTCACGGTAATGATATAGAGCGTCTGCGCGCCATTGCCCACGGCGGTGATGCCGGCGGCGCCGCTAAACTGCCCCATCATGTACAGGTCGGCCATGCCGTAGAGCATCTGCAAAAAGTACGAGAGCATATAGGGCAGGGCAAAGACCGCGATGGTCTTGAGGACATTGCCGCGTGTGAGGTCGTGTTCCATGGGCGGGGCTTTCTGGCTGGGTTCGTTTTGCTACCAGTGTAGTGAAAACCCTACAACGATTGTAGAGTCAAGGTTTATGTTGGCAGCGGGGCGAAAAAAGTCGCGCTCGCGTTCATTTCCAATTGAATACAGAGATGCACCTTGCAAGCTTAGCGCCTGCACTAGCCTTGCAGAAATCGATTTCGGAACACTTGACACCGCCGCACGGCGCGCCATAATACGTGGGTTTGCGAACGACGTTTGATGGGGGATGAACCTGCGTGCGCAATCTCAAGATTCTGTTTTCCTATCTGGGGACATACCGCCGCGATGCCATACTCGGCGTGTTCTTTGTGACGGCCGAGACGGCGCTCGAGCTGTTTATCCCGGTCATCATGGCAAATATCATCGACGTGGGCGTGCCCGCGGGCGACATCAACTACATGCTGTTGCAGGGCGCGTATATGTTGGTGTGCGCCGCATTTTCGCTGGTACTTGGCTTGGGCTATGCGCGCACGTCTGCCCGCGTTGCCTCGGGGCTGGGCGCTAACCTGCGCGAGGCGGAGTATCGCAAGATTCAGACGCTCGCCTTTGGCAATCTGGACAACTACGATGCCAGCTCGCTCGTCACGCGCATGACCACCGATATCACCGTCATCCAAAACGCCGTAGGTAACGGCTTCCGCCCCATGGTGCGCGGGCCCGTGACGCTCATCGTCGGCTTGGTCTATGCGCTGGTGCTGTCGCGTCCGCTTGCTACGGTATTCGCGATCATCCTGCCGGTGTTGGCGATCGTACTGGGCGTTATCACCTATCGCGTCAGTCCGCTTTACCGCCAGCTGCAGACCTCGATGGACCATCTCAACGGCGTGGTGCAGGAAGATCTCACCGCTGTGCGCGCCGTCAAAGCGTACGTGCGCGCCGAGCACGAGGAGGCCAAGTTCGATGCCGTCAATACCGAGCTTGCGCACACGGCGACGAAGACCTTTGGCAACGCCGTGTTCAACCTGCCGGTGTTTCAGCTGTCGATGTACGTGGCGGCGCTTTCCATTCTGTGGATCGGCGGGCGCATGATTCTTGCCGGCGAGCTCGGCGTGGGCTCGCTCACGGGCTTCATGAGCTATGTGCTGCTGATCATGAACTCGCTCATGATGATTTCCAACGTGTTTTTGCTGCTCACGCGCGCACTTGCCAGCGTGGAGCGCATCTCGCGGGTGCTCGACGAGCGTTCGCTTATCCAGGCGCCCGACGCTGCCACTGCCGTGCACGGGGTGGCCGACGGAAGCATCGAGTTTCGCGACGTGTCGTTTAAGTACCGCGAGGATGCAGCCGAGGATGTGCTCGAACATATCGACCTTCGCATCGAGAGCGGCTCGACGGTGGGCATCCTCGGCGGCACAGGCTCGGGCAAGAGCTCGCTTGTGCAGCTGATCGCGTGCCTGTACGACGCCACCGAAGGCGCCGTGCTCGTGGGCGGGCGCGATGTGCGCGATTACGACCTGGCCGCCTTGCGCGACGCCGTGGGCATCGTGCTACAAAAGAACGTGCTGTTTACGGGTACCGTGCGCGAGAACCTGCAGTGGGGCGCGCCCGATGCCACCGACGAGGAGCTGCTGCGTGCCTGCCGGGCGGCATGCGTGGACGAGTTCCTAGATCGCATCGGCGGACTCGACGGCTATCTGGGCCAGGGCGGTGTCGGCGTCTCGGGCGGACAAAAACAGCGTCTGTGCATCGCGCGTACGTTGCTCAAACATCCGCGTGTGCTCATCTTTGACGATTCGACCAGCGCGGTCGATATGGCGACCGACGCCAAGATTCGTGAGCATATTGCTCAGATTCCCAATACGACGGTGATTGTCATCGCACAGCGCATTGCGAGCGTCATGGATGCCGACCGCATTATTGTGTTGGACGACGGTCGTGTCCACGGCGTGGGCACGCACGAGGAACTGCTGGCGGGCGATAGCATCTACCAGGAGATTTACGCCTCGCAGATGGAGTTCGCGGGGAACGCGGACACCGGCGACGGCTGCGACGATGGCTGCGACGATGGCTGCGCGAATGATCCGTTTTCCTGCGTTCCCAGCGGATCGCCCTTGGAAGGGGGTGAGCGCCATGCCTAAGACATCCGCTCAGGCCCGCCCCGCCAATCTGACGCAGACGCTCCGCCGCCTGCTCTCCTACATGGGTCACGCCAAGTTCTCGTTGCTCGCGGTGGGCGTGCTCGCCTCCGTCGCCGCCATCGCGAGCCTCGCCGGCACCTACATGGTGCGCCCTATCGTTAACGGTTTGGCAACGGGCGGCGAGGAATTGCTCACCAGGCAGGTTATCTTTACCGCTGCCATCTACGCCGCGGGCGTGCTCTCGGCCCTGGGCTACTCACAGATTATGGTGCGCGCGGCCCAGCGCGTGGTCTCCGATATCCGCCGCGACCTGTTTGCGCACATCCAGATGCTGCCGCTGAGCTACTTCGACAGCACGCGCTCGGGTGACATCATGAGCTTCTTTACCAACGACGTCGACACCGTCTCCGAGGCGCTCAACAACAGCTTTGCCAACGTGATTCAGGCGAGCATCCAGGTGGTCGGCACCACGGCCATGCTCATCATCCTCAACTGGCAGCTCACGATTATCACGCTCGCGTGCGATGTGGCCATTGTGCTGTACGCGCGCTACTCGGGCGCGCGTTCTAAGCGTTTCTTTGCCGCCCAGCAGGCGTCGCTGGGCGATTTGGACGGATACATCGAGGAGATGGTCTCGGGCCAAAAGGTCATCAAGGTCTTTAATCACGAACAGGCCAACGTGGCTGGTTTTGACGTGCGCAACCAAGAACTGCGCCGCACCGGTGGCGCCGCGCAAGCCTACGCCAACTCGATGGTGCCCATGACCGTGGTGATCGGCTATGCCAACTACGCCATCGTCGCCGTGGCGGGCGGCATGCTCTGCATCAAGGGGCTCGCCGACGTGGGCGCGCTTGCAAGTTACCTGGTCTTTGTGCGTCAGGCCGCCATGCCCATCAACCAGTTCACGCAGCTGGGCAACTTTTTGCTCAACGCGCTGGCCGGTGCCGAGCGCCTATTTGCCGCCATGGACCTTAAGCCCGAGGTGGACGAGGGCTGCGTGGAGCTGGTGCAGACGGGCGACGCCGCGTGGGCATGGAAGATTCCCGAGGGCCAGGGCGTGGGCGCGTACGGGCACCTGCATGATGTGGCTGCCGTTGATGAGTCGGGCCGTGCGGTGGCTGCCGACGGCACCGAGCTCACGTGCGGCTTGGTCCCGCTCGCCGGCGACGTGCGCTTCCATGCCGTGGACTTTTCCTACGTGCCGGGCACCCGTGTGCTCACGGACCTCAACCTGTTTGCCAAGCCGGGGCAAAAGATCGCGTTTGTGGGCTCGACGGGCGCCGGTAAGACGACCATCACTAACCTCATCAACCGCTTCTACGAGGTCGATGACGGCGAGATCACGTACGACGGCATCGACGTCAAGCACATTGCCAAGGCCAGCTTGCGCGGGTCGTTGGGCATTGTGTTGCAGGATACGCACCTGTTTAGCGGCACCATTGCGCAGAACATCCGCTTTGGCAAGCTCGACGCGACCGACGAGGAGGTGCGCGCCGCTGCCGAGGCAGCCTGCGCCGATTCGTTTATCCGCCGCCTGCCTAGAGGCTACGACACGCCGGTCACGGCCGATGGCGCCAACCTGTCGCAGGGCCAGCGCCAGCTGCTCGCCATCGCGCGCGTGGCCGTCGCCGATCCGCCGGTGCTCATCCTGGACGAGGCCACGAGCTCCATCGACACGCGTACCGAAAAGCTCATCGAGCGCGGTATGGACCGCATCATGCGCGGACGCACCACGTTTATGATCGCGCACCGCCTGTCCACCGTCCGCGACGCTGATGCCATCATGGTCCTCGAACACGGCCGCATCATCGAGCGCGGTACCCACGAAGAGCTGCTCGCCCAGCACGGCGAGTACTGGCAGCTGGCACATGGGCTTAAGGAGTTGGACTAACCTGTTCGAGCACGATGCTTTGACCCCTCCGTGCTCCTCACCTCGCCTCAAACCATCACAACATTCGATCAGGTGGAATCGCTTTCTTGTGCACGAAGGTGTGCGGACCCGTGAGCGGGGGAATAAGGTTGGTTATCCGACTCCATTGGAGGGCTCATGGACCTGCCGATCGTCCTGTCCCATAAGACTGCCTGGCTGTACCACAACGTGGCGCGCCCGTCCGAGCCGCTCTCGCGAGCAAGCAGCCTATACGATGAGGACTCGCTTGCTAACGAGGCGGAGCCGACTGCGGACCTGCCCAAATTGGGACTCGATGCCAAGGGGCTGAGGGCTTCAGCGGCAGTTGGGATCGTTGCCGACTATCTGGTTTCGCTTGGTATTCCACGAGAAGAGCTCGATCATATCGATACGCTCGTCAACTTCGATTTTGAGCGCTCGACGCCGGCTGGATTTAGGTGCCACGTGTTTGGAGCGCCGGTACCTCCAGGCCATCTTATCGAGGTGGCAGAGGGCCTTCTGGTGGTTGATGAGGCCATGTGCTTTGTCCAAGCGGGTTCGTGGATGAGCGAGCCCGAGCAGTTGGAATATGGGTATGAAATCTGCGCCCGATACCATTTGAATCATCTGTCGACAGGCGATTATATCGAGATGGGGCAGAGGTATGCCGTTGCCGATTTGATTGCCTATTGCAATGAGAACCGATCTCGTCAGGGGGCTATACGCGCGGTCGCTGTGCTCAAGCGCGTGCACGATGGCGCGCGGTCGCCCATGGAGACGGCCACCGCAATCATGGTCGTAGCAAAACGTTCCCAGGGCGGGCTAGGATACGTCAAGATCGAGCTCAACCATCGGGTCGATGTTCCCAACGAGTTCAAGTATCTCGCTAAGGCCGGGTATTTCGAGATTGACGTATATGCGCCTGCGAGCGGTACGGGAATTGAATACAACGGCTCGGACCATCTTGATAAACAGCGCAGCGCGTCGGATGCGGAGCGCATGACTGTGCTGAGCGCGCTGGGCTTTAAGATGATCGTCCTCACCGGGACTCAGTTTGCCCATCAGCTGCAATTGCACCGGGCGATGAACGCCATCGCGCTTGCGATAGGCCTTAAGTGCGACCGAAGCGAAGCGTTCCAAAAGCGGCAGAACGACCTGCGAGAATTCGTGATTCGGCACTGGGACGGCGGCCTTTAGGGGCGCTTTGGCCCTTCTGCGGGGTGCCGTGGGCAGGCAAACCATCACAACATTCGACGTTTTTTGCCAAAAACGGGAAAAGCATCGAATGTTGTGATGGTCTGTGTGTTGAGGATGGGCTTGGGAAGTTCGTTTTGCTCGAAGCGACCTGTCCTGTCGTACGGGTGTCGGCGTGATTCTCCCGTGGGGTATTATGTTTTCCGAAGAATAAAACGCCGCGTGAGGAGAGAGCTGCGTGGACGGGCGCGTGCAACATGACGGTTTTGGCCGCGATATCAACTACCTGCGTATTGCCGTTACCGACAAGTGCAATTTCCGCTGCATTTACTGCATGCCGGCCGATGGCGTGGCGCCCCGCGCGCACGACGAGCTGCTCAGCGCCGAGGAAATCGCCCACTTTGTGCGCCTGGTGGCGGGGGAGGGCATTCGCCGCGTGCGCCTGACGGGTGGCGAGCCGCTGGTCAGCCGCCGTATCATTCCGCCCATTCGCGACATCCGCGCGATTCCGCAGATCGAGGACATCTCGCTTACCACCAATGGCGCCCTGCTGCCCAAGCTGGCACCGCAGCTCAAAGATGCCGGCCTTAACCGCGTCAACATCTCGCTCGACACACTCGACCCTACGCTGTTTGGAAAGATCACGCGCCTGGGTCGGCTCGAGCAGACCATGGCTGGCATCGACGCGGCGCTGGCTTGGGGCTTTGAGCCCGTTAAGGTCAACTGCGTTGTGGTGCGCCGGCTCAACCAAGATGTGGCGGCCCTCGCGCGGCTCACGCTCGACCGTCCCATCCACCTGCGCTTTATCGAATACATGCCCATCGGCGACGAGCGCACGAGTTCGCATTGTGCCGTGGATCCGCATGCGCCCGCGCTCAATCCCGAGTTGTGGGACGCGAGCGATACCGTGCCGAGTGACGAGCTGCGGGCGCGCATCAATGCCGGGGCCGCCGCGGCGGGACTGGGCGAGCTCGAGCCACTCGACATCACCGACGCTCCTGCCGGCGCGGGCCCTGCGCGCTACTGGCACTTTCCGGGTGCGGCGGGAACGGTCGGCTTCATCAGCGCCATGTCCAACCATTTTTGCGCGAATTGCAACCGTCTGCGCCTGACGGCCGATGGCAACGTGCGTCCGTGCCTGTTCAGCGATGCCGAGTATTCGGTGCGTGAGGCGCTTCGCCGTGGTGATGATATGCAGGTACTTTCGATTTGGCGCGATGCCGTGGCCCACAAACCGCAGGAACACGCGATAATTGAGGGCACGCAACGATTTATGTCCCAAATCGGAGGATGATCATATGGCCAAGAGCAGGTACGCCGATGCCACCAAGGCCGCTCGCAGGGCCGCGATGTCTGCCCACAAAGTCACGGCTGCGACGAATGCTGGCAGCGCCGACGCGTCCGTGCAGCCGACTGCCAGTGCTGCCACCGAGCTCGTCCGTGACGCCCGTCGCGACGAGCTGACGCACGTGGACGCCAAGGGCGAGGTGCGCATGGTCGACGTGTCCGACAAGGCCGAGACCCATCGCATCGCCATCGCCGAGGGCACCATCCTCATGCACCCCGAGACGCAGGCCATGGTGCTGCAGGACCGCGCCAAAAAGGGCGACGTGCTTGCCTGCGCACGTGTGGCGGGCATTATGGCCATCAAACGCACGAGCGACATCATCCCCATGTGCCATCCGTTGCTCATTACCAAGAGCAAGTGCGACATTGCGCCCATCGCTCCGGCGGGGACGCCGGCCGAGGACGTGCCCGAGGGCTGGGCGCCGGCGCGCGCAGACGGGCAAGTTGGCTTTCACGTACTGGTTACGGCTGGCGTGACGGGCAAGACGGGTATCGAGATGGAGGCTCTGACCGGCGCGAGTGCCGCGTGCTTAACGATCTATGACATGTGCAAGGCCGTCGATCGTGGCATGGAGATCGTCGACGTTCGCCTGCTGCACAAGGAAGGCGGC
>CABMOY010000064.1 GCA_902388345.1 uncultured Collinsella sp.
TCAGCGTCGAACACGCGGATGGCCGCGTCACGCCGCCGCCGTTCCCGGTCCTGCCGACCCCGAGCCCGATGCGTTTGAGCTCGTGTATCCCCAGGCGGTGGGCGTGCGCATGGGCACCTGCCCGTATCCGGAGCGCGATTCGTACAGCTACTCGTCAATTGCCGCGGCGCTGCATGCCGAGTCCGAGGACCGTGCCGCCGAGGCACACGTGCCCATGGACGAGGCCGGCGATGATGCGGAGTCGGATGGTTCCGAGATGACGGATACAGACGTGGCACCCCCATGGCGCTGGGCTCGGCGTTCCATGCCGCCTGCCAGTGGCTGATCGAGATGGGTGCCGATGTGCTGCCCGCTGAGCGTGCCGATGCGCTGGCGCGCCTGTGGTGCCTGACGCCGGAGCAGCGCGAACGCTTCGACGTTGCCCTGGACCGCTGGCTCAAGTCGGCTGTTCGTGCCGACCTGCTCGCGTGGCCGTGCGTCCGCGCCGAGGTGCCGTTCTTTTCGCTGGGCTGCGAGGGCGAGGACATCGCTCGCTACGGTGCATATGCCGAGGGCGCCATCGACGCTTTGGCGACGAACCCGGCGGATTCGTCACGCGCACTGGTCATCGACTACAAGACGGGCGGCACACCGGACGAGACGCCGGAACAGCTGCAGGAGAAGCACGCCCTGCAGGCGCGTGTCTACGCTGATGTTCTGCACAAGGCGGGCTTTGAGGCCGTGACCGTCAAGTTCGTCCGCGCGGAGCAGGTCGACCCCGCCAACCCCTGCGAGCCCCAAGTGGTCACCTACAACCTTTAGCCCTCAACAACCTGCTGTGGAATCCCTATCGATTCCACCGCAGTCTTTTTGGGACGGGGCTTTTTTAGCTACTTTGGGCAAACCCACGCGGCCGCCCCGGATAAAGCCCTCAATCGTCCAAATAGCACCGCAACGCATGGGAGAGCCTGGGACGGTACAATAGCTCGAACGGTTCAAACGAATAAGGAGCCATATGCAGCTCACCAAAACGCTTGGGGTGACGCCGGAGGAGCTTTTTGACGCCCTAGCGGGGTCCATCATGCAGGATATCGAAAACGCCACGGGCAAGCGCTCCAGCCGCAACAGGCTCAACGGCAATAAGTACGAGAAGCGTGCCCAGGCCGCAAAAAGGCAAGGTAGCTCTTCATCGGAAACTGTGAACACTTCAGGCTTCGAGTCAGTAGCGAGCGGCCCGACAAAAGTAGTTGATGGAAGTGCCAAATGAATAAGAATGCCGCTACGCAACTGCACATCTATTCCGCCTTTTTCGTTCTCGCGGGATTTGTTTTAAATCGGGGAGTGTTTCTACTTTTCCTTGCGGAGAAAGGAATGTCAGTCACGGAAATCGCGCTTTATCAAGCCCTGTTTAACATTACAACGGTCGTTCTCGAGCTGCCAACAGGGCTGATAGGCGATTTCTTTGGAAAGAAGTTTTCGATTCAAGTGGGCGTGCTGCTGCTTTTCTTCCATACGGCTGGCATGCTGTTGCTCTCAGGTCCCTTTCTTGTCGTGCTTTCCCTTGTTGAGGCACTCGCCTACTCCCTTCAATCGGGATCCGAACAAGCACTTTTATATGAAATTGCCCGGAATGCCGGTCAAGGAGAGCGTTTCCTCACCATCAACGCTCGGCTGCTTGCCGCGCAATCAATCGCTACGGGAATGGCGATTGTGCTCGGATCTTTCATTGCCCAAGTATCTTGGAGCGCCCTCTACGTATGTGTCTCCGTTTTCTATCTCCTGCAGCTTTTTCTTCTGTATCCCATTGAGAGGACGGAAGCGACCCGTTCTGAAAGCTCTGAAAAGGGAAGGTTTGACGCGGCCAAGATGTTCAGACGCGAAACCTGGCGTGTTGGAGAATCCGCTTTTGCGGTATTGCTTCTTCTAATCGGCACAAGCATGCTCGATGGATTCTATGGGAGTTATTACAACTTGAATCAGTTGGTATTCGACGCATTTGATGCTCCCGTTTCCATAATAGGAATCTTTTTCGGTGCATCCTATGCAATAAATGCGACGGCCTACATTGCAGCAGATTTATTCTCATTGCGTTTCGGGAAAAGAAATACCATGCTCGGCTCGATGCTAATCGAGGCTGGCCTTTTCATGATTCTTCCGTGGTTCGCTTCAAATCCGCTGTGTTTGTTTGGCCTTAGCATGGTGCTTTGTTTTCTCCCAGAAGTGGTGTACATCACTTCGGAAAACTTAATCCAAGACGCGATAGCGGACGATCTCCGCGCGACGATCCTTTCCGTCGCGTCTCTGGTAAGGGCTCTCTTTTCTGCAGTGTTTTTCTCCATATTTGGACATGTGTTGGGGTTATATCCCATTCAGATAGCGCTCGGTATTATTGGTGCAATCGCGATAGCAATTACCGCCGTTGTTTCATTAAAAATGGTTGGAATACAGGTCTCCAAGAATTGATATATCGATTGACGAGCTATCCGAAGCGTCGAGCCTTCTTGATGGACATGACTATTCGTCACAAATCATTCCGCGCATCGCCGGGGTTCCAGTAATACTCGATATATCTGGATGCCCTCATTCCCCTTTTTGAAGGTCCCATAATTGACTACCCGTGTTGGTTTGGCTAGGTTCGGGTGCTGTCCGTGCCGTGGGGTAAAATCGTTCAGTCAGAACACGAACCCGCATCGGAGCTCATCACATGGCATTCGTCCATCTGCACAACCACACCGTCTTCTCCATGCTCGACGGCGCAACCCGTATCCAGGATATGGTCAACCGCGCCGTAGAGCTGGGCATGCCCGCCGTCGCCATTACCGACCACGGCTACATGTATGGCGTGCCCGACTTGGCGCTGGCCTGCGACGCCGTTAACCACAACACGCCCGAGTACAAAACCTGGAGCCACGACAAGGCCTTCTTGGAAAAAGACCGCCGCGACGAGCTGGTGGAGCCCGACCCCGAGGCAAACCCGCGCGAGCATGCCCAGTATGTGAAGGACATGGCCATGTGGGACGAGAAGGGCAACATCGACGAGCTCAAGCCGCCCCTGGTCATCAAGCCCATCTTTGGGTGCGAGGTTTACTTTACGCCGGACGAGACCCTTGCTCGCGACCACAAGCCCGAGCTCTACCACATGATCCTTCTGGCCAAGGACCAGGAGGGCTACGTCAACCTGATGCAGACGGTTTCCGAGGCCGCCGTGCAGGGCTTTTACTACAAGCCGCGCGTGACGCTCGACAACCTGCGCCGCCACGCCAAGGGCATGATCTGCACCAGCGCCTGCATCGCGGGCATCATCCCCAAGTACATCGACCGCGGTGACATGGAGGGCGCCATCAAATGGGCCGAGACCTTCCGCGATGCCTTCGACCCCGGCGACTTCTATATCGAGATCCAGGAGCACGGCATTACCACCGATAATGGCTTGACCGACGAGCAGATGGATCGCACACTCATCGACATCGCCAAACAGGTGGGCGTCAAGGTCATCGCTACCAACGACTTCCACTACCTGCGCCGCGAGGACGCGCCCGTGCAGGACGTCATCATGTGCATCGGTATGAACGCCAAGGTCGACGACCCCAACCGCATGCGCATGACCGGCTCGGAGTTCTACATGAAGACCGAGGAGGAGATGCGGGCAATGTTCCCGTATTGCCCCGAGGCCTGCGACAACACGCTCGAGATTGCCGACAAGTGCTACGTGGAGCTGGACTGGGATTCGATCATCCTGCCGCGCTTCCCGCTGCTCGATCCCGGCGAGACACACGAGAGCCAGTTCCGCCGCGAGTGCGAGAAGGGCCTGCGCCAGCACTACGGCGACGATTGGGCCACGCGCGAGATCGGCGGCGTCAACATCAAAGAGCGCTTTGAGTACGAATACAAGGTCATTTGCGACAAGGGTTTTGCCGCCTACTTTTTGATCGTTGCCGAGTACGTGCAATGGGCCAAGGACAACGGCATCGGCGTCGGCCCCGGCCGTGGCTCGGCCGCCGGCGCTATCGTCGCCTACGCCATGAACATCACCGCGTTCGACCCGCTCGAGAACGGTCTGATGTTCGAGAGGTTCCTGTCCCCGCAGCGTACCGAGATGCCCGATATCGATATGGACTTCGACGATGAGCGGCGCCTCGAGGTCGTGGAGCACGTTCGCCAGCTCTACGGTCCCGAGAAGGTCACCCACGTCATCACCTACTCGACCATTAAGGCCAAGCAGGCCATCAACGATGCCGCACGCGTTCTGGACTACCCGGTCTATATGGGCCAGCGCCTGTCCAAGATGGTCTCGAGCGATCCCAAGGTCAAGCTCAAGCAGGTGCTCGAAAAGCAACCCGGCAAAGAGGATCTGTTTAACCCCGATTTTGCCGAGGCATATAAAAAGGACGACGACGCCCGCCGCATCATCGACACGGCGCTCTCGATCGAGGGTCTCACCCGTGGCGAGGGCGTGCACGCGTGCGCCGTTCTGATCTGCCGCGACCCCGTCAACGAGCACGTGCCCACCAAGCTCGACACCAAGGGCGGCGTCGAGATTACCCAGTACGAGGGCCATACCGTCGCCGACATGGGCCTGCTCAAGATGGACTTTTTGGGCCTGCGCACGCTGACGGTTATCTCCAAGGCCAAGGCCAACATCAAAAAGAACTTCGGTATCGACATCAAAGAGGAAGAGATTCCCTTTGACGACCCCGAGATCTTTAAGCTCATGGGCTCCGGTCACACCGCCGGCGTCTTCCAGGTCGAGTCCGCCGGCATGACGGCCACGATCAAGAACATGAAGCCCACCGAGTACAAGCACGTCGTGGCATTGATCGCCCTGTACCGCCCAGGCCCGCTGGGCGCCGGCATGGTTTCGTCCTACATCAACCGTATGAACGGCAAGGAGCCGGCTGTCTCCTATGACGACCGTCTGGACGACATCCTGGGCGAAACCTACGGCACCATGGTCTACCAGGAGCAGGTTATGCTCATCTCCGTTGAGATGTGCGGCTTCTCCAAGGGCGAATCGGACTCGCGTATCCGTAAGCCCGTGGCTAAGAAAAAGATCAAGCTGCTCACCTCGACGGTGCTGCACTGGGAGGATGGCTCGGACGAGACCACCTACGACCACTGGATGAACGGCGCCATCAAGAACAACTACACGCGCGAGGTCGCCCAGAAGATTTGGGACGATGTTCTCGAGTTCGCATCCTACGCCTTCAACAAGTCGCACTCCGCCGGCTACGCCATTCTAGTTATGCAGACGGCGTGGCTCAAGGCGCACTATCCGCACGAGTACATGGCGGCCGTTCTGACGTCCTATACGGGCAAGACCGACAAGATCGTTCATTACGTTTCGGCGTGCCGTCACGACGGTATCCCCGTGCTGTCGCCAGATGTCAACGAGTCCGGTACCGAGTTCACGGCTACCAAGGAGGGCGTGCGCTTTGGTCTGGCCGGCATCCGCGGCGTGGGCACCGGCGTGGCGCAGGCGATTATCGCCGAGCGCGAGGCGGGCGGTCCGTTTAAGACGCTGCACGACTTTGTCGAGCGCGTGGACTCCAGCCAGGCCAACCGCCGCGTGATCGAATCGCTCATCAAGGCAGGCGCCTTTGACTCCACGGGGTATCCGCGTCGCCAGATGATGCACTTTGTGGACAAGAACAACCCCGAGAACATCATTGATGCCGCGGTAAAGCGCCAGAAGGATCGCGCGAGCGGCCAGACGTCGTTCTTCGACATGTTTGGCGATGTTGAGGGCTCGGGCTTTGAGGTCAGCGTGCCCGATCCGGACGGCCGGGAGTGGGACCGCCACCTTAAGCTGAGCCAGGAGAAGGAGGTTCTGGGCATCTATGTCTCGGACCACCCGCTGCGCCCGTTTGAGTATGCGCTCAGCAAAGCGCGCGACTTCTCGTTCTCGCAGATCGACACCGGCTACGAAGTTCAGAATCCTACGGGCGGCACCATCAACCAGGAGATTCCCGAGGGCAAGGCGCTGTGGTGGGCCGGCATGGTCTCGAGCGTGTCCAAGCGCGTGACCAAAAACGGCGACCCCATGGGCATCGTGCAGCTCGAGGACATGGAAGGCGAGGCCACGGTCGTAGTGTTCCCCAAGACCTACAAGGAGGCCGAGGGGTATCTGTACGGCGAGGTCGATCCCGAGACCGGCGCGCAACTGTCCGACGCGTTTGTGCGCATTAAGGGCAAGCTCGAGCGCTCGGACCGCGGCGACCAGATCATCGCGCAGGAGATCGTGCCGCTGGAGCTTAACGAGGAGAATAACAAGCCCAAGGTGTTTGAGGTCATGGTGCCCAACAGCCGCTTTAGCCAGGGCAATATGGCGCGCCTGGCCACGGTGCTTACCACCAACCCGGGCGGCGACCGTGTGGAGATCTTTATCGAGCAGGTGGACGGGCGCGTGCTGCGCGCCGAGGTACCTGCTAAGGTCAACGCGCGCTCGATTCCGCTGCTGGCCGAGGCCAAGGCCATCGTGGGTAACCAAGGCAGAGTGACGGTGATCTAAGGGCGACCTTGCTGGTCCGCGCGAGATTGGAGGAAGTGATGGCACAGGGGACGTTTGTGCAGGCGCTCCGGAAAGAGGCGGCGCTGAGCGGCACCTTTATGAAGGGCCGCTCGCTCATGCTTAACGGCGCCGTGCTGTCGATTGAGGACAGCGGCTCGCGCTTCTCCAAAAACGTGACGGTTGAGGGCTCGGTGTGCGGCTCGCGCGGCGACCTGTACAAGACGCACGTGGCGCTCGACATGGACGAGCATGAGGTAATCGACTACGACTGCGATTGCCCCGCTGCCTATCGCTATCCCGGCATGTGCAAGCACGCCATCGCCACGGCGCTGGCGTATCTGGACGCAAGCGGCACCGAGCCCGTCGAGGGCCTGCGCACGCCGGTCCGCACGTTTACGGCGGCGCCCAAGCAAGCCGCGTGCACCGCGCCCAAAGCGCCGGCCGTCAACCCCAACTTTCCCTTTCCGGCGCCCGTCCCCACGAGCCCCAGCCTCATGGCGGCGCTCTCCGATCTTTCGGACGCGCGCATGGATGAGCTGGCGAGCATGCGCCGCAAGCTTGCCGGTGCCGTTGATCCCGACGCCCCCAAAGCGGCGCTGGAGCCCTCGTTGGTGCCGTACTACAATCCGCTGTTCGCCGACCGCTTTAGCTGGGCGCTCGAGTTCCGCATTCGCTGCGGTTCGGTGTCCTACGTGGTCAAGGATATCGACGGCATGGCCGACGCCTATGTCCGAGGCGGCACCTTCTCGTACGGCAAGAAGCTCACATTCCTCCATACGCCTGAGGCCTTTGACGAGGTTTCGGTGCGTCTGCTCGACCTTGTTGTGGCAACGGTTGTGTATCTGAGCGACATCACGAGTTCGCGTTCGGCGTCGTACGATTTTGCACGCAGCGGCTTTGTCGCCGAGCGCCAGCTGCCGCTGTCCGAGCATGACATCGTATACATGCTGGACCTGCTGCGCGGCCGGACCATTTCCTTTGAGCCCGCCTGGTCGCGGGGAACGACGACGCATCGTTCCTACGAGGTAGCGGTTGAGTCGTCGCCGGTGGGGGAGGACGAGGCCTCGGCAAAACAACCGCCGCTCCTTGCCGCCAAGATCGCGCCGGCGGCCGGTGGTAGCTACGACCTGCGCCTGCCCGCCGATATGTACTGCTTTGTCTCGGGCGACGTTGCCTATCTGGTTGACACGCACCGCGCGCGCCGCGCCGATGCGGCGTTTGCCCAGCATGCCGCACCGTTTCTGTCGCGTCTGCTGCCCTGTCGCACGCCGGTCCATATCGCCGCCGAGCAGGTGGGCGAATTCTGCCGCATGGCGCTGCCCGTGCTGCGCGAATACACTGACCTCACCGCTCCCGCCGTGCTCGACACCGTGGCGCCCGAGCCGAGCTTTGCCATGGCAATCGGTGTCGACGATGGGCTCGTGACCTGCACAATTACGGTTACCTACGGCGGCTGGTCGGCAGATCTCTTTAGCCTGGGTGCTCCGGGCAGCCCCTTCGAAGAGCGGCGCCCGGGCGTGCCGCCGCGCGACGAAGTGGCAGAGTTTCGCGTTATGGACACGGCGGCCCTGTATTTCGACTTTTACGAGGGCGGCCTGGCATTTGAGGAACGCGATGACGAGAGCCTGTTCCACTTGCTGACCGAGGGCCTGTCCGCCCTGTCCGAGCTGGGCGAGGTCATGCTCAGCGACCGCCTGCGCCAGATTTCGGTGCGTCCTGCGCCCAAGCTTTCGGTGCATGCAACCGTCAAGAGCAACCTGCTCGACGTCGAGCTGGGCGCGAGCGGTCTTTCGGCGGCAGACCTTGCCATCTACCTCGACTCCTACAAGCGTCACCAGACGTTTGCGCGTCTCACGTCGGGCGACATCATTCGCCTGGACGAGGGTGCCCGTGCCGCGTTTGGCCTTGCCGAGGACCTGGGCGTTGATGCCGTCGATCTGCTCGAAGGCGTGTCGCTTCCCGCGTCGAGTACCCTGTTCGTCGATAGCATGCTCGCGCGCACGCCGGCGCTTGAGGCCGATCGCGATGCCGCATTCCGTCGCACCGTCGAGCGTCTGGATACGCTCGGCAAGATGGACTTTACGGTGCCGGTCTCGCTCAAGGCCACGCTGCGCGGCTATCAGGTCGACGGCTACCAGTGGCTCGGCTCGCTCGAGCACCTGGGCCTCGGCGGCATCTTGGCCGACGATATGGGCCTGGGCAAAACGCTGCAGATGATCGCACATATCATGGCGCGCGTGGAGGCGGGGGACACTAAGCCCACGCTTGTGGTGTGCCCTGCGTCGCTTGTGTACAACTGGACCGCCGAACTGGAGCGCTTTGCGCCTTTGCTCGACGTGTGCGCCATTGTGGGTGCCAAGGCGCAGCGCCGCGTGCAGATAACCGGCGCCGACGAGCACAACGTGGTCGTGACGTCGTATGACCTCATGCGCCGCGATATTGACGAGTATGCCGATCAGGACTTTGCCCGCGTTGTGCTCGATGAGGCCCAGTACATTAAAAACCCGCTCACGCAGGTAGCGCGCGCCGCCAAGCGCCTGCCTGCCGGTGTGCGCTTTGCCCTGACGGGCACGCCCATCGAAAACCGCCTGTCCGAGCTCTGGAGCATCTTCGACTTTTTGATGCCGGGCCTTTTGGGGACGCGTGAGTCGTTTGCCAAGCGCTTTGAGAGCCCCGTCGAGCATGCCGAGGGCGATAGCGCCGCTCGCCTGCAGGCGCTCGTGTCGCCGTTTGTGCTGCGCCGTGTCAAGGAAGACGTGGTGGCCGATCTGCCCGAAAAGATCGAGGACGCCGTCGTGGCTCAGCTCACCGGCGAGCAGCGCAAGCTGTACCTGGCAAACCAGGACCGCATCGCCCAGCAGGTGCAGCACCGCGAGGCTGGGGAGTTTAAGAAAGACAAGCTCAAGGTGCTTGCCGAGCTCACCAAGCTGCGCCAGATCTGCTGCGATCCGCGTCTACACTACGAGGATTACAAGGCGGGAAGCGCCAAGCTCGATACGTGCATGGAGCTCGTGCACGGCGCACTCGACGGTGGGCACCGCATCCTGTTGTTCAGCCAGTTTACGGGCATGCTCGATATCATCGGCAAGCGTCTGTCCAAAGAGGACATCGCCTTCCTTAAGCTTACGGGCGCTTCGTCTAAGGAGAGCCGCGCCAAGATGGTCGCGCAGTTCCAAGCGGGCGAGGTTCCGGTCTTTTTGATTTCGCTCAAGGCGGGCGGCGTGGGCCTCAATCTGACGGCGGCCGATGTGGTCATTCACTACGACCCGTGGTGGAACGTGGCCGCACAGGACCAGGCGACCGACCGCGCGCATCGTATTGGCCAGCAACATACCGTGACCGTGTACAAGCTTATCGCCAAGGACACGATCGAGGAACGCATTATGCAGATGCAGGAGTCCAAGCGCGATCTGGTCAACAGCGTGCTCGGCGGCGACGGCATTTCCTCGGCGCTGTTTACCCGCGAGGATGTTCTGGCGCTGCTCGGCGGCGACGGGCGCTAGCCTCGCTCATTATGTGTTCATTTGCGATGCCGTGGATGGTTCGCGCGCCTTTGGGCATAAGAAGCATCGAGAACATCGGCACATCAGCAAAGGAGAACATCATGGCGAAATTCTTTAAGGACCCCGACGGCAAGCTCATTGCCGCCCTTGGCAACGACGTTGCAACCCCTGCCGGCTGCACGGAGCTGACCGCGAACACCGAGGACGCGGCGCACGAGAAGCACGTGCCCGTCGTTGAGAGCGAGCGCGACGGTCACGTGATCCGCGCACGCGTGGGCTCGGTCGAGCATCCTATGGTGCCCGAGCACTACATCGAGTGGATCGCCCTTGAGGCCGAGGGCCGTCTGGAGGTCCATTACCTTGAGCCCGGCATGAAGCCTGCGACGTTTTTTGCCGGCGGTTCCAAGACCGGTACCGTCTATGCCTATTGCAACCTGCATGGGCTGTGGTCCGCGACGTTCTAGGAGCGCGTCCCCGCTCGGGGTATCATAGCTAGCATATGCACATGCGAGCGCCGACCGCATCATGCGGCCGGCGCTTTTACTACGATTTCGATGGTTTACGACGGAAAGGGCTGAGCCATGAAGCTCGCGCTTGCACAGATCGATATGCGCCTGGGTGATATTGAGGGCATTTGCGGCCGCATCGAGGACCAGGCTCGTCTGGCCCACGAGCGCGGGGCGCGCGTGCTGTGCGTGCCGGCTCCGCTCTTTATGGGCGCCATGCCCGGGGGCCTGGTGGGCACTGTCGACTTTGAGCACGACATGTTGACAGGCCTGACCGGTGTCGCCGAGCGTATCCAAGAACTCGATATGATCTGCATCGTGCCCGCGGCGGTTTCGTTTGAGGGCCAGCCCCTGCTCGACTACATGATGCTCAAGGACGGCCATGTGGTGCCGGCCCGTTCGAGCATTGCCCTGCAGCGTGGTGGGAACGGTGATGCCCGTTGGGCGCCGCCGGTCTTCGACGTGGACGGCGTGCGTATCGCCGTGATTTTCGACTTGGACCGCGAGCTCGAGATGCTGCCGACCGGCGTCGACCTCATCGCCTTTTTTCAGTTCAACGCGTTTGATATGACCGACCGCGAGACCGCCGCGATCGCCGCCGTGCGCAGTAGTGCCTACCGCAAGATTGCCTCCAAGCGCAGCGTGTGGTTTGCTTGCATGGCGCCGGTCGGTGCGTACGATGAGTCGGTGTATACCGGCGGGTCGTTTGTACTCGACGACTGCGGCCGCGTGGTGGCCCAGGCGCCGTGTTTTGAAGAGAGCCTGCTGGTTCAGGAGATCCAGCGCGGTGTGATGCTCGATGCCTTGGAGGACCACGAGCTGCCCGAGTTTCGCTCCGAGGAATGGCTGTGGCAGGCGCTGGTGCTCGCTGTGCGCGATAACGCCCGTGCCCATGGCACGTCGCGCGCCGTGGTGGCGCTCGAGGGCGATCTGCCGTCGTCTTTGCTTGCGGCGCTGGCTGTCGATGCATTGGGCTCGCGCAACGTGATCGGCCTGGTGTTGGACCGCAACCGCATCTTTACGCCGGCGCAGGAAGAGGCCGAGGCCGCTCGTTGTGCCGCCGTTCGCGCGATTGCCGAGC
>CABMOY010000065.1 GCA_902388345.1 uncultured Collinsella sp.
GCGAAGCCCACTTCTCAAAACAAAGCAGGCACCCCGGCCCTCGTCCGTGAACTTTTCCGCTGGGCGAGCCATAGACGCCGCGTACCGATAGGGTAAGGCGGCGGCTTGAAATTGGTGCTATATTCAGCTTGAGTTGTTTAATGCTAGTACGGGAGGCTGATATGGGGCTGTTCAAGAAGAAAAACCCGCAGGATGCCTTTGATCCCGATGTGTTTACCATCACGGATACGATTTTGGACCCGCCGCGGTTTACGTTTTTGCCGGCTATCTACCAGGATGCCACGCGTCGCAAGTGGGCCGTACATCAGCGCGGCGGCGAGCCGAAGATTTTTGACTATGCGGACGTGTTGCAGTGCGAAGTGGCCGAGGCGGGCGATCCGGAGGCCGATGAAGCGGTCTCTAAACAGGAATATGCCCAGCGTATTCTGGCAAATCCCGCTAAGGCGGCAAAAATGAACGCAGCCAAGCGTAATATGTGTCTTGGTATGGGCGTTGTTGTGGCGGTTCAGACGGGAAAAGACGAGGTTTCCAAACTAGAGATTCCCGTTATGACCGATGAAGTCAAACGCGATTCAAGCCTGTATAAGTCGTATCGGAATGTCGCCGAGAAGATCAAGGCCGAATTTGATGCCATGGGTGGTCTGGCCTAATTTTGGCGACATACGTTTCTGAACGAGGAGTCTGTGCAATGGCAGGCGAATCTTATGCAATTCCCCCCAAAGATCGTGCTGTTGAGGGGATTCTTTGGTATATCCAGCACCATCAGCTTGCCGGCGGCGATCGCCTGCCGGCCGAGCGCGTGCTGTGCGAAGAGATTGGCGTTTCGCGTACGGCGTTGCGCGCCGGTATCACGCGGCTCATCTCGTGTGGAACGCTCGAGAGCCGTCGCGGATCGGGTACGTATGTGTGTCCTCCCAAACCGCTCAATATCTTTCAGGAAACGTATAACTTCTCCGATGCTGTGCGGACTGCCGGCCTGCACCCCTCTTCTCGTCTGGTTTCCACCGGGGCCATCGAGGCGGATGAGGCGCTTGCCGACAAGCTTGGGGTTGCTGTAGGCGCTCCTTTGCTCCGCATGCAGCGTGTTCGACTTATTGAGGGCGAGCCGGCGTCAATCGAGACGGCTCACGTTAACCTGTCCCTGTGCCCCTCGCTTCCCGATCACGATTTTGAGTGTGAGAGCCTTTACGATGTCTTGCTCAAAGAAGGTGGCGTGCGCGTTGAGCATGGACGTGAGCATATCTCCATCTCGCGTTTGAACGCCGAAGAGGCCGAGTTGCTCCAGCAAGAAGAGGGAACGCCGGTGTTCTATGAGAGCACGATAGAATTTGATAAGGACATGCGTTTTGTGGAGCATTGCAAATCGGTGATTTTGCCCACAAAGTTCCGCTTTGCCGATAACGGCGAAAAGAACGGCATGAGGAGCGTGGCAGGTGAACAATGGCTGAAACAGTAGATGCCACCCCGGTTTATATGCGCATTCGACGCCGCATCGAGGAGCGTATCGAGCGCGGTATATATCCCACGGGTTCCATGATTCCGTCCGAAAAAGACCTCGCCGAGGAATTTGGTACGACGCGCTTGACCATCCGAAGCGCTGTCGATGAGCTGGTTCGGCGTGGGCAGATTCGACGCGTCCGCGGAAAGGGCGCGTTTGTGGCACAGAAAGTGCCCGTTGCCTACGAGCGAACGGGAGGCTTTCGCGAATCAGTTCGTGCTTCGGGCGGCGAGCCGTCCGTCCGCATCCTCGCGCGTTCCAAGCGTTATGCGGGTCCATATTATGCCAACCTGTTTGGCATTGCCGAGGACGATTTACTGTATTCGATTCGGCGTTTGAACTGCGTCAACGGCGATCCCGTATCGATTGAGATGGCGTTCATCCCGTGCCTGCTGTTTCCCACAATCGAAGATATTGACGTGTCGGTCTTCAGTTTGTACGAGACCTATGAGATGTTGGGCCGAAAGCCGGTCATGGCACAGGAAAAGCTCGATATCGAAGCGCTGGGCGCGCGAGATGCCGGCCTGCTTGGACTGGAGCAGGGCGATCTTGCCTTGACGCTTGAGTGCGTGAGCTTCGATGCGAGCGGCCAGGCGATCGAGTACGTCAAGTCGTTTAACCGCGGTGATGCGGGTGGATATACCTATACGTACTAGCTGGTTTTTTGCATAACGGGCTGAAAAGCTGACGGAATTTTGATTCGTTGAGCAGACTGCATATACAACCTTACATGGCTCAAAATCGACCGTTCGCCGATGGGGATAAATTAATCGACAAAGAGGTATCAAAAAGCCGTAACCTGTAACTGTGATTGTTATCAAATACTAATGATTTGTTACGAGGTGAGACGATGAAGATGCTCGATTACGTTCAGCTTGCCCATGTGCGTATGGGAGAGAACCTCGAGCGTTCGTCTGAGCTGGTAGCGCAGCTCGTTGATATTTTCCAGTCCGGTTCTTTTGACGCGCTGCGCATCGTTGCTTCGGGTTCGTCGCGCCATGCCGCCGATTGCGCCCGCGATTACCTGCAAGATACCCTGCAAATGCAGGTGTCCGTTGTGACGCCCGAGGCCTTCGTCGATTTTGAACACACCTATCCGCAGCATGCGCTCAACATTGCCGTTTCGCAGAGCGGCTATTCGACCAATACGATCGCGGCTCTTGATTACATGCGCGCGCACGATATGGCTGCAGTTGCGCTCACGGCAAACGTCGAGGCACCCATCAAGGAACACGCTGACATCGTTCTTGACTACGGTGTGGGTGTCGAGTCGGTGGACTTTGTGACTCTGGGCGTCGAGGTTCTCGTTGAGTACCTGGTGCTCTTTGGTATTTACGGCGGCCAGGCGCGCGGAACGATTGACGCCAAGGGCGTTGCCCAGCGTCTTGACGACCTGCGCGAGGCTATCCAGGCCAATGCCGTGATGTGCAAGATCGCCGAGGCATATGTCCAAGACCACATGCTCGAGCTTTCTGAGCACATGCCCGCCATGGTCGTCGGCAACGGCCCCAACTATGGCGTGGGCGAAGAGGCGGCCCTCAAGCTGAGCGAGACCATCAAGATTCCTGCCATGCATCACGAGGGCGAGGAGTTCGTCCACGGTCCCGAGATGCAGATAACCCCAGGCTACCACGTGTTTATCGTCGACGATCCGCAGGGGTCGGAGCGTCTTGCGAATATCGCCGATGCGCTATCGAACGTTACGACAAAAACGGTGCTGCTCACGGCCCATCCCAGGGGTAGGGCTCACGAGGTTGCGGTGCCTCAGGTGGCTCCGCTGCTCAGCGCAATTCCCAATCTTGTGTTCTTCCAGACGATTGCGGCCATAATCGCCGAGCGTCTGAAGTCATGGGACGTACACCCGTATCTCGATGCCGTCTCCAAACAGATGGAGGTTAAGGCGGAGGGCTACGAAGAGTCAGTCAATGCGCTTAAGGCCAAAGCGGCCGAGTGTTACGGAATGTAAGCGGGCTTTGATGCCCGTTGGCATGGGGGATGTGGAGACAACCCCAGAAAGGAGAGACAAATGAAGGAAACCGAGAAGATCGAGATCATGCATTTCGACCAGGAGGGCTATCTCGAGGACGGCAAGGCGCTCTACGAGACCGGCAAGAAGATGACCGCGCTCGCCGACAAGGTCGCCGACGAGGGCTACGACGCCGTGTTCCTGATGGGCGTCGGCGGCACCTGGGACGAGCTCATGCAGCTCGAGTACCTCATGAACAAGTTCGGCGACCGCGACCTCGAGGTCTACCTGATCCACGCCGCCGAGTGGAACGCCATGGGCCACAAGCGCATGACCGAGAAGTCCGTCGTGCTCACCGCCTCCGAGTCCGGCACCACCCCCGAGGTCCTCGAGGCCGTCAAGAAGATGAAGGACATGGGCGTGCGCGTCTACGCCATGACCAAGCCCGAGGGTCCCATCGGCCAGGCTGTCGGCGCCGAGAACTGCGTCGCCATGGCTTCTGACCATGGTTCGGGCGGCTGCGAGAAGGGCTACTACCTCGCCGACTGCTTCGGCCTGCGCCTGCTCAACCGCCGCGGCTGCTTCCCCAAGTTCGACCTGTTTATCGAGCAGACCAAGGACATCTGGAAGGACATGCTCGATATCCGCAAGCGCTTCGAGCCGCGCGCCGAGGAGCTCGCCAAGAAGTACGCCCTGGCCCCCTACACCATGTTCATCGGCTCCGGCGCCCTGTGGGGCGAGACCATCCTGTTCTCGATGTGCATCCTCGAGGAGATGCAGTGGAAGCGCACCCGCTACATCACCTCGGCCGACTTCTTCCACGGCACCCTCGAGCTCGTGGAGCCGGGCGTCCCCGTCTTCCTGTTCATGGGCGAGGACGAGAACCGCAAGCTCGACGAGCGCGTCCGCGCCTTCCTCAACCGCGGCGTGACCGGCGACACCGACATCAACATCATCGACACCGCCGAGTTCGCGATCCCCGGCCTTGACGACGAGTTCCGCGTCATCGTCTCCCCGTGGATTCTGACGGTGCTCGTGACCGACCGTCTGGCTCGCTACTACGAGACGGTCACCAAGCACAACCTCAAGTATCGTCGCTACTATCACCAGTTCGACTACTAAAGAAAACGGGTGCGGGAACGTGCCGGGCTATTGAGAGGAACACAGAATGAGACAGTACATCATCGCCAGCCATGCGCACTTCGCTACCGGCATCAAGGAGAGCGTCGAACTGCTCTCGGGCGCTCGCGACAACGTCCACGATCTTTCGATGTTCGTAGATGGTCGCATGGACGTGGCCGAGGAGGCCCAAAAACTGCTGGCGGGCATGTCTGCCGACGATGATGTCGTTGTCTGCACCGATCTCTTTGGCGGCAGCGTCAATAACGAGTTCACCAAGATCGTCCAGACGCGTCCCCGCACGTACCTCGTTACCAACATGAACCTTCCTCTGCTCATCCAGCTGCTGTTCTCTGACGAGTCGGCGCCGGTTGAGGAGACGATTCGCGCCATCGTCGCTGCGGACGATACGCGCGTGAAGTTTGTCAACGACTTATTGGTCGATGACGACGAGGAAGAAGAGTTCTAATCCGCAGCACCTATTGACATGCCGTAAGACGGCGCAAGACCTTTGGGGGGTCACATTATGATTCAGCTACTTCGCGTTGACCATCGCCTGCTTCATGGCCAGGTCGCAGTCTCCTGGGTTCAGGGCCTCGGCTCCAACTGCATTTTCTGCGTGGGCGATAAGGTCGCCAACGACCCGGTGTGGAAGACGACGCTCAAGATGGGCAAGCCTGCCGGCTGCAAGCTCGTCATCAAAGATATGGAGCATGCCATCGAAGCTATCAACTCGGGCGTGACCGACAAGTACAAGATGATCATCTGTGTCGCCACTATCGCTGAGGCAAAGCAGCTTGTTGAGGGCTGCCCGCAGATCAAGTCGGTCAACCTGGGCAACACCAAGCCCAAGGACGAGAAGCGTCCCGATGCTCGTCAGGTCTCTCGTCAGATCTTCCTGACCGCGGCCGAGGAAGCCGATGTGCGCGAGATGCTGGATCGTGGCGTTGAGGTCGAGATTCGACCCCTGGCCGATGACCCCAAAGTTGACTGCGCCAGCGTGCTCTAGGCGTTTGAATTCGAAGAGTCTGAGCTCTTCGTAGTGTCCTATATGGAAAGGGGGATGTATGCTTACCCAAGCAATCCTCATCGGACTTATCGCCGCATTTGGTAAGTTCGACTACCAGCTCGGTACGCTCTATGCGTTCCGCCCCATCGTCCTGTGCCCGCTCGTGGGCCTGGTCCTGGGGGACCTGCAGTCTGGTCTCGCGATCGGTGCGAGCCTGGAGCTGCTGTTCATGGGCTCGATCTCCATCGGCGCCTACGTGCCGCCTGATGAGACGATCGGCGGCGTGCTCGCCTGTGCCTTCGCTATTCAGCTGGGCCAGAGCACCGAGGCTGCCATTGCGCTCGCCATGCCCATCGCCACGCTGTGCCTCGCCATGAAGAACATCCTGAACGCCGCCCTGCCGATCCTGGTTGACCGCGCCGACGTCTTCTCCGGCCAGGGCAACCTTAAGGGTGTCTATGCGATGCACTTCCTGATCGGTTCCACCGGTTGCATCATGGCGTTCCTGCTGTGCTCGCTGTCGTTCTATCTGGGTGCTGACGCTATCCAGGGTATGCTCGACTTTATCCCCGACTTTGTCCTTGCCGGCTTCGGCGTTGCCGCCAACATCCTGCCGGCCATGGGCTTCGCCATGCTCGGCCGCCTGGTGCTCACCAAGCAGCTCGTGCCCTTCTACTTCCTGGGCTTCCTGCTGTGCTCCTACGCCAACGTGCCCGTCCTGGGCGTCGCCCTGATCGCCATCATCATCGGCATCGACAAGTTCGACCTGCTCGGCCTGGGCGGAGCCCAGCCCCAGCTCTCCGCGGAAGGGGATGAGGACGATGACTTCTAGTCCCGAGAACAAGATCACGCGCTCCGACCTCGTCAGGAGCGCCGTCAACGTCGGCGCCCTGGGCATGGAGTTCTCCTGGACCTACTACAAGCAGATGAACATCGCCTTCTGCCTGATGGTCGCCAACATGCTCAAGAAGATCTACGCCGGCCGCCCCGACGACTACGCCGAGGCCCTGCACCGCCACTGCGCGTTCTTCAACATCACCGTCCAGTTCGCCCCGTTCGTCGGCGGCATCGCGATGGCCATGGAGGAGAAGGTCGCCCGCGGCGAGATCGAGCCCGAGAGCGTCAACGACGTCAAGGCCGCCCTCATGGGCCCGCTGTCCGGCATCGGCGACTCCATCTTCCTGTCGACGCTGCGCGTGGTCGCCGCCGCGGTGGGCATCAGCCTGTGCCAGGCCGGCAACCCCTTCGGCCCCATCGCCTTCCTGCTGATCTACAACGTCCCCGGCTTCGCGCTGCGCGTCTGGGGCGCCGTCAAGGGCTACGAGCTGGGCGTGGGCTTCCTGGACGAGGCCCAGAGGACCGGCCTCATGCAGAAGATCATGACCTGCGTGGGAATCGTGGGCGTCATGGTCGTGGGCGCCATGTGCAAGGACATGTTCTGGGCCAGCATCCCGGTGGCCATCGGCTCGGGCGAGGACGCCCAGACCCTCCAGGACATCCTGGACGGCATCATGCCCGGCATGCTCGGCATGCTCGCCTTCTGGCTGTACTACTGGCTGCTGTCCAAGAAGATCAACCCCATGGTGCTGATCGTGGCCACCATGGCCGTGGGCATCGTCGGCGCGTTCTTCGGCGTGCTGGCGTAAGGGCCCGGCTGCATAGATTTTCGTTGCAACCTGGAAAGGGGATGGAGCAGGCCTACGCCCTCCATCCCCTTTTTGTATAGAAGGAGTTCGTATGTTCGCGAAGGATCGCGAAGCAATGCGCCTGACGCCGGCAGAGGTCAGGCTGATTCTCATTGAGTCCCTGCAGTGGTGCGCCAACAACGCAGTCTACTTTTTGGGGCTTATCGGTGCGGCCACGTATGATCTGGCCGGCACGGCCTTTTTGGTTGCTGCCATTACGCTTGTGCGCAATCTTATGACGTCGGCGGGCAATATGGTGTCGGGCTCGGTCATCGATCGCTTTGGACCGCGCCGGACGTCGTTTGTGACGTGCGTGATTACGGCAGTGCTATCGCTTGGCGTGGGGTTAGCGCCGCTGTCTGTCCCCGGGCTTGTGTTTGCCGCGTGCGTCTTGGGACTTGCGGGCGGCTTTATCAACACCTGCACGCATGCGTTTCCGGGATACCTGGAGTCGACCACCGAGGGCCGTACCCGCGTGAACGGTCTCATGGTGTTCTACAGCAATATCGCCTATACCGCTGGCCCGCTGCTCGGTGGTGCCATCGTGAGTTGTTTTGCCACGCAATCGGTCTATCTGCTCATGGCGGGCATGATGGGTGTGGCGGCTGTGCTCTCCTTGGGCTGTCACGAGTGCGTTGTTCCCGCAAAAGGGGAGAAGCCGAAGGGCGGTATTCTGGGCGGTATGGCCGAGGGCGCGCGACTTACGTTTCGCGACCACGACCTGCGTCTCATTTTTATCTCGGGCTTTTTGGGTTTCTTTGCGTTTGGCGCGTTCGATTCGCTGGAGTCGTTGTTCTACCGTGACGTGCTCAACGTGGATATCGTCTGGCTGGGCTGGCTGTCCTCGGTCGTGGGCCTTACTTCCTCGGTGGGTGCGTTCATCCTGACCAAGCTTTCTACTCGCCATGTCAACCTGCGTTTGCTGCTCGGCGCGCTCATGGCCGTGGGCATTGGGTCCATGGTGTACGTGGGCACCGATATGCTGGGGGTCGCGATTATCGGTCAGGCGATTAACGGTCTGGCCTGGGGGTTCCTGGAGCCGCTACAGATGATCTTGATTCAGGAGCGCGCCGACATCAAATACCTGGGGCGCATTACCGGCTTTGTGCGTTTTGGCCTGATGAGCGCCGGCGTGCTGCCGCTGCTGGCGGCTCCGTTTTTGGCGGAGGCTTTGGGCGTCCAGGCGGTGCTGTTTGGGGCATCGACCATTATTGCGCTGGTAGGAACGCTGTTCTTTGTCGCACAAGGGAGGCGTCGGCGGTGTTAGCTATACATTCAATTCTAATTTAATACCACTCACCAGAGAATTTCGACCGTTCACCGAGGATTGGAGCAGATTGAAAAGTGGTATTAAAAGCACGTTAGGTGTATGTCTATAATTGGTATCGAAAAGAAACGCGATGTATAGATTCGCGTGCAGGACAGAAAGGAAAAGCCATGAAGGAAACCGAGAAGATCGAGATCATGCACTTTAGCCAGGAGGGCTACGTCGAGGACGGCAAGAACGTCTACGAGACCGGCAAGAAGATGACCGCGCTCGCCGACAAGGTCGCCGACGAGGGCTACGACGCCGTGTTCCTGATGGGCGTCGGCGGCACCTGGGACGAGCTCATGCAGCTCGAGTACCTCATGAACAAGTTCGGCGACCGCGACCTCGAGGTCTACCTGATCCACGCCGCCGAGTGGAACGCCATGGGCCACAAGCGCATGACCGAGAAGTCCGTCGTGCTCACCGCCTCCGAGTCCGGCACCACCCCCGAGGTCCTCGAGGCCGTCAAGAAGATGAAGGACATGGGCGTGCGCGTCTACGCCATGACCAAGCCCGAGGGTCCCATCGGCCAGGCTGTCGGCGCCGAGAACTGCGTCGCCATGGCTTCTGACCATGGTTCGGGCGGCTGCGAGAAGGGCTACTACCTCGCCGACTGCTTCGGCCTGCGCCTGCTCAACCGCCGCGGCTGCTTCCCCAAGTTCGACCTGTTTATCGAGCAGACCAAGGACATCTGGAAGGACATGCTCGATATCCGCAAGCGCTTCGAGCCGCGCGCCGAGGAGCTCGCCAAGAAGTACGCCCTGGCCCCCTACACCATGTTCATCGGCTCCGGCGCCCTGTGGGGCGAGACCATCCTGTTCTCGATGTGCATCCTCGAGGAGATGCAGTGGAAGCGCACCCGCTACATCACCTCGGCCGACTTCTTCCACGGCACCCTCGAGCTCGTGGAGCCGGGCGTCCCCGTCTTCCTGTTCATGGGCGAGGACGAGAACCGCAAGCTCGACGAGCGCGTCCGCGCCTTCCTCAACCGCGGCGTGACCGGCGACACCGACATCAACATCATCGACACCGCCGAGTTCGCGATCCCCGGCCTTGACGACGAGTTCCGCGTCATCGTGTCTCCGTGGATCCTCTCCTCGCTGATCACCGACCGCCTTGCCGCTTACTACGAGACGGTCACCAAGCACAACCTCAACTACCGTCGTTACTATCACCAGTTCGACTACTAAGAGCAGATAACGTTTGTGTAATTGGGCCTCGCTCCTATATGGAACGGGGCCTCGTTTGGGTTGGAGAGTAATTATGAGCTATCCACAGCTTGCCGTCATGAATATCAGCCATCGCTATTTTGACCTTGAGGAATTCTTTTCCTCAGCGGCGGCCTCGGGCTACACGTGTTGCGAGCTTTGGACCGGGGCGATGCATCTGTATGTCGATTGCCATGGATACGATTCGCTCGAGCAGGTGCGGGAGCTGTCGCAGCGGTATGGAGTTCGGATTGTGGGGCTTTGTCCCGAACAGAACAACCCCAAGCCGTGGAATATCGCGGCGCGTGGGAATGAGGCGCGTGCCCGCACGCTCGCGTACTTTAAGAACGTTGTGGATATCGCGGCGGAACTTGGAGCCGAGCAGGTCATGGTCTCGAGCGGCTGGGCATTTTTGAACGAGCCGATCGAGGACGCGTGGGGTCGCAGCGCCTCGATGCTGCGTGCGATTGCCGAGCATGCGGGAGAACGCGGCGTGCGACTGGTGCTCGAAGCCCTACAGCCGGTTGAGTCGATGATCGTGAACTCGGCGGCCGATACGAAGCATATGATCGAGGCAGTTGATCATCCGGCACTTAAGGCGTGTCTGGATATGGGCGCCATGGCGGTGGCGGGGGATACCATCGACGATTACTTCGATCTGCTTGGCGATGATGTCGCCCACGTGCATTTTGTCGATGTTGCGGCAGATGGCACGACGCATCTTGCCTGGGGTGACGGCGACCGCGATATGCGCGCTGACCTGGATAGGCTGGTGGCGCGCGGCTATCGCGGAGTTGTTTCGGCTGAGACCTATGACGGGCGCTATTTTGCCGACCCCGCAGCTGCCGATGCGCAGGTAATGGCAGAGTATCGTCGTGCGATTGGCGCCTAGGTGGGGTTGGGCTGCGGCAATCTGCCCCATGTTTCCAAATGAATACGGCGTGAGCGGCTGCGACGGATTTCCCCCGCAAGCACTCTAGTATGCTAAAGTACCCAGAAGACCGGCGGAGCTATGCCGGTCTTTCGTTCTGTATGAAACGCAGCATGAGGAGGCTCACCAGATGACGGCCACACCGTGGGGATTCCGGGACATATTGCCCGAGGAGGCTCAGGCACGCGAGGAGATCGCATGTACGGTGAAGGGCTGCTTTAGGGAGCATCATTACCTGCCGGTTGAGACGCCGCTGCTCGAGGACAAGGGTTCGCTCGAGGAAGGTGGCCGCATTGCGGACACGCCGTTTAAACTCTTTGACGATGACGGGCGTTTGCTGGTGGTCCGTCCCGACAACACGTTGCCGATCGTGCGCTTGGTTTCGACCCGCATGCGCGCGGCCGACCTGCCCCTGCGCCTGCGCTACGAGGCGCCGGTGGTTCGCGAGTGCCAGCGCAATGCCGGCGGCTCGCGTCAGTTTACGCCACTTTATTTCCGTTTTTTCTTCTTTAAATCTTCAC
>CABMOY010000066.1 GCA_902388345.1 uncultured Collinsella sp.
GCAGCAAACTTAACCCCCGCCCCCAGCCCCGGAGACCCTCCCGGAGGGACCGAAAAATTTTTTCAAAAAAGTTGTTGCGCGCCGGACAGACTTCTGTGTATACTAATCCCCGCAGCGCACGCGAGCGGAAACAAACGCGAACGCCTGCCTGGGGAGTTAGCTCAGTTTGGTTAGAGCGCCGGCCTGTCACGTCGGAGGTCGCGGGTTCGAGCCCCGTACTTCCCGCCAACGCAATTAAAGCCACGTCTTCGGACGTGGCTTTTTGCTTTTGATACACTTTGTTTCGATAGAACGATCGCCCTGAGGCATCTTTGCCCAGAATCCCCGCGCCTTCGGGAACGCAAGTAAAATCCAATAAGCATATCTGTCTAAACAGCAGCTTTGTTGCGCAACACCTGTTCAACGAGACAGGGGGTTAGGTTATACTAAATTGCACTGTAGGCCGCATCTGATGCATTTCGCTCCAAGCGCGGCACTCAGTGGATATCCTATTTATCATTTGGATGTCCTAGCGGTCATTTAGCGTCTCGACACAAGCTCGGCCCCGGAGCTCGTTCGAGCTGTTCGTATTCCTTGAAAGGGGAAAAATGGACATATCGAGGAAGACTGATTACGCCCTTCGTATGCTGGCGATGCTTGCCGAGGATCCGGAGCGTTTGCTTTCTGTTCGCACCGCTGCCGAAGAGGTCAATGTCCCGTATTCGTTTGCCCGCTCGATTCAGCACGGTTTGGTCCAGGCCGGTATTGTGGAGAGCCTGCGTGGCGTCCACGGTGGCATGCGTCTCAAGGTCAGTCCGGACGACGTTACTATCCGCCAAGTCGTCGAGGCCGTTCAGGGTCCTATGGTTATGAACGATTGCACCGCGCCCGATGGTGACTGTGCGCGCATGGGCGCGTGCTGCTATCATCCCCTGTGGGCCGGAGCTCAGGCGTTGATGCGCGACTACCTCGATTCCGTTTCGCTCGGCGACATCGTCGCTCACCGCCAGTTCCCGGCCGTCGATCCCAAGTTCGCCGACCGCGAAGCGTTTCCCGAGTACGCCACCTGCGCGCACGCTTGTCGGGAGGAATAGCGCCGCATAAGGAGCATAGCCATGATTCAGGACCCCTTTCGTTCGATGATTCGTTCGGAAGGGGTCCTGCGTTATCGCGACCTTCCGTGGCGCCGCACGCGCGATCCGTACATCATTTGGCTTTCTGAGGTCATGTTGCAGCAAACACAGGTGCCGCGTGTGGAGACGCGTATGCCGGTGTGGCTCGATCGCTTTCCGACCGTGCAGGCGCTTGCCCAGGCCGCGCCTTCCGATGTTTTGGACGCTTGGCAGGGCATGGGCTATAATCGCCGCGCCTTGGCGCTTCACAGGGCTGCACAGTGCGTTGTAGAGGACTGGGATGGGGAGTTTCCGCGCGAGACGCGTGACTTGGTCGCTCTGCCCGGCATTGGCCCGGCAACGGCGCAGGGCATCCGTTCGTTTGCGTTTGATCTTCCGGGCGTGTATCTGGAGACCAATGTGCGCACGGTCTTTTTGCATCACTTCTTTCCCGATGTGCCGGCCGTTCCCGATCGCGAACTGGTGCCGCTGATCCAAGCTGCCTGTCCGGCGGCCCCCGGCGCGGCGGCGGACGAGATCGCGCCCTTTGCCGCGCCTCAAGACGATGCCGACACGCCGCGCGCGTGGTATTACGCATTGCTGGATTACGGCGCGTATCTTAAAAAGACACTGCCCAATCCGTCCAGGCGGTCGGCGGGCTATAGTCGTCAGTCCAAGTTTGAGGGCTCGCGCCGCCAAAAGCGCGCGCATATCGTGCGTATGTTGTTGACAGCGCGCGAGGGGCAGCCGGCGGGGTTGACGCTTGCTGATGCCGTGGTGGGCGTCAACGAGATGGAAGCGGCAGCCGGTCGCGGGCCGGTCGAGTGCGACTTGATCGCGGGCATTCTGGCTGACCTGGAGCGCGAGGGCTTTTGCCGAGCCGAGGACGATCGTTGGTTGAGTGTGTAGCCCGCTCAAATCTGAAGAACGGGATTGTAAGGTTTAAATTCGCGGCTTGAGGGCATCCTAAAGACGAGGTCGCTCAAAGCCTATGGGCGGCACGTGTTGAAGGGAAGTACACCTATGGATTTTGAGAACTCTCAGACCAAGAAGAACCTCGAGACCGCTTTTGCCGGTGAGTCCCAGGCACACACCAAGTATCGCTACTATGCCTCCAAGGCCAAGAAGGACGGCTACGTTCAGATCTCGAACATCTTTGCCGAGACGGCTGGCAACGAGTCCGAGCACGCCAAACTGTGGTTTAAGTATCTGCACGATGGCGCCGTCCCCGACACCCTGGACAATCTGCGCGATGCCGCCGCAGGAGAGAACTACGAGTGGACCACGATGTACGACGAGTTTGCCAAGACCGCCGAGGAGGAGGGCTTTGTCGAGATCGCCGAGAAGTTCCGTGGTGTCGCCGCCGTCGAGAAGGCCCACGAGGAGCGCTACAACAAACTCGTCGAGCGCATCGAGTCGGGCGAGGTGTTTGAGCGTGAGGGCGTGAAGGTGTGGAAGTGCCTGAACTGCGGGCACCTGCACGTTGGTGCCGAGGCGCCTGAGGTGTGCCCGGTGTGTAACCACCCGAAGGCGTATTTTGAGGAGCAGGTGGTGAACTACTAGCGCGTGGCGCTAGCGTGAGCTGGGCCGGGAGGGCCGGACTACCTTCCCTCCTCGCTCACGGCTCCGCAGGGTCGCGTTGAGGGAAGGTAGTCCGGCCCTCCCGGCCCGCTTTGGGTCGTCGCGTGCTCGTTACTGAAAAGCTGATTGGAAGTTTGTGTGCCGCCCCTTTTGGGGCGGCACGTTTTGTGTGGGGGCCAGTTGGGGCCGCGCCATTGCTTAGGGGTACACTGGGTAGTGTTTTTGCTTATTTACTGCCTGATGTGGGGTGTTTTTATGGGTAAGAAGTCTCGGGCTCGGGTGGCTGCTGCTGGGACTCGTCGTGATCCTAATCGCGTGGTTGATGAGGGCGGTAAGGTTGCCCGTGCCGATAAGGACAAGAAGGTCGGTGCGCATGCTCATCCTGAGTGGGCGCCTCATTTGAATTCGGCTAGTGAGGATTTGACTGCCAAGTTGTTTACTCTGGTCGAGGTAATTTTGGGCGTGGTGCCCCTTGTGGTTATCGGTTTATTATTGGCTTCGAAGGACGCTACGAGTGTCGATAAACTCACCGAGGTCTTTTCGCAGGAGCCCTCGATGGTGGTCACGTTTATTTCTGCGTGCTTGCAGCCGTTTGTGGCGTACATGCTGTATATGGTCTACCACAAATACTGCGAGGGCGATGCGGGTTTTGTCGCCGGCAACCTGATCGGTCTTTTGTGCTCCGAGATCCTACTGCTCAATATCCCGGGCGTCATCGGTATGGGCATCTTGCTGTGGCGTGTTTGGCGCAACGTCGCCCCACACTTTGAGAGCTGGTTGTTTGAGCGTCGCTTTGCGGGCGCCCTGGCTGACATTGCCGGCTCGCTCGTGATTCTGGCCCTGGCGTTTATGTGCGCCACCGCCTCTCGGGGCCTCGCGGGCATGTAACCTGCCTTCACCGACTGCGGAGCGCGGGGCGGGGAAACCTTTCCCTCTCGCTCACGGCTTCGCAGGGTCGCGCGAGGCAAAGGTTTCCCCGTTCTGCGCTCCGGCGTTGAGTCGTCGCATGCTCGTTACAGAAAAGCTGATAATAAGTTTGTGTGCCGCCCCTTTGGGGCGGCACGTTTTGTTTGGGGTCCCTGTCTTCACAATTTCCGTCAAGCTTTTGGTTAGGTTTTGGTCGGTTGGCGCAAGGGCGAAAGGGCAAAAGATTGCTGGCGAAAAAAGCTCAAAGAAAGTGCTGGTAGGGGAGTTGTTGAGCTTTTCGACAGTTTTCTGACAAAAGAATCTTTGCGGCTATTGCCGCGGATTTCGTTGCTGCGGCCGCGATGGTGCGGGATGCTGAGCGTAAGCGTCGAATGCTCCTATTGAGGAGGCCAACATGGATCTGTTTCTTGAGACCCCGCAGCAACAAGCCGAGCGCATGTTGCGCCAACAGCAGCGGCTTATGGAGATGCAAATGCAAGGGGCAGCCGTCCAGCCTCCTGCGCAAAATGCCGCGTCGGCAGGCGAGGCGGCACCAGAGGCCTATTCCGTACAGCAAGATTCATATGCGCAGGAGCTTGCGTTCGACAAGCGTCGTGCGCGTCGCCGTCGCTGGGCCCAGCGCCTGCGTACGCTGGCGATGATCGTGCTGATCCCGTTGGGACTCGCGGCAATCTTCTTGGCCTCATATGCCCTCACGTGCATTCTCAATGGCGCCTCGCCCAGCGAAGTGCTCCAACATTTGGCAGCTCTCGGCCAGCGCCTGGGCGATGTCGTAACAACCATCCGCGCCGGCTGGGAGAGTTAGCGTTTGTCACATTAGGACTTCTAGGGTGCAGGGATTATCGCCACGAGTAGAATTCTTGCATCCTGTGGGTCCTGTCGTGCGACTGAATAGTATTATTGAAGATAAATAATAATAGGATTTTGCTATGCATAAGCAGGATTTAGAGCAGACTCTTTTGGGCATTGACGAAGAGGCGGAGCTGGAAATAGGTCCAAGAGACGATAGACCGAGCGTTGTATTGGTGGGAGGGAGCGCCTTCATGCTTAACGATGTGACGAATCGGTCGGTTACACATGACATTGATGTGTTTGAGGCAGACAGGTGCCTCCGCGAGATCATAGCTCGATACCCCGAGGTGAATGGTATGGCGGTGGCATATTGTAATCAGATGCCATTCAATTACGAAGATCGTTTGATTCCCTTGGATATTGGGGCGCGTTTTATCAGGTACTTTACGCCATCCTTGGAGGACCTGGCGGTAATGAAACTCTATGCCTACCGTCCGAACGACATTGTCGATCTTCATAGCCAGGCATTCGTCGACCGACTTGATTGGGGACTGCTCGAACGGCTTATATTCGACGAGGACGAGGCGCTGGCGTCGTCGCCTTCGGAGCGGAGTTATCAAGAGATGGTCTGCGCATACAGGCAATACAAAAAGGAGGTGCTCGGTTGAATCTGACCTTTGAGGGATTCTTAAAAGGCTATTGCCGAGAGCTATCCGGACAGCAGTCGCTGAGTTTTAGAAAATTGGTTGAGCAGGCGACGACGGATGCGCCGCGCGTGGCGGAGCCTCTGTTTTTGCTCGCTTTGGCGCAAGGAAAAGCCGAATACGTTCTGGGTTTATCCGAGGGCTCGTGGATGGAACGGGATTACCGAGACGTTTTATCCTTGTACGGTCAAGCGGGTAGCATGGCGTCTCTATGCGCCAAAAGTGAGCTCCCTAATCGTTATGCCAACGTTTGGCGTGCGTATAGAGCGGTGAAGAAAAAGCCGGCGGCCGATAGAAGGGTGAACGCCCTGATGAGAAAGAAAACGCTGGAAGCATTGGAGGAATCGGGTGTAACGCGCTACGGCCTCTGCCGTGCTCTGCGCCTGAATAAAGGAAACGTATACGCATACTTGGCCGGCGATGACTCAAAGGTGAGCAGGAAAACGGCGCGCCGTATTATGGAATATGCGGAGGAGAGGGGCGCCCAAGAAGGGGCCGGGCGCCCGGTGTGTGTGGCGGGGTAAGATTGATCGCGGTTTTGATTGATGACCGATTGAGTTTGTTGGGCGGAGTCTATGTCTGCTATTGATATCGTGCTTGTTGTGATCGCCTTGGTGGCGGTGGGGGTTGCTGTGACCTGCGCCCTCCAGCTCAAGAGCCTGCGTGCCGAGCTGCGGGAGCGTGGCGACAGTAGCGCGGAAACGCTGGCAGCACTCGAACAGGCCAACAACGCGCTCGATGCCCTCAACGTCGCGCTGGCAGAAACCCGCCGCACGGCAAATGCCATCGCGCAGCAGCAGACGACCGACGCCGCCGTGGAGCAGCAGCGCTACCTGACCATTGCGCGCGAGTTCTCACAGGCCGGCGACCGCATGGACGATCTGCGCCGTGAGACGGCCCAGCAGCTGGGCGCCAACCGCGAGGGCATCGAGCACCGCCTGGACAAGGTACGCGAGACGGTCGATGCCCAGCTGGGCGCCATCCGCAAGGACAACAGCGTTCAGCTCGACCAGATGCGCGCGACGGTGGACGAGAAGCTCTCCCGTACGCTCAACGATCGCCTGTCAGCATCGTTTAAGCAGGTGAGCGACCAGCTCGAGGCCGTGTACAAGGGTCTGGGCGACATGCAATCCATCGCCACCGGCGTGGGTGATCTTAAGCGCGTGCTGGGCAATGTGAAGGCGCGCGGTATTTTGGGCGAGGTGCAGCTGGGTGCGATCCTGGCGGACATCCTCACACCCGACCAGTATCTGGAAAACGTCGCCACCAAGCCCGGCGCCTCGGAGCGTGTTGAGTTTGCCGTCAAGCTGCCGGTGGACGAGGGCGGCCCCGTGCTGCTGCCGATTGACTCCAAGTTTCCGGGCGACGCGTACGAGCACCTGCTCGACGCGCAGGAGTCGGGCGATGCAGAGGCCGTGGCGGCTGCGCGCAAGACGCTCGACACCATGGTCAAGCGCGAGGCCAAAGACATCTGCGAAAAGTACCTGAGTGTGCCGGCAACGACCAACTTTGGCATCATGTTCGTGCCGTTTGAGGGCCTGTACGCCGAGATTGTCAGCCGCCCCGGGCTTATCGAGGCTCTGGGACGCGACTATCACGTCAACGTTGCCGGCCCCAGCACCATGGCTGCCATCCTCAACAGTCTGCAGATGAGCTACCAGACGTTTAAGCTGCAAAAGCGCACCGACGACGTGCTGCGCGTGCTCTCCGCCGTCAAGGCTGAGCTGCCGCGCTATCAGGCGGCGTTGCGTCGCGCGCAGCAGCAGATCGAGACCGCGGGCAAAACGGTCGAGGGTATCATCACCACGCGCACCAACGTCATGGAGCGCAAACTCAAGGACATCGACGCGCTGGAAGACGCCGACCAAGCCGATGAGATCTTTGGACTCACGCCCGCGGACCATCTCACAGACCAAGAAGGCGAGGGCTAACTGCGTCTGGCGGCGGGGCATCGGCGCAAGCGCGGGACGCAGCGCTTTTCGCGTCGCCCTTGCCTAAAGCGCACTTTAATGTGCAACAATGGCCTTTCGCCCTATCAGACGCGAAAGGAAGCCCATGTCTCAGAGAAGCACCAGCCCGCTCAAACGCTCAACCGTGCGCCGCACGCTGCAGCGTTTTTGGGATGTCACGCGCACGCAGCCGCTGATCGTCTTTCTCTCGGTGTTCTCGTCGGCGGGCTACATCTTTTTGCTCACGTTTGCCAACACCTACGTGATGGCCCTCATCGTCGACCGCGTTCAGGCCGGCCCCGTGGCAGGCGATCAAGTATTCGAGGTCTTTGGCCCTTACATTCTGGCGCTCGTGCTCGTTAACCTGGTGGGTCAAATCCTCTCCAAGCTGCAGGACTACACCGTCTACAAGCTCGAGATTGCGGGCAACTACCACCTGGCGCGCCTGTGCTTTGACACGCTTTCCAATCAATCCATGACATTTCACACCAGCCGCTTTGGCGGGTCGCTCGTCAGCCAGACGAGCCGTTTTATGAGCGGCTATACGGGCTTGGTCGACGTGACGGTGTATTCGCTCGTCCCCACCATCACCTCGGTCATCTGCACCGTGGCCGCACTCGCTCCGGTGGTGCCCACATTTACCGTGATCCTGGTGGGCATCATGGTCGTCTACATTGCGTTTGTCTGGCTTATGTACAAGCGCATCATGCCACTTTCGGCCGCGACGTCCGCCGCGCAGAATAAGCTCTCGGGTGTGCTGTCCGACGCGGTCACGAACATCTTGGCCGTCAAGACCTGCGGGCGAGAGGACTTTGAACGCGATCTGTTCGACACCGCCGATCGTGCCGCGCGCGACGCTGAGACGGTTTCGATGCACGCCATGATGCAGCGCAACTTTACGACCTCGGGCCTCATCGTCATCACCATGGCCGTGGTGAGTGTGTTCGTGGCGGGCGGCAACGCGTGGTTTGGCATCTCTGCCGGTGCGCTCGTCATGATCTTTACCTACACGTATAACCTCACCATGCGCCTGAACTACGTGAGCTCCATGATGCAGCGCATCAACCGCGCGCTGGGCGATGCGGCCGAGATGACGCGCGTGCTGGACGAGCCGCGTCTGGTGGCAGACGACGAGAACGCCCCCGAGCTCAAGGTGCGCGAGGGCGCGATTGATTTTGAGCACCTGAGCTTTGCATACCGTGATGCCGCGGCGGGCGAGAGCGTGTTCGACGACCTGACGCTCCATGTGGCGGCGGGCCAGCGCGTGGGCCTGGTGGGCAAATCGGGCTCGGGCAAGACGACGCTCACCAAGCTGTTGCTGCGCCTGGACGACGTGCAGGGCGGCTGCGTGCTCGTGGACGGTCAGGACGTCTCGCGCTGCACGCAGCAGAGCCTGCGCCGCCAGGTTGCCTACGTGCCGCAGGAGGCGCTGCTGTTCCACCGCTCCATTCGCGAGAATATCGCCTACGGCCGCGCGGGCGCCACTGACGAGCAGATCCGCGAGGCCGCGCGCCTGGCCAATGCCCTGGAGTTCATCGACCGCCTGCCCCGTGGCTTCGACACCATGGTGGGCGAGCGCGGCGTCAAGCTTTCGGGCGGCCAGCGCCAGCGTGTGGCCATCGCCCGTGCCATCCTCACCGACGCACCGATTCTGGTGCTCGACGAGGCGACGTCTGCCCTCGATAGCGAGTCTGAGGCGCTGGTGCAGGAGGCGCTCGAGAACCTGATGCGCGGCCGCACCTCCATTGTGGTGGCGCATCGCCTGTCCACCGTGGCGGCGCTCGACCGCATCGTGGTGCTGGCGGACGGCGAGATTGTCGAGGACGGTACGCATGTGCAGCTCGTCGAGGCGGGCGGCGAGTACGCGAGCCTGTGGAGCCGTCAGACCGGCGCATTCTTGGAGGCGTAAACGTCTCGGACGTGGGACAATTGTGCCCATAAGTTTATTGTGCCGTTGAGCCGAGGAGTCGTTATGCCACGCGAGACCAATGCCGCCAAGCGCGAGCGCGCCATCGAGGTGTGTGAGCGCCTCAACCGTCGCTATGGCCCGGTCGAGTGCTTTTTGGACCACGAGAATCCCTTCCGCCTGCTGATCGCGGTGCTGCTTTCGGCGCAAACGACCGATGCGCAGGTCAACAAAGTGACGCCGCGGCTGTTTGCCCAGTGGCCCACGCCCGAGGCCATGGCCGGGGCGAGCGTAGCTGACGTGGCAGACACCATCAAGTCGCTCGGCTTCTACAAGAGCAAAGCCAAGCATGCCGTCGAGGCCGCGCAGATGATCGTCACCGATTACGGCGGCGAGGTGCCGGCCGACATGAAGGAACTCGTGAAGCTGCCGGGCGTGGGACGCAAGACGGCGAACATCGTACTCAACGTGGGGTACGGCATCGTGGAAGGCATCGCAGTGGATACGCACGTCAACCGCATTGCGCACCGCCTGATGCTGAGTCCCAAGACGCATGCCAAGGAGCCGCTCAAGACCGAGCAGGATCTGCTCAAGATTTTGCCGCACGAGTATTGGGAGTCGGTCAACCATCAGTGGATCACCTTCGGTCGCGAAATCTGCGATGCCCGCAAACCCAAGTGCGACGAGTGTCCGCTGGCAGATTTGTGCCCCAGCGTGCGCGTAGCGGGGTAGGGCGGAATGCATCTTCGTCTGGCGTTTTTTGCAGGGCCGGGTTTGCCCTTGAGCAGGAGTCCTCTCCATGCGCTACCATGACAAACAATGATCTTTGACGTACGACCCGCCGAGCTTGCCCCGGCGGGCTTTTGGCGTTGCGATGCCGGAGGAACAGCATGCTCATTCACCGTATAGCCGCGCAGCTCTACACTGCCGAGGCACTGCAGACCGTCGAGGCCGGACTCGATGCCGGCGAGGACGTGACGTTGGCCGTGTCGCAGTCGGGTCGCACGCTTATGGCGGCCGCCCAGTTTGCGCGCCGTCCGCGTCCCACGGTCTATATCGTGAGCGGCGAGGACGCTGCCGATCGCGCCGCGCGCAGCCTGGCCGCCTATGTGGGCCTGGCGCACGTGTGCCGCTTTCCCGAGCGCAAGGACTACCCGTGGCGCGAGCAGGCGCCCGACGATGCCGTGGTGGCGCAGCGCTGCGAGGCCCTGGGACGCATCGTGCGCGGTGACAACTGCATTATGGTTGCCTCGGCCCGCGCGTTGCTGCGTTGCGTGCCGCCAGTCGAGAGCCGCTACTGGGAGTCCACGACCTTTGCGGTGGGCGAGGAGATCCCTTTTGACGAGGTGCCGCAGCGCCTGGTGGGCATGGGCTATACCAATGCCGGTGCCGCCGACGCGCCCGGCCTGTTCCGCGTGCACGGTGATACCGTCGAGGTGTTCCCCGCGCAGGAGAAGGCACCCGTGCGCATTGAGTTCTTTGGCGACGAGATTGATCGCATCCGCCGCATGGTGAGTTCCACGGGGCAGACCATCGGCAACGAGGACAGCATCGAAATCTTCCCCTGCCGCGAGCTGGCGCTCACCGACGAGGCCGTTCACAACATGCACGTGGCGCTCTACCGCGCCAGCCAGGACGACAGTAAGCTGGCGGCGCTGCTCGAGATGGTGGATGCACGCATCGTCACGCCCGAGCTCGACCGCTTTTTGCCGGTGATGCACGGCCAGACCGTGAGCCCGCTGTCGCATGTGAGCGGCCAGGCGCTCGTGGTGCTGTCCGAGCCGCGCTCGCTGTTCGACGACTGCCTGCGCGCCTACGAGGATATCGAGGCACGCGCCGGCGAGGCGGGGATTGACCGCTTGGACGGTCTGTACGTGCGCGCCCAGCAGCTCGACTTTGGTGCCCAGCAGCGCTTGAACTACGTGAGCTTGATTCGTGCCGGTGGTGCGGTGACGGCAGAGCTCAAGATTGAGCAGCCGGCCATCGCGGGCTCGGACAATCGCTTTATGACGCGCATCCAGGAGGTCGTGGGCAAGCGCTATGCCTGCGTGTTTGCCATCCCCGACCGCGGTGCACGCGAGTCGATGGAGCTCACCTTTGGCGATGAGGGTATTACCTTTGAGGAGTCGCTGACGGCCGCGCCCGAAAACGCGGGCGCTATTGGCGACCGTGTGCGCGTGGCGGCGGCGGATTCTGCCGATCGTGCTGTCCGCCAGGATGCTCATGCTGCAATTCGCGAACGCAAGGCCGACGCGCTCAACGCCCGCTCGCTCGAGGCGGGCGCGGCCCAGG
>CABMOY010000067.1 GCA_902388345.1 uncultured Collinsella sp.
CGGCGCGCCGCCGCTGACCTGCGCGGCGGGGAAGAGCGCAGCTACGGCAAAGTTGAACGGCTCTTTGCCGGTGTGCGTTCCGGCGGCACGGGCCTCATCGGCCAGAATCTGCGATGCCCCAGCCAGTGCGGCGGCATAGGCGGAGTCACCGGCGAACACGGGGTCGGGTGCCTGATCGAGCATGGCACGGATGGCAGCAACGGCGTCCTCGCGCTTGACCTCCCACACACGGTGCGTAATGCCGGCGGGGTCGGTGACGGCATAGAGCGACGCGCCTTCTTTGGCGGCGCCGAGGATGATATCCATGACAGGCGAGGCTTCGTAGGCGAGCGACACGGGACGAGGCTGAACTTTGAGTTCAGCGATCGCGTGCGCAGCGGCGACCACGTCAGCGTTGGCATCGCCCTTGCCGCCCGCCAGCGCGCCAACCGGGCAAATCGCCACGACACCCGTTACGCGCCCCGGCTCTCCCGAACACTCGTACACGTAATACGCCGCGCCTGGATCCTTGAGCATCAGGCCGTCGGCGATGGCGCCGCGCAGGGCGTCGTTGCCGCTCAGGATACCACCCATCGCAGGCAGTGCCTCGAGCACGCGGTCCTGAGCTGGACGGATGCAGGGAAACGGAAGTGCTTTCATGGGCGGTCCTAACGAGCGAGTCGGTTTGTTCGCGGCTTATTATGCCCCAACTTGGCTGCTCGCGTCCCAGAGCGTGTTGTCGGCAAGCGCGATCAGCACTTGCTGGCAGCGAACGATATCGGCGTGGGGTACATATTCGTTGGGCTTGTGGGCAAGTGCGAGCGAGCCTGGGCCATAGCTCATGCAGTTGCGGTTGCCTGTCTTGCTGGCAATGACGGCAGTGTCGGTGTAGCCGGTAAAGAAGCCGACGGTCGTGTCCGCGCCCGTCACGTCATCGGCGGCACGCTTGAGCGCCGCCAGAAGCGGAGCGTTTGGGTCGCGCTCAATGGCGGGGCGATCGCCCGTCACAACATAGCTGCCGTGACAGCCGGGGACCGCGGCTTCGGCGTCGTCGATGGCCTGCTCTACCATGCGCGTCGCGGCGGCCGTATCGGTCGGCGGCGTCAGGCGCATATCGACCCAGACCTTGGCGTGGTCGGGCACGACGTAGGGGCGATAGCCGCCCTCGATTTGTCCAAACGTAATGGTCGAAGGCCCCAGCTCATCATGCACGGGCAGCGCCGCGAACGCATGGCGAAGCGAGCACACGACCTCGGACATGGCGGCGACGGCGTCGGCGCCCTTCCAAGGCTGGCTCGCATGCGCCGTGACGCCGGCCATCTCGATCTCGAACCACGTGCGCCCCTTGTGCGCTACCTGAATCTGTCCGTCGGTGGGCTCGGTATCCAGCACCCATTCGCGCGAGCCGACCCAGCCGGCATTGATCGCGGCCTCTGAGCCGCGCATAAAGTCTTCCTCATCGACCGAGCAGATGAGCGAAAAGCCACGGCGGGGCAGCTCGCCGCTTGTCGCTATGCGCTCGAGCACGTGGACAATCGCGGCAATGGCGCAGGCCAGGCCACCCTTCATATCGCAGGCACCGCGGCCGTAGAGCTTGCCGTCGCGCACGACCGCCCCGAGCGGCGTAATGTCCGCGTCCCAGCCGTCGCCCAAGGTGACTGTGTCCATGTGGCAGATGTAGACGAGCCGTGGCTCGTCGCTCAAACCGGGCACGGTGACCATGAGATTGCGACGCCCGGGCAGCACCTCGAGTTCCTCAATCTGCACGGCATCGAGCGCAGAGCTATCGAGCTGCGCCAGCTGCTGCTCAATGAGCCTCTTAATGAAGCACTCGATCTCGCCCTCATATGCGCCGGGGTCCGAGCTGTCAATCTTCACAAGGTCCTGCGCAAGCCGCCAGGCAAAGTCCTCATCAACCATATGCAACCTCACAATCAGTCTGCTTTCCAAACCGATTGTAAGCCTCCCAAGAGATCCGCGACGTGCGCACAGCAGTATTTACCGTTCGCAGACCGAGCCAGCGCGTTTGCCGTCCAGGCGGGTTTGCAAACGACGCAGTGGGTACGTACCCTTCATGGACGACATGCTGTGCGACATATCTGCCTTTCGGTATCACCGGATACCCCCACAGGTCTTGGCAATAATGCCGGACCTGCCCGATTCTGTAGACGATCCGCGCAGGGAGCATCTTTGTGAGCATCCGCTCGTCAAGCATTTCCTGGGCACTCCGTTACACGTGTTGGCGCAGGGCGGCTGCGGACGTAAGGGCGATCGCATTGTCAGGCATGTTTGGAACGGGGAGAGGCCGTTTGATTCCGTGCGGCAGACAGAGTTTGGCCTCGATGTCGCGTCCCCGCTCTTTACCCTGCTGACCCTGGCTTCCTCGGTCTCAAACGAGCGTCTGATCATGTGCATGTATGAGATGTGCGGCACCTTTGCCGTGTGTAAGATTGCGCCTCAGGTAAAGTTGGCACTTGAGCAGGCATATGGGGACCGGTGGGGTGACGCACGGTCGGGCTGGGAAAACGTAAAGGATGTCTCGGGGAATCCAACAGACTTGTGGAAACGACCTCCCTTGATTGAGCTCTCTGAACTTACCGAGTACGTCGATAAGATCCCGGGGCTCCGCGGCGCTAAATCGTTCACGCGTGCCGCGAAGTGTATTACGGGGGTGGCGGCATCGCCGCTCGAGGTCCAGGCTTCGATGCTGTTTGGCCTTACGAGGTTGCGCGGCGGCGAAGGGCTGCGCCTTACCAATAACGTCGAGATTCGCATGACGCGCAGTGCCCGCCTGATTTCGGGGCTTGATCGGCGCTATGCCGATATTCTGCTGGCAAATAAGGACGGCAGCCGAGAGTGTCTGGTTGAATGCCAAGGTAAAGCCATTCACGGATCCATAGAATCCAAGATCTCGGACTCCGATCGAACGACGGCGATGCAAGCGATGGGATACCCCGTCGTTCTGATGACCTATGGCCAGCTGGCTGACTCCGATGCCTTCCGCGTGGTGATGGAGCTCATCATGTCCTATCTCGATGTGCCGCTGAAAGACAAGACGCCGCGGCAGCAGGAGCTCGAACGGCGGCTTCGTGAGGAGATTTTTATCAATTGGGCGGAAATATAGTCGCGCGGGTGGAAAACGGTCGCGTGAACTAGAGTTTTGGTCGCAAAAAAGGCTTCAATTTTGCCTTGGAGGGGCCTTAAAAATGCTATCTAGAATAAGTTGTTTCGGAAAATAGACAGTCAACTTACATTCGGCACATAGAGATCGATTTTTACCTACTAAAGTCCCTGATAAAGCTGTTTATCAAAGCGGGTGCGCTTAGCGACTTGGGTCTCACTATCGATTATCCGAAAAAACTTGTTCTTGGTATCATTTTAAAGTCGTCTGAAGTAACGAAATCGGCCCCCCGTTTCGTGAAAACGGGGGGCCGAATGGGCTTCGTGGCCTGTCTGGCAGGCTTGGCGCCGGCGCTATTTAATCACGCGCACGCGATACATCGACGGAATCTGCTTAAGCGCCTCAATCGTGCTGCTGTTCAGGTGCTCGTCGGTGTCGAACATGGTGTAGGCGTTCTCGCCGGCGGATTCGTTGGTCATACGCTGCACGTTGGCGTTGTCCTTAGCAAGGATTGCCGTGATCTGGCCAATCATGTTGGGCACGTTGGCGTGCAGGCAGGCAATGCGGCTTGCGGCGCGCGCCTTGCCCATGCTGCAGGCAGGGTAGTTGACGCTGTGTGCGATGTTACCGTTCTCCAGGTAATCCTTGAGCTCACTGATGGCCATGTCGGCGCAATTGGCCTCGGCTTCGCCGGTGCCTGCGCCCGAGTGCGTGGTGATAAACGTGTTGGGCATCTTGACCGTCTTGGGCGTGGCGAAGTCGCAGCTAAACCAGCTCAGCTTACCCTCGCGCAGGGCGGCGTCGACGGCGTCCTCGTCAATGATGGTCTCGCGTGCGTAGTTGATGAGCACGGCGCCCGGGGCTAGCAGGTCAATCTGCTCGGTGCTGATCATGCCGATGGTGTCGGCCTTGCTGGGTACGTGCACGGTGAGGTAGTCGCAGCCGCGGCAGAGGTCCTCGAGCGTGCCCACGCGCTGCACCTCGCGGCTCAGCACCCATGCGTGCTCGACGGAAATGAACGGGTCGTAGCCGTAGACGTCCATGCCCAGATCGACACAGGCGTTGGCGACCTTGGAGCCCACGTTGCCCAGACCGATGACACCGATGCGCTTGCCCTTGAGCTCGCGGCCCACAAAGGCCTTCTTGGCCTTTTCGGCATCGACCTGAATCTCGGGGTCGTCGGCGTTGTTGCGCACCCAGTTCATCGACTGCACGACGCCGCGGCTCGAAAGCACCAGCATGCCCAGGACGAGCTCCTTGACGGCGTTGCTGTTGGCACCGGGGGAGTTAAAGACGACGACGCCCTTCTTGGCGTACTCCTCGACGGGGATGTTGTTGACGCCGGCGCCGCAGCGGGCGATGGCGCGGATGCCCTCGGGCAGCTCGTAGCCGTGCAGGTCGGTGGAGCGCATCAGGATGGCGTCGGCCTCCTCGGCGGTGCCCACAAACTCGTAGCCCTCGCCAAACTCGACTTTGCCGTCTTTGGTGATGTCGTCGATAGTCTTAATCTTACGCATGGAAAAACTCCTTAGCAGGTTTTGATCTAAACAGGGTGGTTTGAGATGGCTGGTCGGCCCGCGCGTTGCGGGCTAGTTAGATCGCGGACTCAAACTATGCTGCGCTTCGAAGTCCTTCATGTACGAGGCAAGTGCCTGCACGTCTTCCATGGTTACGGCGTTGTAGACGCTGGCGCGCATGCCGCCCACCAGGCGATGGCCCTTGACGTTTTGAATCTGGTGCTTGGCCGCGCCTGCGACAAAGGCCGCGTCGAGCTCGGCGTCGCCGGTGCGGAAGGTGACGTTGGCGATGGAGCGGCTGTCGGCCTGCGTGGCGCCATGGAACAGCTCGCTGTGCTCGAGCAGGTCATAGAGCAGGTTGGCTTTGGCCCAGTTGCGCTCGGCCATGGTTGCGAGCCCGCCGGTCTGCTCCACCCAATGGAACACCTTGCCGCATACGTAGATGCCAAAGGTGTTAGGCGTGTTGAGCATGGAGCCCTTGGCGGTCTGGGTCTTAAGGTCCATGTACTGCGGCGTCTGCGCAAAGGCGGGGCCATCTGCGATGAGATCGTCGCGCACGATGACCACGGTCACGCCCGCGGCGCCGGCGTTTTTCTGAGCGCCGGCGTAGATGAGTCCGTAGCGCTCGACGTCGAGCGGCTGCGACAAAAAGCAGCTCGAGACATCGGCGACCAGCGGCACGTCGCCGCAATCGGGCAGCTCGTGGAACATGGTGCCGAAGATGGTGTTGTTCTGGCAGATGTAGACGTAGTCGAGCCCGCCGTCCGCGGCCTCGGCGGCAATGCGCGCGTTGATGTCGGCCATGGCGGGAATGCGGTCGAAATTGGCGTCCTCGGAGCTCGCGAGCAGCACGGCCTCGCCGTACTTGGCGGCTTCCTTGTACGCCTTGTTGGCGAAGTTGCCGGTCACGACGTAGCCGGCGCGGCCGCGGCGCATGAGGTTGATCGGGATGCCCGCAAACTGCAGCGTGGCGCCGCCCTGCAAAAACAGAACACGGTAGTTATCGGGGATGCTCAGCAGGCGGCGCAGGGTTGCCTCGGCGTCGTCGATGATCTGCTGGTACATGCTAGATCGATGGCTCATCTCGAGCACGGACATGCCGCAACCGTGGTAGTCCATCATCTCGTCGGCGATCTCGGCGAGCACGCTGGTAGGCAGCGCGGCCGGGCCAGCTGAGAAGTTGTGCACACGTGCCATCTTCTAGTTCCCCTCGTAGTCGTTTGAACGTTCGGGATACTTTAGCACAGTGCAGCGTCAGGCGCGACCGCATCACGGTAAAACTCGAGTGCGCCGCTATGATTTACAGGATGGTTACATGGGGGAGGGGTGCTTTACTTCTCGGGCAAATCCAAATCTGCGAGCGAAGGCATGAGGTTCTCTAGGCGCTTGATTTCTTCGTCGCAAATTAGCTAACCCCTGGTCACTACGACGCGAGCGTGGCGATGACGGCTTCGTCGCCGGCGTATATTAGGGTGTCGCCGTCGGGGATGATGGTTTGGCCGTCGCGCTTGAGCATCACCACGATAAACGGGTGCTTGCCCTGCGGCACGTCGCGCAGGCGCTGACCGGCCAGGCGACCGTGGGGCGTCACGGTGACCTCGCGCAGCGTAACCTCGGCACGCTCTTCGAACGTTGGGGCTGCCATCACCAGAAGGTCGCCTTCCTCGATGACGGTATCGCCGTTGGGCAGTACCGGGTGCGCCCCGTCGCGCAGCACCAAGACCACGAGCATGTCCGTCGCGCTGCCAATATCGGCGAGCGAGCGCCCGGCAAACGGATGGCCAGCGCCCACCTTGAGCTTTACAAACGACATGCCGTCCTCGTCGTGGTAGTCGTTAAAGGTGCGGCGCACGTCGCCGGCCGCATCGATCATATCGAGTTTCTTCGCCACCGCCGGCAGTAGCGAACCCTGCACCACAATGCTCGATACGGCAATCACAAACACCAGGTCAAATAGGTCGTGTCCGCCGGGAACGCCGGCCACCACAGCAAAGAGGCTAAAGACGACCGAAGCCGCGCCGCGCAAGCCCGCCCAGCTTACGAGCGCAACCTGGCGAGGGCTCGTCTTAAAGGGCGCCAGCAGCAGACCGACGGCGATGGGGCGGCTCGCAAAGAGCATAAACGCCATGAGCGCCAGGCCGGGTAGCAGCATTTGCGGCAGGCGCGCGGGCGTGACGAGCAGGCCGAGCAAGAAGAAGATCGTCATCTCGGCCATCTCGGTAAGGGTGTCAAAGAAGTGCGCCATCTCGACCTTGCCGGTGATGTCGCTCGCGCCCAGCACAATGCCTGCCAGGTATACGGCCAAAAAGCCGTTGCCGCCCAGGTAGCTCGGCAGTGCGTAGGCGACGATCGCCACGGCGAACAAAAAGATAGTCTGCGCGCCCTCGGCCGTTGCGTGTGCGCGCTCAATCAGGCGGCTGGATATCCAGCCGATGGCAAGGCCCAGCCCCACGCCCAGGATGATCTGCTTGGCCAGCAGCACGGGAATGTCGATGTTGCCACCCGCCGCGAGGGTGGCGAGTACCGCGGTGAGCATGTAGGCGACGGGGTCGTTGGAGCCCGATTCGACCTCGAGCAGCGAGTCGGTGCCGCCCTTTAGCGACAGGTTGTGCTCGCGCAGCACGCTAAAGACGCTCGCCGCGTCGGTCGACGCCACGACCGAGCCCAGCAGCAGGCCGCCGATCCAGTCGAAGCCCAGTGCGAAGTGTGCGAACACGCCAGTGATGCCGGCGGTGGCGATAACGCCGAGCGTGCTCAGCAGCACAGCGGGCGCGGCGACGGGTTTGGCACGGTCGATGTTGGTGTTAAAGCCACCGTAGAACATGATGAACAGCAGCGCCGTGCTGCAGACGGTTTCGGTGAGCGCGTAGTCGCTAAAGTCGATATGCGCCGGGCCGTTGACGCCCAGCAGCATACCCAGCGCGATAAAGATGAGCAGGGTGGGGAAGGGGAGCTTTTTGCCGACGGGTTTGATGGTCAGGCACAGAATAATGACGAGGCCGATAAAGAGAAGGATCTGGTTCATGGATGGTGTCCGCTCCTGGGTGGTTGGCGTGGCACGGTCAGTTATCTGCGTTTATTTGTACCCAAAGATGGTGGGTTTATGGGGTTGGATTGCGGGCGTGCGCGATATCGTCATAGACGGCTGCTGTCTTTGCCTCTGCTCGGAAACCCTTTCCAGCTTTATTGCAACGGAGTACAATGGGTAACGTTTAAGTTCAACTTGAAGTTTTAGTTGCGGCGCCGGGCTTCGGCCGCAATGCAAGGAGAGGCGTACCATGGCGATCTATGTGACATCTGATGCTCACGGGCACGTGCGTGCGCTTGACGAGGCCCTGTCTAAGATCTCGTTGACGTCCGACGACACGCTGTACGTGCTGGGCGACATGATCGATCGCGGGCCCGATCCGGTCGGCGTTATTAAGCTCGTGCGCTCGCTGCCCAACGCCCACGTGCTCAAGGGTAATCACGAGCAGATCATGCTCGATGCCATCATTGGCCAGGATCCGCTCGATGCCGAGACCTGGGATATCAACGGCGGTTGGACTACCCGTCAGCAGCTCAACGACATGGAATTTGAGGCGTACGAGGAGCTCGTGCGTTGGATGGCGACGCTGCCGCTCTACGCAGTGGCCGAGACTGACGAGCGTCCGTACCTGCTGGTGCATGCCGGCATCCAGACCGAGGCGGCGCGGGCGTTTTTGCTTGAACATGGGGTTGATTGTGCCGATGGTGCGGGGGCGGTGGATGCCGATCGCGAGCTACTGCAGCAGATGCTTGCGGTGCAGTCGTCCGATGACCTGCTGTGGATTCGTCACGGCTACTGGGATGCGCCGACGGGGCTGCTTTCCGCCGAGGGCAAGGGTCCGGTCGTGGTGAGCGGCCACACGCCAACGGTGTCGCTCGGGCGTTATTGCGAGGTAGGCGGCCTGGCAGGACTCGACGAGGAGTCGGGGCGCGGACAGATTGTGCGCCTGGGCGGCGAGGATACCGCCGGCGTTCCCGACCGCATCGACATCGACTGCGCCGCCGCCACCGGCTCCGAGTTCGGCCGCGTGGGCATCCTGCGGCTCGACGTTGGGGCTGAGTTCTACGCGAATATCAATCCTGGAGAATGATGGCGCAAGGGGTAGCTAATTTGGAAATGATTTTTCTGGGACGGGGATTAAATAATCATTTGGCTGCCCGCTGGCTAAGTGAGTAGACTTTTTTGGAAATGCTGAGCACTCAACATATTTGCCTCAATAAAACCGCAGGTCATTGACTTGTGTTTTGCCGGTGTGGTCAGGGATTCGGCAAAAGTCTACTCACTTAGTTCTGCGTGTCGCAAATCGTCCGCAACGAGACCCCAGCCGGGGTGATTCCATCGCAAATTCCGGTACCGGAGGCAGCTAATTAGGCGCCGTATGGGTTGCGGTCGCGTTCGATGCGCTGGCGGATGTGGGCGTACTCGATTATCAGCAGCACCAGGAGTAGGGCCATGATGGCTAGGTAGCTCACCACAGCACCCATCAGACCCAGCAGCTTAATTAGGACCACTGGCAGCACCACGCTTACGGCGAAGCAGATCAGGTAGATCTTGGTGACGTCGCCGGCGTGGCGCAACACCGTGATGATGGCGTAGATAAAGTCGATTGCAGCGGTGATGCCGCCGGCGACAACCATAAGCAGTGCCAGCGTGCGGTAGCGCTCAAAGTTAAGGCCGTACATAAAGCTCATGATGGGGATGCCGGGGCCTGCCATAAATGCGGCGCACGCTCCGGTAATGACCACGATCAGTGCCATAACGGCAACAATAATCAGGTCAAAGCGGCGACGCTTGCGCGGATTCGCCCAAATGCTCGACAGACGCAGGAGCTGCGGTTTATAGATAAATCCGATGCTCAGCAAAATAGCCTGCGCCGGAAAGAACAGTGCATTAAAGTACAGCTGATATTTGTAGGCCAGCGTGCCTTCCATCACGAACTTGGGCATGCTCTCGATTAGGTTGAACAGGAACAGCGCACCAAAGAGGGGAGCGCACTGGATAAACAGGTGCCCAGCCTCGCGCAGACTCATGCGGCGTGATTTTTCGGTTTCGAGCAGGGCGAGCGGGGCGGTGACCAGCACGAGCGAGGCGATTGCGGCGATGCCCATGGCCATGGCGGCGATGGGCATGCTGCGCGTGAGGAACAGTGCCACACTAAAGACCACGATGACGCCGGCGGAACGAAGCGTTTGGCTCATGCCGGCCAAATAGAGCTTGTCGGCCTGCTGCAGGCGGCCCTCGTACACGTCGGCGATGCCGTCGATCACCTTATAGAGGTAGACGCCCAGGCCGATCGTGGCCATCTGCGCATCGTAGCCGCGGGCGCTGCTGTATACCAGGCCGCATGCCAGCGCGAGCGCTCCGCAGAGCCAGCGGTTGAGCTGGTAGGAGGCGAAGGAGGTCTTTTCGTCGATGTCCGAGACCTGAAAGTTGCGCACGCCGTAGTTGCACGCGATCATGATGAGCGTGCCGGTGACAAAGGCGATGGAGAACTTGCCGGCTTCCTCGGCGCCCACGAGTTGCGTCGACACAATGGTGAGCAGCGGAAATGCCATGCCCCATACGGCGGTGCCCAGGGTATTCCAAAGGTAGTCGCGACGGGTGCCGTGATCTTCGTACTCGGCTTCTTGCGTGGAGAAGCCGCCAGGTCATTGCGGTAGTCGCTGACATATTTCTCCGTATATTTCTTGACAGCTTC
>CABMOY010000068.1 GCA_902388345.1 uncultured Collinsella sp.
TGCTGTGCCTGGCCGGCGGCGAACAGCTGGCTGGCGTTCATGCCGCCCATGCCACCTGCCATGCCCATGCCCATAAAGCCTGCCATCGCGCCGTTGGGATTGGCGGCTGCCGCGCGCATTGCGTCGCTCTGGGCGCTGGCAATGTTGGCTGCCGCCATAGTGGGATCGCGCATGACGGCGGCTTTCTGCAGGTCCTTGATCATCTGCTCGTCCTCTTGCGAGGCAGCGATGGAGTTGACGCCAAAGCTCACGATCTCGACGCCGCGCAGGTCACGCCAGTCGGCAGAGAGGACCTCGTTGAGCGCGCGGGCGAGCTCGGTGGTGTGGCCGGGGATGGCGCTGTAGCGGATGCCCATTTCCGAGATCTTGGCAAAGGCGGGCTGCAGGGCGGTGAGCAGCTCGGACTTAAGCTGGCTGTCGATCTTGTCGCGCGTGTAGCTATCGGTCACGTTGCCGCACACGTTGGTGTAGAACAGCAGCGGGTTGGTGATGCGGTACGAGTACTCGCCGTTGCAGCGCACGGAGATGTCAACGTCCAGGCCAATGTTGTTATCGACCACGCGGAAGGGCACGGGCGAGGCGGTGCCGTACTTGTTGCCGATGATCTCCTTGGTGTTGATGAAGTAGACGCGCTGGTCCTTGCCCGCGTCGCCGCCAAAGGTAAAGCGGCTGCCGATATTGGCGAAGGTCTCCTTGATGGAATCGCCCAGGTTGCCGCTAAAGACGCTCGGCTCGCTGCCGGTATCGAAGACGAACTCACCGGGCTCCAGTGCGACTTCGATGATCTTGCCGTTTTGCACCACGAGCATGCCCTGGCCGTCGTTGACGGCGATGACCGAGCCGTTGGAGATGACGTTGTCCTCGCCGCGCGTGTTGGAGCTGCGGCCACCGGTGCGTTTGCTGCCCTTGCAGGCCAAGACGTCAGCAGGCATCGATTCGCAATAGATAAATTCCTTCCACTGGTCGGCCATGACGCCGCCGGCAGCTCCCAATCCAGCTTTCAAGAGTCCCATGGTGATCTTCCTTTCTCGTCAAAGGCCGGGTGGTATTGGTCGGATTGCTTAGTCGTCCTTGTCGTCTTTCATGACAACGGTGGTCTCGGTGTGGTTGAAGGTGTCGTGCTTCTCGGTCAGGTCGAGCTCGCCGCAGTACTCGTCGGCGTGGGTGGCCTCGTTGGCCGTCTTGAGCTGGCCTACCAGTAGCACGTCTCCGATAATCACGATGATCAGCGGCGCGACGATGTTGATGAGGATGCCCTCGATATCAAAGGCGAGGTAATCCGGATCGAAGGCGTTCTCACCCATAAAGAGAATCTGGGAGAGGATAAATCCGATCACAAAGAACAGCACCGAGGCAATAGCGAGCTTGGGCTTGGAGCAGGGGAGCTCGCCGACCAAGCGGCCGGTCTGGCCGTTCATGGCAAACAGGTAGCTCTTGCCGTTCCACGAGGTGGAGAGCATCCAGACGGGGAACAGGGCGTAGTCGCTGTCTCCCCAGGTGTAGTCGAGCTGCTTGCTTTCGACCGTGGCATCGTCGTATTCGTCGACGACAGTCTCGCGCAGGGCCGAGATCGTGCTTTCTTCCATACGGCGCTCGGCGCGCGCCTTGCAGGTCTCGCAGTCCTCGTCGTAACGGTTGGCGATGTAGCCGGGCATATATGCGACCGAGAACGGACGCAGCGCGTCGTAGTCAAACGGCTCGATGGCGTCCATGTGGCCGTCGGGCATCTTGGACGATCCGTCGACGGGCACGCGCCTAAACGAGATATTGCCCTTGCGATAGGCATCGTAGTGGTCGGTGGTCGTGACGGTGCGGTCGGATTCCTCGGTCACGGTCTCGTTGGTCGCGTCAAAGTACACTTCGCCGTCAACGCGGGCACCGTAGAGCCAAAACGGCACGTAGACACCTTGGACCTCGTCGATGTGGTTGCCGGTGACAAAGCTCTTGGGCAGCAAGATTTTGTCCTTGTAGTGTTCCTTGAGTGCGGCCGTGACGTCGTCGCGCCCGAGCTTAAATGGAATCACCAGGTCGGGCGAGAAGTCGCCAGAGAGCTGGCCAGGCGCCACGGCGGAGTTGCCGCAGTACGGGCAGGTGGTGACGGCGACGGTGCCGTCGGACACGAGCTCGGCGCCGCACGACGAGCAGATGTAACCGGCGTTTTGGGCGAGCTCCTGCACGGCATCGTCGGCAGCAGGTTTGGGAGCTGCGGCTGCGGCATCGGCTTTGGCATCTGCCTTGTCCTGGCGCTCGCGATAGAGAGCCTCGACTTCTTCGACTTCAAAACGCGAATCGCAGTAGTCGCAGACGAGTTTTTGCTCGGCGCTTGCAAAATGCAGGGGGCCACCGCAGGCAGGGCACTGATAGTTGACGCTCTCGAAGGCCATGATCGGTCCTTTCCGTGCCGGAGGCTATGCGCCGATGGCGCCGCCGCAGTATTCGCAGCGCCCACTGGCATCGGGAATGGTGGTGGCTCCGCAGAAGGGGCAGGTCACCGCGGTCTTGGGGGCCTTGGCGGCCACGACGCTGTCGCGCGTCTCCTGGCGCAGCTGCACCAGCGCGTCGCGGACCTCGGTTGCCTGGCGCTTGGCCTCGCGGTATTCGATGGAGCCGCGCTGATCGATGGTGGAGTCGTTTACGCGCAGGTTGATCTCGGTAAAGTACGGCGTGTTGACGTGAATGGTCAGATTAAAGTCGTAATCCAGGTCGTAGCGCGGCGGGTTGTAGCTCTCGCGCTCGCCGTCCTCGGTCTCGCGATAGATTTCGGTGCGATGCTCGTCGATATCCATATCGCAGCCGAGTACCTGCGAGAACTCGATGATGTCGGGATTGGCGTCGCGCCAGCGGCTCTGCGAGGTGATGATCAGCAGGCCCGCGTCCTCATCGAGCATGATGTTGGTGCGCCCGGCAGAAAGCGTGCGCGTGGGGTTGAACGACGCCAGGCGCTCGGCATTGGCCTCGCGGTAGGCGAGCTGCTCGCGGATATCGTCCGCAGTGCTGGAGCGATAGCCGTGAAAGTAGGGGGAGAGCTTGCCGGCGCACTCTTTGCACAGGTAGCCTTCATTGATTTTTGTCTTACCTAGAAGTCCCAGCTCGGTACCGCAAATCGCGCACTCTTTCTTCTCGAACATCTTGTCAAAGAAGCCCATGGCTGCCTCCCATCAACTGGTAGCGTGTGTCACTTTTGATGATGGGGGAGTGCGCAGCCTTTCACGATACCCAGACGGCTCAACGAGTCTCCACAACTGGGACACATGGCCCATTTTTGACTAGTCATTGGGGACGTACTTAAATGAGTGAAACTACTCATTTAAGTACGTCCCCAATGAGTACCCGCAGAATGAGAGTGGATAATCTCCCATTTTTGGCCTGCTTGTGGGCTCAAAGTGGGAGATTGTCCGCTCTCGTTGTTTGGGTGTCCAAAAATCCCCGCTCGTTTGACGCCTGGGGACACTCTTTGCCGAATGCGGCGGCTGCCGAATGTGGGCGCCGCCCTTGCTATGCCACGGTTACGGCGATTTGGGCGTAGCGGGTGCAGGGGCGCTCGGCGCGCGTCTGGACGGTGAGGGTGAGCACAAGGCGGTCGCCGGGTCGCGCGTCGGCGGGCACGATGAAAGCGGTGTCTACCGTGCATTCTTGCCACATCGACAGATCCTGGACGCCTGCATAGCTCGATGGGTCTACGGCCACATCCCAATGTGCATCGAAGCCCTTGCCGTCGGGGTCGACGATGGTCGCTGTAAGGTTGACGCGCTCGCCGGCTGTGGCGCTGCGGTCGGCAGTGACCTCGACAACATGCGCCGGATGCGAGCAGATGGCCGGATCATGGGCACACCATTGCGCGCGGGCGGCAAAGTCTTCCTGATAGGCACGCAGATAGGGATTGAGATTGTCGTCTGCGGGCGTGCCGATGGAGGCAAAACCGGCGGGCGCGTTCGCATCGGGATGCCCATCAAAAAACATGCGTCCCAGCAGCGTATCGAAGCCGCGGTCGTCGATACCGCGCAGGCCAAACGGCAGCAGCGGAATATAGGTCATGCTGTCGCCTTCGGCCATAAAATCGCCGCGCTCAAACTGCATCGCGGGCATGCCTTCCAGGCCCCAATCCAGACGGGCATGCTTGCCAAACTGAAAGCGCTCAGGCTCGTTTTCGTAGACCTTACCATCGCCATAGAGCATATAGCGTGCCATGAGGGGGCCGTTGCCCTGCGTGAGATTCTGCTCGGGCCAGGGAGCCTTAAACAGCGGCAGCGTATCGGGCTGAGCTGTTTTGGCGTCGAAATAGTTGCCATACATATAGGGCGTACGCCAAAAGATGAGCTCGGGAAAGAGCTCGCGCCCATGGTCGAGCCACGAGTTGTCCTGTCCCACGCCATCGGCAACGCTCATCACGCGCACCTTCTGATAGACCTGCTGCTGCACGGCGGGCCACTCGGGCGTGGCGCGATAGCGCTCGGCAATACTCATGAGGGCGCGAACGATCGTATTCATACCACCCCAGCTGAGCAACCATAACGTACGCGGATCATCATCCAGAATCGCCTGCGCAATTACGCGAGACCCCTCAGTTTCCTCAGTCACATCACCCTCAAAGGCAACATTTCCCACAAAGGTGCGCTCGATCATCTGGGCGGGCGTGGGAAACGGCGGCTCACCGGCAGCGGCCGCATTTGCCTGCAACTGCGGCCAAGCCTGGGCATATTCATTACTCCAGAGACTCTCAATCCAATGCTCGGGAAACGGCCGATACTCACGAAGCTCGCCGGCTAGCGGATCGGGCTCATGAGGCACAACAGCCCACTCATAAGAGCGCCGCCCTTTGGTCCGCCAATGCGAATTCACCTCGCCGAGCGTATGAACCCTATCCCCAAGAAAGTGATACTGCGAAGCCGTATACACCACAGCCTGAACATCAAGCAAGTTGAGATACAGAGCCAAATGAACAAGTGAGTTCATATCATCGACTTCCATATCAGTGGTAACAATCACTCGAGTCAACTTCTGGGACATAGGAACAGCTCCAATCAAAATCAATTCAGCCAGTTACGCGCAAGGCAAGACGGGACCCACGCCCCCATCGCCCGCGACCCGGCGGCCCGCCGGAAGCGGCCGACCAGCGTTTCGAACAACGTTAACTTAGGGGGCTCTGACCTTTAGTTTTGTAAACATTCCGCAGCGCGAGCCCCGCTTATCCGATGCTCCGAAGGAGCAGGATAAGCGGGGCTCATGCGCGAGGACGTTTACAAAACTAAAGGTCAGAGCCCCCGATGGGATGGTTACCTCGAAACCCTGGCCGACCACTCCCAGCAGCCCACCGGCTCGCCGTCGATGAGTACGTTGCCCCCGTCGAAGTCTTGATAACACAGGTCGTTGAATTGGTGGATCCACACGCCGTGGTTGAACGTCTTCTTGGCCGAGCCGTCGGCCTCGCGATACACGCCGGTCAGGTCCTCGACATGGCTAAAGTAGGTGAGATGCACGTTGGCGCCGGCACCGCGCAGGCGCGCGAACAGCGGCAGCACGGTCTGTTGCGGTGACACAAGCTCGTCGCCCTTGGAGTGCGTAAACCACAGCGGCGTCTTGGCGAGCGCGGCCACGTCCTCGTCCGTGGCGTTGTACCACGGGGCGCAGCAGGGAAGGCCCGCGGCGAAGAAATCGGGGTAGTCGGCGCACAGGCGCAGGGTCATAAAGCCGCCGTTGGAAAGACCGGCGACCACGATGCGGTCGGTGTCGATGCGGTCGGCATGCTCGGCGACAAACTCGTCGATAAGCGCCTTGAGCACGGAGGAGTAGATGCTCTGGTTGGAGCGACCGAGTTGTTCGACGCCGTTGTCCATCCAAAACGTGGGCGACTGCGGCACGAGCACCCAGGCAAAGCCGCCAAAGTAGCGCTGGATCTGCGCCTGGCTAATGGCCGTCACGCGGTTGCCGATATAGGCGCGCGTAGCGCCTTCGCCTTGCGTGGCGCCCTTGCCCTCGCCGGCGCCGTGCAGATACACCACGAGCGGTGCCCTTTGGGGCACGACCGTCGCCTCGGGCGCAAAGGGGTTGAAGCATGCCGAGTCTTCGGCCTTAAAGGTGGGCTCAAAGAAGCCGTATTCGAGCGCGATGCCGTCGACGGCGGTCTTTTGCGTGGCGTTGCTCCAGCCTTTGAGCGCGGGGCAGATATCGCCACGGCAGGTGTCGAAGACCAGGCCGCAGGTGGGATCGTCGCCGTCGTTGCCGGGAAGAGCTGTGAGCTGCGTGATGCGCAGCTGGTCATCGAGCATGCGCGAGCCCATGACGCCGCCTTCGATGGTCTTGGTCAGGCGCTGCTCGGCGACCTCGAGCGCCACATGGGTGCCCACGGCGAGCTTACGTCCGTTCTCGTCGCACGGATATGCGGCGAGAATGTCGATGTAACCCACGGAGGGCGCGGCATGGTCGGCGCCGCGCTCCTTGCGCATCAGAACCTCGCCCGAGCGCTCGTGACGCTCTACATATATATGGAAGGTGTTCGCGTCGATGTCGTTGGCGCGCACGGTGCAGGGCAGGTCGAGTACGACCTTGCTGATCCAGGGGCCAAAGTCGCCCAAGGTGGTGACGGTTGCGTAGGTACACAATTTGAGCTCCATGAGCTGCCTCCCTTACGCCGCGAATGCCTGGCATCTGCGGCAATACAAACTAAACATGTTTAGTGTAATCTAGAATTGAAGAATAACCAGATGAACTCGGTAAACGGCAAAACTGAACACGTCGTGAGCTACTAAACATATGTTTACTAGCTTCTAGCAGGGATTCTGTTGATGAGTTAACAGATCAGTGAGGTGTTCATCAAAATAAAATCCCACGTAAATGGCTATATATCAATAGAGGGTCAAAGAGACCGTTTCCCGCCATTCAAATACGTTCACCCCCGATTACCTACCGTTCACCGGACTGTAGACGGCAAAATTGCCATAAATTCGGCGCTCCGTGTAAACTAAAGCCCGTAAACGTTCAGTAAACACCTTGTTTACAAAAGCGTATCCAAGGGTCCGGCAACCGTAAGGGGTTATAGTCGCCGGGCCAAAGGCGTGCCTAAGCCCAAGGGGGCTGGCACACGAAGATATGGGGAGGGGTCCCATGGCAGTAGATAACAAGCAGATTGCCACCGATGTCCTCGAGCTCGTGGGCGGTGCGGAGAATGTTTCCGTCGCCACCAACTGCATGACGCGCCTGCGTCTGACGCTCAAGGACAACAACAAGGCCGACGTGGAGAAGATCAAGAAGGTCAAGGGTGTTCTGGGATGCCAGTTCGCCGGCAGCCAGCTCCAGGTCATCATCGGCCAGAACGTGCCCAAGGTGCTCGCCGAGTTCGTCGCCATCTCCGGCGTCAAGCAGGGTGCCGCCGTCGACGAGAACCTCGATGCTTCCAAGCAGAAGTTCGAGCTCAAGAACCTGCCGAACATCATCCTTGACTATCTGTCGGGCTCCATGACCCAGCTCATCCCGCTGCTCATGGCCGGCGGTCTGTTCCGTACCATCGCGGCCGTCCTCGGCCCCACCATGCTCGGTGTGCTCTCGGCCGACGACCCGACCTATACGTTCCTCTACACCACGCTGTACGAGGCCACGTTCACCTTTATCCCCATCTACCTGGGTTATGCCGCGGCTAAGAAGCTCGGCGCCAGCCCCGTGCTCGGCATGCTGCTCGGTGGCGCCCTCATGGCTCCTTCCGTGGTGAGCGTCGCCACCCAGGAGGGCGGCGGAATCATCTCCGTCTACGGCATCCAGATCGCCGCTGCCAACTATCAGCAGTCCGTCCTGCCGATCATCCTTTCGGTGCCCGTCCTCTACTTCATCGAGAAGTTCTTTAAGAAGGTCATGCCCGACGTGCTCTCCACGGTCTTCACGCCGTTCTGCACCATGATCGTCACCATCCCCATCGCCTTCATCGTCCTCGCCCCGATCGGCAACGAGATCGGTACGCTGATCGCTAACGCCCTCTTCGGCCTTGCTGACCTTGGCGGCATCGGTATCCTGATCGTCATGGCCGTCCTCGGTGCCTTCTGGCAGCTCTTCGTGGTCTGCGGCATGCACATGCCCGTCATCCTGCTCGCTCAGGTTCAGATCATCGCCGCCGGCTACGATCCCTTCGTCTTCGTTTCCACCAACTGCGCTATGGCCGCTGTCTGGGGCTGCGCCTTCGGTGCCTTCCTCAAGATGAAGAACCCCGACGAGAAGTCCCTTGCCATCGGTTACGTCATCTCCGCCATCGCCGGCGGCGTTACCGAGCCTGCGCTCTTCGGTATCCTCATGCGCTTCCGTCGCACCATGCTCGGCATGTTCATCGGCGGTGCCATCGGCGCTGTGTTCTCCGGCCTCATGGGTGTTACCTACTACCTCGCAGGCGGTGCGTCCAACTTCCTGGTCTTCACCAACTACCTGCAGGGTGGCCAGATGAACACCGTCTGGGCTATCGTTGGTATGGCAATCTCCTTTGTCATCGCCGCTGCCGTCGTCTTTGCCTGCGGCTTCTCCAAGGAGGAACTCGCCGAGATGGAGGCCTAAGGCCAAACCGTTCGGTCACATATGACCTCACCTACACGACAGGGCCCCGTCAGGCGTAAGCCCGGCGGGGCCCTTCTTGCAAGGTAGACTGATGGGGCGGACGGTATTCGCCCGCGATGGTTTGCCAAGCGGCGGGGGCTTTCGCGCGGGGTTACCGCGAAAGCCCTCGGCGGTTCGCAAATCCTTTATCAAACGAAAGGACATGCAGATGAGTTTGGGAAAGCTGACCGTCAACGGTCGCCAGGATGGCTTTTTGTGCGAGGGCAAACCGTTCTTCTGGTTTGCCGATACGTGCTGGAGCGCATTTACGAGCATCGCCGAGAACGACTGGGATTACTACCTGACCCGCCGTGCCGAGCAGGGCATGAACGCACTGCAGATCAACACGCTGCCACAGTGGGATCGCTGCTGCCCCGACCTGGGCATTTGGCCCTATGCCAGCGAGGACGGCGTGCACTTTGATTGGTCCCGTCCCAACCAGGCGTACTGGGATCGTGCCGCCGCCATGTGCCGTGCTGCCGTCGAGCACGGCATTCGTCCGGCGCTCGTGCTCATGTGGTGCAATTACGTGCCCGGTACCTGGGGCGCCAAGATCGCCGAGCGTTGCGGCGCCGAGGTTATGCCGCGTGAGGAGGTCCGTGCCCACGTTGCCCGCGTCGTCGAGAACCTGGGCGAGTTCGACCCCGTCTACGTGGTGACGGGCGATACCGACTTTGCCGGCGACGAGGCGATCGCCTATTACGAGGACGCCCTCGACGAGGTCGTCAATCGCGCGCCCGAGGCGTTGCGCACCATGCATATCAACCGCGGCAACCGCACCATCCCGGCACGGTACCTGGACCGCTTGGACTTCTACATGTTCCAGCCCGGCCACAACTACGAGGGCCAGCCCGAGGCTTGGCACTTGCCGCAGGACTTTATCGCCAACTATCCCAAAAAGCCGATGGTCAACTCTGAGCCTTGTTACGAGCAGATGGGTGCGTCGCGCAATGTGTACTGGCGCTTCACCGCGCAGGACTGCCGCGCGAGTGTGTGGTCGTCGATCCTTGCCGGCGCCAGCGCGGGTGTGACATATGGCGCGCACGGTGTTTGGAACTGGCAGACTAGCAAGAGCCAGGGCTCGGTGCTGGGCGAGGGCTTCGATATGCCGTTCCGCTGGCAGGAGTGTCTGCAGTTTGCGGGCGTTTGGGACTTTGGCGCGATCGAGCATGTGCTTGCCGGCCTGGGTGCTACGGCTGGCGACGACGCACTTGCCGTGGTTCCGGCGCAGGAGCTCCTCGATGACGCGCGCGAGGCCATTCGTGTGGCGCGCGTTGGCGATCGCGTCGTCACGTACCTGCCGCGCACCACGGCGCTCAAGTTTAAGCTCGACGGCGCGCGTGGCTGGACGGCGACGGTTCTCGACATGGAAGACAAGCGCGTCGCCAAGCTGCCCGTTCGCGACAACGGTGACGGCACCGTGCGCGTGGCTCAGCATCCCTTTGAGCACGACGCCCTGGTGATCCTGACCCCTGGGCGCTAACGGCTCTTCTCCAACATTTACAACCCAGTCCCTTTCATAAGGCTGCGACGGAATGGTTCCTGCATGACGGCTTTAAGCTGTCAAGGGGAGCCATTCCGTCGCACTCTTTGTTTACTCATTGGGTAGTCGTTGGGTGTTCCTATAGTTTTGTCAACCTTCGACGCTACTCCCGGTAGGGCACCCGGTCGCGCATCACGGCGCATATCGCCCTGAGCCGCTTCCTCGCGACGGCCTTGAGCGCCCGCCCGTGCCCCAT
>CABMOY010000069.1 GCA_902388345.1 uncultured Collinsella sp.
CGGACGGCCCCGGCTCGGACGCGGGCGCACTCACCACGACGGACTCGGACTCGGCGACGGACGGCACGTCGGCAACACCGGCCGCGCGCAGCTCTTCTAGACTCTCGAGCGTACCCTCGATATCCTCGTGCGTCTCCTCAAATTCGGCGGCGACGCCCAGGAATTCCTGGATGTTCTCGGCGCGGCTCTCGGACTCCATGGTGCCCTCGGCGCGAAACGCCTGCAGCAGGCCCGTCTTATCGACAATCATCTCGACGACATCCTTGAGCTCGCCGTCCATGCGGCGGCCCTCGCGCACCAGCGCCACAAAACTCGACAGACCGTTGCGCACCTTGGCACTAAACATGCCCGTCTCGGCTGTTGCGATCTCGCAGGCCTGGAAGAACGAGCAGCGGTTGTCGCGCGCCAGCTGCTCGATCTTTTGGATCGAGGTGGAGCCGATGCCGCGGCGCGGCGTGTTGATGACGCGCTTGACGCTCATCTCGTCGGCCGGGTTCACGATCATCTTGAGATAGGCCATGACGTCGCGAATCTCGGCGCGGTCGAAGAATCGCGTGCCGCCGACGATCTTGTAGGGCACGCCCGCGCGCAGGAACATATCTTCGAGGATACGCGACTGGGCGTTGGTGCGGTAGAACACGGCGATATCGTCGTAGCTCGTACCCTTGGCATGCAGCTTTTCGATCTCGCCGGCAATCCAGCGACCTTCGTCGCGCTCGTCGCTTGCCTGGAAAGCCTGAATCTTCTCGCCATCGCCCTCGGCCGTAAACAGGCGCTTGTCCTTGCGCTGCGAGTTGTGGCGAACAACGGCATTGGCGGCGCTCAGGATGTGACCCGTGGAGCGATAGTTCTGCTCCAACTTGACGGTCTTGCAGTTTTTAAAGTCCTGCTCAAAGTCCAGGATGTTGGTGATGTCGGCGCCACGCCAGCTATAAATGGACTGGTCGTCGTCGCCCACGACCATGAGGTTTTGGTACTTGGCGGCCAGCAGGTTGGCGATTTCGTACTGGACGTGGTTGGTGTCCTGATATTCGTCGACGCTAATGTAGCGGAAGCGCTCTTGGTACTTGTCGAGCACCTCGGGGCGGGTGCGCAGTAGCTCGAGCGTGCGCACGAGCAGGTCGTCGAAGTCCATCGCGTTGGCGGCGCGCAGGCGGCGCTCCAGCTCCAGGTAGACTTGCGCGGCCTTTTTGTCGTTGGGGCTATCGGCGCTCTTGAGCATGTCCTCGGGCCCGATCATGGCGTTTTTAGCAGAGCTGATCTTGCTGCGGATCATGTTGATGGGGAACTGCTTTTGCTCGATGCCGAGCGCCTGCATAATGTCGCGCACCATGCGCTTTGAGTCGTCGTCATCGTAGATGGTGAACTGGCCGGTGTAGCCCAGCAGGTCGGCGTCCTCGCGCAGCATGCGCACGCACATGGCATGGAAGGTGCACACCCACATGCCACGGGTGCCGCTGGGAATGAGTGCCGCCAGACGCTCGCGCATCTCGGCCGCAGCCTTGTTGGTAAACGTGATGGCAAGAACCTGCCAAGGCTTAACACCCAGGTCGCCGAGCATATGTGCGATGCGGAAGGTCAAGACGCGGGTCTTGCCCGAGCCGGCGCCGGCGAGCACCAGCAACGGGCCCTCGGTGGACAGGACCGCCTCGCGCTGGGCGGGATTAAGGCTGTCGATGTCGACGAGCGGCTTGGCGGGCTTGGGCGCCGGCGCGGGAGCGTCGTAGATGTCGAGCGGAACGAGCTCGGGCTCCGGCGCAGCGGGGGCGGTGTATGCATCGAGCGGCACGGGTTCCGGCGCGGGCGGCACGGGCGCGGCAGTGTTCTTTTCCCAGGGCAGGGGCTGGGTCATGGGCGACTCCTCATCTGACGGACGGCGCGCCTGCGGGCAGCGCCATAGTTTGAGCCGTACCAGTATACCGAGCCGCGCGGACACCGACGCAAATCACACCACGACTCCGTGCGCCACCATCGGACCCACCCCATCGCCCAAAAAAGAGGGCAGCATAGACCTTTTGGTCATGCCACCCTCTTTGAATGACAAGCTGTCGCTCTGGCCGCCGCGCAGCGTCGACTAAGTTAGAGGCCGAGCATGGGCTCCAGAACGAAGAAGTATGCGAGCACTACGATGCCCAGGATGATGCGGTAAACACCGAAGCACTTAAAGTCGTGACGGCGGACGAAGCCCATGAGCCACTTGATGGCGATGAGCGAAACCACAAAGGCAACAACGCAGCCCACGCCCAAGATGGCGATCTCGTTGGTGCCGAACGTGCCGCCCTTGATGAAGTACTTGACCAGCTTGAGCGCACTCGCGCCAAACATGACAGGGATGGCCAGGAAGAACGTGAACTTAGACGCCACCGAGCGCGTGCAGCCCAGCAGCAGGCCGCCGATGATGGTAGAACCGGAGCGAGACGTACCAGGCACCAGCGAAAGCACCTGGAAGCAGCCGATACCCAGCGCAGTCTTCCAGCTGAGGTCCTCGAGCGTGGCGATGGAACCAAAGTCCAGATTCTCGTCATCGTCCTCATCCTCAGCGGTAGCCGTGGGGGGCGCCGCAAAGTGCGCACCGGCGGGACGTCCACCCGACACCACAGCACGCGAACCAAACGAACCGGCAACGGCCATTTCCTCGCGCTTGCTCGCGCGCCAGTTCTCGATCACGATAAACAGCACGCCGTACACAATGAGCGCCAGCGCCACGACGGGAGCGTTGTAGAAATGCTCCTCCATCCAGTCGTTGAGCGGCAGGCCGATCGCCGCCGCAGGAATGCAACCGAGCACAATCTTGCCCCACAGCACCCAGGTGTCGCGACGGCCCTCCTTGCCCTTGCTGGGCGAGAACGGGTTGAGCTCGTGGAAAAACAGCACGCAGACGGCCAGAATGGCGCCGAGCTGAATCACGACCAGGAACATATTCCAGAACGTCTCGCTCACGTTCATCTTGACGAACTCGTCCACCAAGATCATGTGACCCGTCGACGAAACGGGCAGCCATTCGGTGATGCCCTCGACCAGGCCCATGAAGGCAGATTTTAGAAGCTCGATAATATCCAAAGGGACCCCCTCGTTAGACACCCGCCGGTAGATGTTCTGCGGACGATGCGGGCGATGTCCCATTATCAACCGTTGGCGGTGCGACCGCGCCTACCCTTACCAAAAAACTCGCCCGTTCACAGAATTGCGAGCAGTTAAACCCAAATCCTTGGGTATAACTGCAACAAGATAAAGTGTCCGGCGGTCAACGCACCCGCGCCCGCCCGACGCACGAGCCCCGCGCCCGTGCGATAGACCAAGGAGGAAACCATGAACGAGGGCTACACCAAGGTATTTGTTTCACTCGACGGTACTGAGCAGCAGGATTTTGTGCTCGCACGCGCCATCAAGGTCGCCGCGAACAACGGCGCCAAGCTGATTATCGGCCACGTTATCGATTCCACGGCACTCGAGAGCGCCGGTTCCTATCCGGTCGATCTGGTCAACGGCTTAGAGGAGGCATTTAAGAACTCCATCGAAAAGCAGCTCGAAGAGGCCAAGGCCAATCCCGATATTCCCGAGGTCGAGGTCATGATACGCGCCGGTCGTATTCGCGAGACGCTCAAAGACGAGATGCTCGACGTGGTCAAGCCCGACCTGGTGCTCTGCGGCGCTCGCGGCCTGTCCTCGATCAAGTATGCGCTTCTGGGTTCGATTTCGACGTTCCTGCTGCGCAATACCGACTGCGACATTTTGGTCGTAAAGTAGCGTTGCTCCCACCGGCCGCGGGGCCTGCGGGGTTTCCACGGGCACGTCCTCGCCGCGTTGCGGCTGCGGGATGTGCCCTTAGGAAACCCCTCCCGGCCTCGCGGCCTTCGCAGCCTTACTTCAGCGAGTTGGCTGATAAAAGATGGCGTGCCGCCCCGTTTGGGGCGGCACGTTTTGTTTGGGCTGCACGTTTTTGTTTTGGGAGATCCATTTGAGCCTCATAGTTATGTTCACGTTCGGGAACATAACGCCAGTTGCCTTAGCTAAGTTCACGTTCGGGAACATAGCCGTCCGCAGCGCAAGACGGCCCGGCTACTCAAAGTATTGGAACTTGTTCGTCGAGAAGGCGAACGTTACGACAAAGCCTTCGCCGGAGTCGGATGCCGCCGTGACGTCGATGCCCATCTTGGAGCATAGGCGCGCCACCAGGTAGAGGCCGATGCCCGTTGCGCGCTTGGTGGTGCGGCCGTTGTCGCCGGTAAAGCCCTTCTCGAACACGCGTGGCAGGTCTGCCGCACACACGCCGCAGCCGTTGTCCGCAACGGTGAGCTCGATGCGCTCGCTCGCCAGGCCCTCGTCCAGTAACGCGCCCGAAAACACGATCTTCGCGCCGTCCTCGCGCGCATATTTAATGCTGTTCTGAATGAGCTGGCCCAGGATAAACTCGAGCCATTTTTCGTCGGTAAAGACCTCGAAGTCGAGGTTCTCGCACACCGGAGCCACGTGCGCCGCAATGAGCTCGCGCGCGTTGGCCTTAATCGCACCCGTCACCAAGGTCTTAAGGTCCCAGCGGCGAATCAGGTAGTCGCGCTCCACGACTTCCGAGCGCGCGTAGTACAGCGCCTGGTCGATATAGCGCTCAACGCGAGCCAACTCGCGACCCAGGTCATCGACACGTGTTGGGTCATCTGCGCCGCCGTCGAGGTTTTCCAGAATCAGGTGAGCCGCCGCCAGGGGCAGCTTGGCCTCGTGGACCCAGCTCTCGATATAGTCGCGATAGTCTTCGGTCTGACGCCGGCCCTCGGCAACCTCGTCGCAGGCGGCTTTGCCCACCCGGCACAGGACCTCGTACTCGAGCTCGCCCTCGGCATAGGTTGGGCATTGCACCATCTCCTGCACCCATGCGGGACTCTCGAGCTCCTCTGCCGCGCGCTCCAACTGACGCAGAAAACGGCGACGGCGAGCGTACTCGATCACGATGCCGAGCATACCGAAGATAAAGGACACGCCAACCGCCACGACCACGATAGAAACGGGTGCGCCGGCGACCGTCAGCACAAAGCAGCTCAGCAGCACGCCGCACGTCCACACGGCGACGGGAAGCAGTGCATCTTTAAAGAACTTGCCAAACGACATAGCCGGCCCCTAGACCGAATAGCCTTGGCCGCGATGCGTCGTCAAATACCCCTTGATGCCGATTTTTTCGAGCGTGGTGCGCAGGCGGTTGATGTTGACGGTGAGCGTATTGTCGTCCACGAAGGCGTCGGAGTCCCACAGGTCCTGCATGATGGCCGAGCGCGAGACGATCTTGCCCGCGCGGCTCAGGAGCAGCGAGAGAATGCGCAGTTCATTTTTGGTGAGCTCGGTGCTGTCGCCGGTCGCCGTGTTGGTGACCATAGAGCGGGCGAGGTCGAGCTCCAGCCCCTTGTGGACGAGCGTGCTGCGCTCGCCTGACGCCGCGGTGCGACGCAGCAGTGCGTTGATGCGCGCCACGAGCACGCGCGCGCTATAGGGCTTGGGAACAAAGTCGTCCGCGCCGAGCGTCATGGCCATGACCTCGTCGATCTCGGTCGTGCGCGAGGTGAGGACGATGATGGGGACCTCGGATTCGCGGCGAACCTCGTGGCAGATATGCTGGCCGTCCTTGACGGGAAGCGTGAGGTCGAGCAGCACCAGGTCGGGCGCGGCGGCGAGAATATCGCGCGAGACATGCTCGAACGATTCGCAGGCCTCGATTTCAAACCCGGCGCGGGCAAGGATGTCGACAAGCTCACGACTAATGGGCTCGTCGTCCTCAACGATATAGATTAGCGCCATGGATTCCGCTCCCCTCTTGATTGTCTTGCCACCATTATGGCTGCGAAACTGCAGGTGCGCGCCACGCACGTCGCCAAGGTGACAGAACTGTTCGCGAGCGGGGGCGTTTTGTCCGCCTCGCACTCGCAGCGGTGGCGGGAACCAAAATGATTCTTTAATCCCCGTCCCAGAATAATCATTTAGCGGCGGGCGCGAAGCTTTTCGTAGCCGTCGGCAAAGAAGGCGACCGTCGCGGCATCAGACTCGGCGGCGTCGGCGTCGGTGGCAGGCACCACGCCGTGCTCGTCGCTTACCAGGAACAAGGCGCCCTTGAGCTGTGCGGGAATGTCCACGCGCGTGACCGGGATGCCCTTGGTCTGGGCCAGCTGCTCTATGAGCGTCGCCGTGCCACACAGGCACTCGTCCGCCGGCGCCACAAAGGCCAGCTCGCCGTTGCTGACGGCAGCGAGCAGCTCGGGCGCCACGCCGGTTTCGTCGGCCTCGGAGCGGGCCTCGGCGGAGCGGGCACGCAGCGCCTTGGCCGAAGTATCGGCCAGCGGCGCGTACTCACCCACCGTCATGGCGGCATTGCCGTTAACGTCGATCACCAGCATGAGCACGCCGTCGTGCGCGGTGTAATCGCCCTCGGCAAGCGACCACTCAACGTGCTGCTTAGCCCAGCTGAGCATGTTATGGGTAAGCGGTTCGCCCTGCACCAGACGCTCGGACAGCGCGCGGATGTGACGGTTGAGCATGGGCACCTTTTTGGTGGACATGCGCCAGCGGCAGATAAGCGCGGGCTTGTCGAGCGTGAACTTCTCGACCGCCTCTTGATTGGCGCAAAAGTCCTCGTACGCACGCTGATCCTCGGCATTGCCAAACAACTCGGCATCATCAATCTGGGGCATGGTTGTACCTTTCGTGTTAGTCATTCCGTCCTCTTATACCAAAAAGACGGCCCTCCAAACGGAGCGACCGTCTTTTGCAGAGATTATTTTGACGATATGGTCAGGCGACCGATCAGCTTAATGGGATAGAACAACATCCCATTAAGGGTTTTCCAAGTGCCCGAGATTGCCCCGAAAGAGGAGCGCCGCGTACTAAATGTACGCAAGCGACGGTTTGAGGGGCAAGGTCGGGTGCTTGGGAAAGCCCTAGTGCCTAAAATGCCTGGCACCTGTGAACACCATCGCGATGCCGTGCTCGTTGCAGGCCTGGATGCTCTCGTCATCGCGCTTGGAGCCGCCGGGCTGGATGATGCAGGTCACGCCGTGTGCGGCAAGCACGTCGACGTTGTCGCGGAACGGGAAGAACGCGTCACTTGCGCAGGCAAAGCCGCCCTTCTCCACGCCTTCGCGCTCGCAGAAGTCCTCGGCGCGCTCGCAGGCAAGCAGCGCGGAGTCAACGCGGTTGGGCTGACCCGGGCCCATGCCAATGCCGGCCTTACCCTTGGAGACCAAGATGGCGTTGGACTTAACGCCCTTGCAGACCTTCCAGGCAAACTCGAGCTCGGCCATCTCAGCGTCGGTGGGCTTGCGGTCGGTGGGGAACGTAAAGGTCGCGGGATCCTCGGTCACGTGGTCGACCTCCTGCACCAGCATGCCGCCGTCGATGGAGCGCAGCTCCACCTGGGCACCGTGGTCCACGCCGCCGGTAGCCAGCACGCGCAGGTTGGGGCGCTTGGCCATGCGCTCGAGCGCCCCATCGGTGTAGCTCGGGGCGATGATGACCTCGACGAACTGCTTGTTCTGGTCGGCGAAGTGCTCAACCAGCTCAAAGGGAACCTCGCGGTTGCAGGCGATGATGCCGCCGAAGGCGCTCTTGGGATCGCAGGCGAAAGCGCGGTCGTAGGCGGCCGTGATGTCCTCGGCAACGGCGGAACCGCAGGGGTTCTGATGCTTGAGGATCACGCAGGCCGGCTCGTCGAACTCGCGGACCAGGTTCCAGGCGGCATCGGCGTCCAGATAGTTGTTGTAGCTGAGCGGCTTGCCCTGGATCTGCTCGGAGCCCACAAGCGGGAACTGAGAGCTCGCGGTGTTCTCGCAGCCCTCGGCAAAGCGGTAGACCGTAGCCTTTTGCTGAGGATTCTCACCATAGCGCAGGTCGTCGACCTTCTCCAGCGAAATCTCGAGCTTGGCAGAGGTGTCCGCCACGTCGCTTGCCTGGGCGGCAAGCCAACGGGAGATAGCCGTGTCGTAGGCGGCGGTGGTCTGGTAGACCTTCACCTGCAGGCGACGACGGGTGGAAAGCGTGGTGCAGCCACCGGTCTCGCGCATCTCGGCCAGGACGGCATCATAGTCGGCCGGGTCGGAGATGACGGTAACGCTCGCGGCGTTCTTGGCGGCAGAGCGCAACATGGAGGGGCCACCGATGTCGATGTGCTCGATGGCATCCGCAAAGGTGACCTCGGGGTTGGCGACGGTCTTCTCGAACTCGTACAGGTTGACGACGACCAGGTCGATCAGCTTAATGCCGTGCTGGGCGGCCTCCTGCATGTGCTGCTCGGAATCGCGGCGGGCCAGCAGCGCGCCGTGAACCTTGGGGTGTAGGGTCTTAACGCGGCCGTCCATCATCTCGGGATAGCCCGTGAACTCCTCGATGGGGGTTACGGGAACGCCCGCGTCCTCGATGGCACGAGCCGTGCCGCCCGTAGAGATGATCTCGACGCCAAAGTCATCAACCAGCGTCCGTGCGAAATCGACGACACCCGTCTTATCGGTAACCGAGATCAACGCGCGTGCGATCTTCACATCAGATCCCATGCAGTCCTCCTGTCTGGTACGCCGCCGTGCTCTGTGAGTCGGTGATACGTCGATCTGCAGCGCTCGCGCAGCGGCATTGAAAATACTGATTCAATGTAGCGCATCGAGCGCGACGTTGCATCCCGCAACGCACGGCTGTGCAGAAAAAGTTTGCGAGCGGGGGGTTGCAAGAGCGCCGCTGGGCACGGTGAGTTGATGGAACACAGGGGCACCATAATTAGATGCCAATGGCGTGGTAGAACTGTGCTCGATATGTATCCGCAATAGAAAGAGGCACCATGGTCTCGCGGGTTCTCTACCGACCGTTTGATACCGAAGATTTCGACGCCATCGCGCTGATCTTGCAGCAGCTTTGGCACAACAACTCGGATAACGATGAGTACAACCGCCTCGAAGCCGCGTGCGACCTTGCCTACTGCCTTTCGTCGTCGACGTTTTCGCAGGTTGCGGTGATTGACGGTCAGGCGCGTGGCATTTCGCTCGCGCGTGCGGGACAGAGCTCCGGCGCCACCGTTAAGGAACATTGGATGGATACCGAACGCGCGCTGCTATCGCAGATGCGTGAGCTGGAGCCCGATGCCTGCGCCGAGTATCTCTCGTTTGTACGCGCAACCATCCGAACCAACAACCGTCTGCTCGAGAGCAGCCCGTTGCCGCACGACAACGAGGTCACGCTGCTTGCCGTGGATCGCGATGTCCATGGCCTGGGCGTTGGCACGGTTCTGCTCGATGCCGCAGTCTCGCACCTGTCCTCGCTTGGAGCGACGAGGGCGCACCTGTACACCGACTCCAACTGCTCGTGGAAGTTCTACGAGTTGCACGGCTTTAAGCGCACGGCCACGCACCGCGCCAACCGCGAAGAGCGCCGCCACGCCATGCCGCGCGAAAGCTTCCTCTACGAACTCGATCTAACAGCCTAGCCCAAGCAGCCACACCTAGTCATTTAAGAACGTCCCCAATGACTGATCCCCAACAACTAGTCATTTAAGTCTGTCCCTAATGAGTGGCCTAGGGGGTTTGTAGATAGCCGTGGTCAAAATACATCAAATATGAGTACTGTTACCTTTTTAGTAGCAGCGATTCGGGGCATTTTTGATGCTTATAGGCATGACGACCAGCTGCACGAGCTGACGTAACTCCCCAAATGTTCAATAAAATGGGCTCCTAACGAGAAGTACTCTCATTAGGAGCCCATTATTATGTGCAAACATATGTGACCAACGCAGCAACAGTACTCATATTTGGCATTTTTTGTCCACTGCCCCTTGCGCGAAGGTCCTCAGCGGAAAGTTTGACCCGTTTCGATGCACAAAAATGGGATGAATCTTCCCTGGCAACCGCCCAGAAAGATCCACCCCAAAGCAAGCGCTCGCTAGAACGTTCCGCCGCCGCCTCCGCCGGCGCCGCCACCACCGCCGCCAGAGAAGCCGCCGCGGCTGCCGCCGCTCGAGCTGTCGGAGCTCGAAGCCAGCTCGCGGCAAAATT
>CABMOY010000070.1 GCA_902388345.1 uncultured Collinsella sp.
GGGCTCAGGCTCAGGCTCGGGCTCGGGCTCGGGCTCGGGCGCAGGCGCCGCAGCGGAATCGGATACGGGCGCTGCGTCGGCGCTAAAACCAGCCGGAGCAGACTTCTTCTCAAACGGCAGCACAAAAGTCAGGACGTCGTCCTTGTCTTCGTCGGCCCACTCGCTTGCGTAGCGCGCAACCCAATAGCCAACGGCACGATGCTTGAGCATCTTGCCAAAGACCGTGAGGAATACCGTGACAAACGCCGTCAGCACCAAGAACAATACGAGCGTGATGCCACCGCCGGTAACAAGCGCCTCAATAGCCGAAGGACGGTAGTAGTAGCTATACATACCGACAGAGGCAATGGCGCCGAAGACGAGCGTCAGGATCCATGTGACAACGTTGGCGACCAGACCCGTCAAAAACTCGGGAAGGAACGAAGCGCAAAACAGTTTGGTCTTGTTGTGCTTAAAGGCCGCCCAGACCTTATCGAGCGAAAACGCGCTCTCGACACGACCGGTCACCGCAAAGTGCATCACGGCAATGTCGGCGAACATCTTAAAGAAGACCCCCAAGACCGCCGTGGCAATCATAGCCAGGACAAGCAGGCCAAGCGAGCCGAACAGCGCTGCCTCGAGTGCATAAGAGCCGTAATACGAATACGAGCCCGCGGCGCCAATTACCACGCTCTCCACCAGCGAAAGCACTACACCGATAACGGGAATGGCAGCGATAACCTCGAGCACGACCGAGATAACGCTCGAAAAGACTCCGAGGCCAAACGACGTGGAACGCATGAGTGGACGATCCATACCGTCATCAACCTTGAGCGACAGATCGCGACCCCACTCAATACCAAAGCCGGAACCGCACACGCTCGCAATGCAAGCTGCCAAAAAGCCGATGGCAGCTGCAATGCCGCCAATAACGGGAATAAACAGCACGAGTACCGACACAACACAAATCAGCGCCGGTAAAAAGGCAATCTGGCACACGCGCTGCAGCACGCCCGGAGTCTTGGTCATATCCTCAAACGCCTGAGCCACACAGCCCTTGGACGCATTCGCCACGGGCGGTTGCGGAACAAACTGCTGGGGCTGACCCTGAGGGGCAGAGGCTGCGGCACCGGCATTGGGGGCACCACACGCGCCGCAGAACTTGTCGTTATCGCCCATGGGGGCACCACACTGCGAACAGAACATCGAGATCATCCCTTCGTATCTTGAGCGAATCATCTGGATCGCAAACGATGTCTTTGGCATCATTATCACCCAATGTGGGGACAAATACTCCAACATGACGCATTTGCAATGCGCAGGGCGCTATTCGATTGTTTGATGAGCTCGACCGCGTTAGTTCGTTCCACGGAAACCCTTGCCGACGATCTCGGAGCTGTCGACGATCGTGATAAAGGCACCCGGATCGATCTCGCGCGCGTAGCGACGCAGTTGAACGGCCTCGCGACGACTCAGCACGCTCATGATCACCGTCACGCACTTGCCCGAGAAAGCACCGTTGCCGCGGCTGATAGTCGCCGTACGGTTGAGATGCTTGACGATAAACTCCTCGACCTTAAGGGGCTCGGAGCAAATGACCGTGCAGACTTTGCGCAGGTGGATGCTCTCGATGGCTTTGTCGACCACAAGCGTCTTGGCAAACAGGCCGAGCACGCAATACAGACCGACGCGCGGGCCGTACAAGAAGGCCGCGATGGTCACGATGCCGATATCGACCAGCAGCAGCGCACGGCCGATCTCAAGCGTCGTGCGGCGTTTGAGAATCATGGCGAGGATGTCGGTGCCGCCCGTCGAGGCACCAATATCAAAGACGATGGCGCTGCCGAGCGCCGGCAGAATCACGGCAAAGCACAGGTCGAGCCACATATCGCCCGTCATCGAGACATCGGTCGGAATAAAGAGCTCAAACAGCGAAACATAGGCGGACAGCGCAAACGAGGCAAAGACACTCCACAGGATTGCCTTGCGCTCCAAAAAGATAAAGCCCAGAACGACCAGGACCGCATTGATAATCCACATAAAGACGCCGACGGGCAGGGTCGGGAACAGCGTGGACAGAATGACCGACACGCCCGAGGTGCCGCCAAAAGCAAAGTGATTAGGGGTTTTAAACGCGACGATGGCAAAGGCCGTGAGGATCAGGCCCAAATTGAGCTCGGCAAAAAAGCGCGGAAAGCCCGGCTCCTGGCTGCGCTTGCGACCAGCGCGCTCGCCCCGCTCGATAACATCGCGATCGACCACGCGCTCCATCGGCACTACGGGAGGACGATGCACCTCCTCGGCAGCACGCGACGCCGCCTCTGCCGCAGCGGCCTCAATTGCCCATGCCTTGCTTTCTGTTTCGTGCTCGTCGGCCATTACGGCAACCCCTCGTTAACAATTTGGAAACAATGCGCCCATTAGAGTAACGCGGAACGTGGGGATTGCAACCCTTAGTTAGACGAGCGGTATGACTATATCGGGAGCGTACAAAAACGGCCGGCCACGCTTTTGCTTGCGCGGTCGGCCGTTTAACGTTTTCGCAGATAAAACCTGCCAAAACAAACCTGTCCCTTTTTGGAAGGTTATTCGTGCTGGCTGGTGCGGTGCTCGTACTCCTCGGGGGTGATGACGTCCTCGATGCGCAGGTTGACGCCCGCCACCTCAAGGCCGGTCATCGCGGCAAGGCGCTCAGTGACGCGCGCCTTGACATCGTCGAAGATCGCGGGCGCATAGGCGCCGTACTCGATAATGACGGAGATGTTGACGACCACGCGATTATCGTCGGTGACCTCGACCGTCACGCCCTTGGTCAGATTCTCGGCACCAAACTGCTCCTGCACAAAATGCATGAGGTTACCCTTCATGCCCAGAACGTGCGGAACCTCGCGAGTGGCCATGGCAACGATCTTCTCGATCACACCGTTGGAATAGGTCAGCGAGTCCTCGGACTCGTCCGCCTCCTCGTCGTCCTCATCCTCATCGGACTCGGCCTCGACAAGAGCCTCGTCCTCGAGCGTCACGTCCTCGGCTTCGGCGACGACCGCTTCGTTCTCCTCGAGCTCGGTATCGGTCACATCGACCTTCGTGTTAAAAGCCATGGTTCCTCCTTATGCCTGCCGCGGATGCGACAGTCGAATACAGATTAGCGGCCGCTAAACAGACGGCCGAAGAAGTTGACGATCCCGTTCTCGCCGTCGCGAATTTGGCCGATCACAGCCCCGATCAGCACGAAGAATGCGATGACCAGCGTGTCCCACAGGCCGAGCGTGAGCACCAGCACCGCGAGCACAAAACCCGCGACGGCACCGAGCGTGGTGTTGGGATGACGCACAGCATAGCTCCAGATGGCAGCGCCCGTACCCTTGATGAGACCCATAGCCTCGTCAAAATCCGCGGCTGCCGCATCTTGCAACTCGGTTGCCTCTGCTTTGGAATCAACAGGTTCGCTCGCCGGCGTGGCGCTCTGGTCAATCTTCAGGCGCGGCGTAAGAGCGGTCTTATCTTGATTGGTATCACTCACCGGAAACCTCCACGGTCTGGACGGTAGTCTTGGACGGCAAAAAACGGACGCGTGCAGTCGTGCCCGGTGTGCCGAGCATGGTATCGCAGGCCTCCTCGATACGCTGCTGCATCGCGGTAGCCAGAGATGCCACGTCCTTATCGTCAAGCGCGATAGCCTCGACCTTAAATCGGACGTGCGAATCGTCGGGGCCTTGGACGCGGGCTTCGACATGCTCGACCATCACGCGGTCGTCGCGCTCGGCAGCAGCCCTGGCGCACGAAGAAAGCGCCACAAGGGTAACCTCGATATTGCGCTCCCCCGCCGGATGCACGCAGGACGGCTCGCGACGAGCAAACATCAGGCGGAAGAAGCTTACCAGTACGCCGATCGCCACAACTCCGCCGCATGCCGTCACGACGATGCGCGGCATGGGGTCGCGCATCAGCAACATAAAGCGATACGTATACGGCCCCCAAAACTGGCAGACAAGCGTACCCAGCGCCACGATGGTGGCGGCAAGATACACGATCGCTAGGGCTCGTTTGAGTACGCGCACGCGGCGCTCCCTTCAAATCTCGGCTCTCGAAATGCAAAACAGTTCGCATCATTATAAAAGAGCCGGGTCCGGTGCTCTACGCACGCGGATCCGGCTCATCTATTCCACGAGGCTTGCATGCTCGCTTCATTATGCCCAGATATGCACGGCTTAACCCGTGCGGGCGCTACTCCTCCTCGAGGGCAGCGATGACCTCGTCGGTCATGTCCATGGTGCTGTAAACATCCTGGACGTCGTCGAGCTCCTCAAGACGGTCGATGAGGCGCTGGACCTTCTTGGCGTCGGCGCCGGAGACCTCGGTCGGGGTGGTCGGGACCATGGTGGTCTCGGAACCCTTGACCTGGACGCCCTGCTCCTCGAGCGCCTTGGAGACAGCCATGACGTCGTTGGCAGCAGTCCAGACGATCCACTCCTCGCCGGCATCCTCGTAGTCCTCGCCACCGGCCTCGGCGATGGCCATCATGAACTCATCCTCGTCACCGGCAGCACCGTTGGCGATCATGGTCTCCTTCTTGGCGTTCTCGTCCAGGATCTCCTTGGCGACGACGATCTGGCCCTTGCGCTCAAATTGGAAGGCGACGGAGCCGGAGGTGCCCAGGTTGCCACCAGCGTGGGAGAAGGCGGAACGGACATCAGCGGCGGTACGGTTGCGGTTGTCGGTCAGGCAGTCGACGTAGACGGCAACACCGGCGGGACCGTAGCCCTCGTACACGATGTTCTCGTAGACGGCGGCGTCAGCACCCGAACCAAAAGCCTTGTCGATAGCGGACTTGATCTTGTCCTTAGGCATGGACTGAGCCTTGGCCTTGGCAACGGCAGCGGCGAGGCTGGCGTTGTTCTCGGGCAGCGGGTCGCCGCCGAGACGGGCAGCAACGGTGATGTTGCGGCTCAGCTTGGAGAAGAGGGCGGAACGCTTGGCGTCCTGCGCGCCCTTACGATGCTTGGTTGTGGCCCACTTAGAGTGTCCGGACATACGTGTCTCCTATCGGTTTCGACCTAAAGCCCAGCGCAGATGCTCGGGCAATATAAACAAACGTCGTTATGATATACCTACTGGCCTGCGAGATAAACCCCAAAATGAAGGCGTCGTGATGATACAGCCCCTTGGTGCAAGGGGCTGGTGCAAAGTTACCTGACCCCAATGCACCAAGTTAGGACCAGAGGAAGTCGCTGCGGGTGATGGTGGCACCGATGGCGAAGGGCATGCAGGCGATGGCCGGATACAGGTAGCGCATGTAGGTCGAGCCGTTGCACGGGCCAATCAGGCACACGGCGAGCACGCCCAACAGCGGCACCCAGATTGCCAGCGCACGCCATGAATGACGACGCAGCAGGTAGACCACCACAGCGATCATGATCCACACATAGGTGGCCGAGCTCATGGTGAGCGAAATAAACGGGATGCGCTGCACCGCCACACGGTACAGATTGATCAGGTGGTCGCACCAGCGCACCACGTTGCTGTCAACCGGATGGAAGTCAAAGTACTTGAGGTTGTCGGGACGCGCCATGATCTCGGCACTACGCGCCGTGCTGTAGACCCAGGCATCGCGCGCGCTCGGATAAAAATAGCCATAGTAGTTATTGATAAGCGCCGAAATATAGCACTCGGGATCTTTCTTAAACATCTGGGCCCATACCTCAAAATAGGCATCGATGTCCTCCTGCGAGGCGTACTCGTTAAAGCAGTTCTTGACGGCATCGGACTTGTCGGGGTTGTAGCGGCGACCCAGGTTCTCGTACTTGAGCACGCGATCGATCACGGCGCGCTCCTCATCGGTCACCAAACCGTCGCAGGGTGCCTCCACGATAGTGCCGTCCTCCTTAACCGTAGGGTTGACGCCCGAGTTGAGGCCGTCGTGCTTTTGGACGAAACGAGCCGTCTGTTGGAACGGAATCGAGAGGATTTCGCGCTTGGAACCAGGCGTAATGTCGTGCGCCGGCATAAAGACCTTGGTGAAGTACATATTAGAGGCAAGGCAGAGCGCGAGTACCGCGAGGACGCCAACCCAGCGGAAGCGCGGTGTGGCGCATGAGACCGCGGTGCCCGTCTGCTTAGCCGCACGACGAGCGACATGTACATCCCATGCGCAAAACGCCGCCGCGATTACGCATGCCGCCAGGGGAAACACCAGGCCTCCATTGCGCAAAAACGTGGAACCCATGGCAGCCAGCGCAAGCAACAGCCAGTCGTGGCGCGCAAAGAGCACGGGGGCTTTCTCGCCCGCTCGCTCGACATTGGCATCACGACGGGGCAGGCCACATGCGACGAGCTTGACGGTCTGTACCAGCAGCACCAAAAACGCGTCGGCAAAGAGCACGTCTTTGGTGAGCAGGGCCGCGTAGTTAGAGAACATCGGCATAAACGCAAAGAACAGCAGGATCGTACCGCGAACCGGCAGGCTCACGCCCAGTTTGCGCAGCGACGAAATGGAATAGGCCATGCAGGCAGCCGTGATGACAAATTGAGCGCAGGTATAGATGATGAGGCCCGCGTTAGCGCTGTTGAACAGCGAAAGCCCCAGTTGAACGCACGAGCCGATAATGGCCGTGTGCACTACGGGATGATGCCCGTTGAGCAGCACGCTGGGGTTGAGTAGGCGCAGGTAGTCGCTCGTGCCATTGGGATAGTTGAACCACTGGCGAATCTGCGCACCCGTATCTCCCATAAAAAGGCCGGGCAGCGAAGCGATGAGCATGGGCGCCCAGGCGATCATAAGCACCAGGAAGGGCCCGGCAAAGGGATGGACCGAGAGCACGGCGTGAGCCACACGCCATATGCGGCCAAAGTGCGCCTCGGAAAACGGGATGCGTCGGGAGCTCAGCCAATCTAGACACTCAAAAGCCAGATAGAAGGCCACGATCGCTAGGAGCATCCAGCCCGCGCCGCCAATCCAGGCGCAGATGATGCGGGCCTTGTCGCCAAGAACAATCTCGGCCGAGTCGGTGAGGTCGTAGCTGCGGCCGAACACCATGCAGATGGCGAAAAACAGCGACGGCAGAATAATCGATGGGCGCCAGGTGTCGCCACGGCCAAAGAATACGTAGCGAAACGGCAGCGTGAGCAGGCAGGCAAGCGCAAGCAGCATGACCGCGTCGGTGTGGCCGGCAAACGAGAGAAGCACCTCGTAGCACACGTACAGCATGCCAGAGGCTTTGGGGTCAATCGCCAAGACTGCGTTGCTCGACACTGGGGCGGGATCGATGGAAAACGCCGTGGTCGCCAACAACGCGAGCAGAAATGCGATGAGCGTCTGCTTGGCGGGGTAGCGCTTAAACCAGACGATGCGGGCAGCGTCGCGCGCAGCCGTTGTGGAGAGATCGGAATCCTTCACAGTCCGAAAGCCTTTCTAGAAACCTGCCAAAAAGGGACAGGTTTATTTTGGCAGGTTTTATCTGGGGAAACGTTACGGTTCTGTCATCGTTGCCCAGCAAACCACCACAAAGGTGCCTGTCCCCTTTGTGGTGGTTAGGCGTCGAGGTAGATGCGCTGGGGTTGGTTGCGGCGACGAGCAAAGATGATGAGCGCCAGGCCCGCGATTACGAGCGGCAGGCTCAGCAGCTGACCCATGGTGATGACGCCGCCCAGCAGATAGCCCAGCTGCGCATCGGGCACACGCACAAACTCAATGAGGAAGCGGACGATGCCGTAACCCATCACAAACACGCCCATAAACGTGCCTTGGGGCAGTAGCGGCTTTTTGCGGCTGAGCACCTGCAGAATGCAAAAAAGCACGATGCCCTCAAGAAATGCCTCGTAGAGCTGGGAGGGATGACGCGGCATATCGCCCGCAGTCCCGCCAAAGACCACGCCCCAGGGCAGATCGGTCGGCTTGCCCCACAGCTCACCGTTGACAAAGTTGGCACAACGGCCCAGACACAAGGCCAGCGGCGCGCCTATGACGGCAAGGTCTGCCAAAGTCCATGCGTCGAGCTTATACATGCGGCACACGATGATGCCGCCGATAATGCCGCCGACCAGGCCACCGTGGAAGCTCATGCCGCCTTCGTTGGTGGCAAAGATCTCGAGCGGATGTGCCCAGTAGTAGCCGTCGCCGTAAAAGATGACGTAGAACAGGCGGGCGCCGATGATAAGGCCAAAGACCACACCGACCACGACGCTCGTCAGGTCGTCAATCGTGATGTTAAAGCCCCAGCGACGCTGCGTGCGGTACATGACAACCGCCGTGAGCAGAGCTCCGACCACATAGGCCAGACCATACCAGTAAATCGTGATGGGCCCCGCCGAAATCGCGACGGGATCAAGCATATGGTAGAAGTCGTTGAGCATGTCGACCCTCCTACTCCCTACATACAAATGCGGCCGTGGGCCTTGCGCTCGCAGCCGCATATTTGGGCGTAACGTCTATGCGGAGTATGCCGTCCGCAGCTTTCGCATCTTAGAACGGCGCGTACTCGTCGTACAGGTCGTCGGTCTCGCCGGAGGCATTGACCTGCTCGACACGGGTAACGCCGGGCACATGCTCCTTCAGGATGCGCTCAATACCCATGGACAGGGTCAGCGAGCTCATGGGGCAGCCGGCGCAAGCGCCCTGCAGCTCCAGTTTGACGACGCCCTCGTCGTCAACGCCCACATACTCCATATCGCCGCCGTCGGCCTGCAGGTTGGGGCGAATCTCTTCAAGAACCTTCTTAAGCAGCTCTTCGTTAACAGCCACAGGGGCTCCTTTCTCACAATTACGCGGGCGCGCCCGCGGACAGAAGCTATGTTACTACAGCCGTGTACCCGCTCACGAGCCGTCCATGCGCGCAGACGCGACTTTCACGAGTAGTCAATTTGGGACGGGGCTCTTTTGGCTGCCTTTTGTTGCCAGCTGGCGTTGCCACGCGCTACTGCTGAGCCTGCCCCTCGGTGCCGATGTGAACATCGACGATAACTTGGCGGTAGCTGATGCCACAGGAGTCGAGGATGCGGCGGCTGATGCGTCCATCATCGGTGTCGGCGTACTTGTTGTCCAGGTAGACGACCTCGCCCACGCCCACCTGCGCCAAAATCTTGGCGCAGTCGTGGCACGGGAACAGCGTGACGTAGACCGTGGAACCCTCGAGATCCTTGAGCGAGCCACGGTAGTTGAGCACGGCGTTTGCCTCGGCATGGACCACGTAGTTGTGCTTGTCCTGCAGCGGGTCGTCGCTCGTACCCCACGGGAAAAAGTCGTCGTTGAGCGCCGAGGGCGTACCGTTGTAGCCCACCGAAAGGATGCGGTGGTTGGTGCTGGCGATGCACGCACCCACCTGTGTGTTGGGATCCTTGCTGCGGCGCTGCGCGGCGATGGCCACGCTCATAAAGAACTCGTCCCAGCTAATGACGTCCAGGCGCTTGCCCGACGCGGTTTGATGAAGATCGTCCGACATGGCAGACACCTCCGTAATCGCAATAGTTTGACCCATTGTAGCAGGTGAAAGGTGGAGGCGTTTGTCCCACCGGCGCCCTCACTTTTACACGCGGCGGGGCTTTTGGTTGATGCGGTAGAGCTCGGCGAGACCCCGCAACGTCAGCGCGTCGTCGACCGTCAGACTGTGACCGACCAGCGACGCGAGCGCCTCGGCGTCGTCGCCGGTAATGACGATGGGCACGTCGCCCTCCCCCGCGGCCTTGGTCGCGCGCATCTCGGCGAGCACCATGTCGAGCATACCGTCGATGCGGGCCACCTCGCCCAAGACCACGCCCGAGCGCATCGCCTCGCGCGTGTTACGGCCGATTACATGCGTGGGTGCCGAGGGCTCAACCTGGGGTAGGCGCGCCGCAGCGGCCGAGAGCGAGCGGGCGCCGAG
>CABMOY010000071.1 GCA_902388345.1 uncultured Collinsella sp.
ACGTGTCTAGCGACTACGTCTTCGACGGCACCGCCGAGGTCCACACGGAGGACGAGCCCCCCAGCCCGCTATCCGTCTACGGCCAGACCAAGGCCGCCGGCGACATCGCCGTGGCCGGCTGCCCGCGCCACTACGTCATGCGCAGCTCCTGGGTCATCGGCGAGGGGCACAACTTCGTCAAGACCATGAAGGGGCTGTCCGACCGCGTCGCCGACCCGGAGGATAAGCTCACGCAGGTCACGGTCGTTGACGACCAGCTGGGCCGCCTGACCTTCACGCGCGACATGGCCGAGGCCATCTTCCACGTGCTGGGGACGCACGCCCCCTACGGTACCTACGACTGCACCGGCTCCGGCACCGTCAAGTCCTGGGCCGATATCGCCCGCGCCGTCTTCGAGGCCGCCAACGGCAACGGGGACAGGGTCGTGCCGGTATCGACCGCCGACTACTACGCGAGCGCCGAGGGCCCCGTCGCCCCGCGCCCGGTCCACTCCGCGCTCGACCTGTCCAGGCTCGAGGCTGCCGGCTTCCACATGCCCGACTGGGAGGAAGAGCTGGGGGAGTACATCAAGACGCTCTAGGCGCTATTAACTTTTCGAGAGTAAAAGCCGCCGTTCTTTAACGGCGGCTTTTCTTGTTGGTGGCTATCTGCGCAGTGTTGCCAATAGTATTTTGCGGAAGATCTACCTCTCGCTTGGCTTGGAAGTAGGGTGGCCGGGCTGGTCGTCGTAGGCGTATTTGCTGTACACGTTGACCTCCCACTGCTTTTTTTCGACCTTTGCTACAGAATCTAGGATGAAGCCGGTCGCAAGGCTCAGGCCGCACAGGAACATAAACGAGGCGGCGAGCATAGCGGTGGGGAAGCGCGGGACGAGGCCGGTCTGGAAATATTCGACAACGATGGGCATGCCCAGGGCGAGGCCGAATACCGCGAACAGAAGCGCTACGAGGCTGAAGAACTTCAGCGGGCGGTAGTCCTTGAACAGCGTGCCGATCATCGCAACGACTTTAATGCCGTCGCTCACTGTGTTGAGTTTGGACTCGGAACCCTCGGGACGGTCGCGGTACTCGATGGGCACATCTTTGATGCGCCAGCGGTGGTCGACGGCGTGGATCGAGAGCTCGGTTTCGATCTGAAAGCCCTCGGAAAGCACTGGGAAGGTTTTAACGAACGGGCGGCTCATGGCGCGGTAGCCGGTCATGACGTCATCGAAGCTGTAGCCATAGATCCACTTGATCATGGCGCGGACCAGATTGTTGCCAAAGCCGTGGAAGGCGCGCTTGTTTTCCTCGGCGTAGGTGCCGTTTGAAAGGCGATCGCCTACGGTCATGTCGGCCGTACCGTTAAGGATGGGCTCGCAGAGGGCCTTGGCCGCCTCGGCGGGGTAGGTGTCGTCGCCGTCGACCATCAGGTAGCAATCGGCGTCGATGTCGCGAAACATCTGGCGGCATACGTTGCCCTTTCCCTGACGGGGCTCAAAGCGGACCGTGGCGCCGTGCTCGGTGGCGATGCGTGAGGTATCGTCCGACGAGTTGTTGTCATAGACATAGACCGTCGCTTGCGGAAGCTCGCGGTGAAAGTCGTCGATGACTTTGCCGATCGTGGGCGCTTCGTTGTAGCAGGGGATGATGACGGCGATGGATTCAGAATTCACTCAATGCTCCTTATACGTTCAATCCTTGAAAGTATAGCCGTTTGGGCTTGGCATCCTAAGATGTGGGTTAGTTCTCCAGTTTTGTTGCGCGAATCGTTTGCATGGCCGTCGGGTCTATACTGTTCGTTTGTCAACGATTACGAGTAAAGGAGTTGCATCCGTGTCGGATCAGACAAAGCAACAAGAAACTCGCAGTCTGCCTGCGACGTTTGCTAAGAACGAATTTGAGAAGGACGCGTTTATCCTTCGTCAGCTGGTTACCAAGGATTTTAAGATCAAGTATCGCCGTAGCGTTCTGGGCGTCGCATGGTCGGTGCTCAACCCGCTGCTGATGATGATCGTCATGGCCATCGTGTTCTCGACGATTTTTGGCCAGGGTCGCAATGGCTCAATGACGCCCGAGATGTACCCGCTGTACTTGATCGTGGGTAACATTACCTTTGCCGTCATGTCCGAGTCTACGAACCAGGCCCTGACGTCGATCGTGGGCGCTGCCCCTCTGCTCAAGAAGGTTAAGGTGCACCGCTGGGTCTTCCCGGTGCAGAAGGTGCTCTTCTCGCTGGTCAACTTTGCCTTCTCGCTGGTCGCCGTCGCCATCGTCATGCTGTGGTTCCGCGTTATGCCTTCTTGGCACCTGATTCTGCTGCCGGTTTGCCTGCTGCTGCTTATGTGCTTCTGCATGGGCCTGGGCATGATGCTCTCTGCCCTTACGGTCTTCTTCCGCGACGTTATGCATCTGTGGAGCGTCGTCATTACGGCGTGGACTTACATTACGCCCATCTTCTGGACGACTGACTATATTGCGCAAATGCCGCATCTCGTACGTATCTTGATGTATGCGAACCCCATGTTCAACTACCTGCAGTTTATGCGCGATATCTTCCTGTTCCAGACTACGCCCTCGCTTATGACGTTTGGTATGTGCGTTGCCTGGGCGGTTCTTGCGCTTATTATTGGCTATACCGTGTTCCATAAGTCCGAGCGCAAGTTCATCCTCTACATCTAAGGAGTGCTGTGATGACTGAATCTGTTGTTGATTACAGCGAGCAGCCTCTGGCTGTCGAGGTCGACGACGTCACCATGATCTTTAACATGGCGTCCGAGTCGCTGACCAACCTCAAGGAGTACTTCATTAAGCTTGCCAAGCATGAGTTGTTCTTTGAGGAGTTTAGGGCGCTTAAGCATATCTCGTTTGATATTCATCGTGGCGAGGTCGTGGGTCTGGTCGGCACCAATGGCTCCGGCAAGTCTACGATGCTCAAGATTATCGCTGGCGTGCTTGAGCCAAGCGAGGGCAGCGTTAAGGTGCACGGTAACATCGCGCCGCTGATTGAGCTTGGTGCTGGTTTTGACCCCGAGCTGACCGCCCGCGAGAACATCTATCTGAACGGCGCCCTGCTTGGCTATACCAAGGAGTTCATCGATGCCAACTTTGACGGCATTATCGAATTCGCTGAGCTGCAGAACTTTGTCGATATGCCGCTTAAGAACTTCTCCTCGGGCATGGTGGCGCGTATCGCCTTTGCAATCGCGACGATTACCGAGCCCGATATTCTGATCGTTGACGAGACGTTGTCCGTCGGTGATGTGTTCTTCCAGCAGAAGTGCGAGGACCGTATCCAGCACTTTATCCAGAGCGGCGACGTGACGGTTCTGTTCGTTTCGCACTCTATGGAGCAGGTTGAGCGCATCTGCCAGCGTGCCGTTTGGATTGAGAAGGGTGACCTTCGCATGGACGGCCCGGTTGATGAGGTCTGCAAGGCGTATCGCGAGCAGTTCAACTAGGTTATAATTACTTGCGCCTGACAGGCTTGCGCTTGCTTGGGCGTGCGGCTATTTGCTCCATTAGCTCAGTTGGATAGAGCAGGGGACTTCTAATCCCAAGGTCGACGGTTCGAATCCGCCATGGAGCACCATCGTTTATTAAGCCCAGACCGCTTGGTGGTCTGGGCTTTTTCACATGCCGGTGTTCTTTGTTCTTGCCGGGTATACGTTTAGGCCGAAGCCGTGGCGTGAGCTGCTATTGTGCTGCTGATGTGGATTGGTTATACGGCGCGCCAAAGGGGGCTGGAGCCGAGCGTGAGCAAGCCTCTGCTTATGACGCTGCCAGCATCGTGGTTCTTCGCGTCAATCGTACGCTGTGCCTGCGATATTGGATTGGCGTACGTGATCAAGAAGGCGTAACAAAAGCGGGGAGGACCAACTTGGCCCTCCCCGCTGTATCTAGTCTGCCTTCAGGCACTCGGGCAAGACGTTTGCAACTGCATTCATCGCCTGCGGCCTCAGGTACTGCTCATTGAGCTTTACCTTTCTGTAGGCGTAGCGAGTGTCTGCCGAGTATTTGATCAACACATCGGTGAAGAACCGCTCCCAGCTCAGGTAGTCGCGGCTTTCGATATAGCTTGAGGGATCCTCGAGGATTTTTAAGATATCGTTACTGGGAATGAGGCCAGATTGCAGGAGTGTCCACTCGAATGATTCGGGGAGGAACAAGCGTACGTTCTTGTAAACGCGCTGTCCGAGCACCTTTTCGATGTAGGGACCAAATGCTGCTCCGTCTCCAATAGCAAGGATGTTTTGCTCGGGACATTCGTGAATCGTACGTTTTAGATTCGCAACGCCGGTGGCGGTATAGCAGGGGATCCCGAGTCGGTTGCAAAGAGCGTCGTAGAATTGATAGCCAGATTTGCTATCCTCGACAACTACGGCGTCGGGTACCTCGAATCCAACATTTAGATCCTGATACAGCATACTTGCCGTGTGGTCATATAGCGGCTTGGTCACCGAGTAGAAGCGCCTGTCGCTCTTGCGGCCATTGATTGTTTTACTTGTCGTGTTGACTAGCTTCAGGATCTCATCAACGCTGTAGGGGAGCTCGTTGGCATCGCGACGAGATATCAGAACAAAATAGTTGGACGAGCCGTTGACGGCTTTGGCGAAGTCCTTTGAGTAGATAAACTCGTTACCCTCATCTAGAAAGACGATTGAATCTTCGATGATCGATAGCTCGCGCTCCCAGCGTCTGCCGGAAAGCGTTTCGCAAGGCACGTCGCAACTGAGTGCAACGCCGCTTTCCGGTCCTCGGTCGTTGTAGTCGCGAATCATCGAGATGAGCGTCGTTTTACCCGTGCCGCTGTTGCCGCGTATAAAGGAAATATTGCGCTTAAACGTGAGTGTGTATTTGACCTTTGCACGCTCTACGACAACGGTATGCGTTCCCTTCATTACTCATCAACATCCAAAAAGTCATTCGTGGCGCCGACAAACTCCTGCATGTTTCTGACGATGCGGTCATCGTTTTCAATGCGGATTTCAAAGTTCTTCCAGGGGAACTTCATGATGTGGTAAAGGGTCACCAGCACATCCTGCTCTTTGCCGATCTTGAGTAGCCAGCGGGCACAGTTGTCTCCGCAGGTCGATGCGTTGAACACCATATTTGGGAGATTGCGCACCAGCAGCAGCGTCTTGACGCCGCCCGACAGTTCGAGTGGGGTGATCGAGCCCAGCTGTTTGCTTACGATGTTGTGGGGACCGATGAGCTCTGATCCGTCCACGCTTTTAATGATTTGCGCGGCCATAGGGTCTTCGAACCATGAGTCCAAGTATGAGTTCCTAAAATAGGTTTCGGTATCGTAGATGGAACCGGGATAATCTCCCAGATGGATGCTTAACATGCGCGTCTCCAGACGTTGTGTGACTGCAACGATTATATGCCAGTAATAAAGTGCCGCCAGTAGCGAGGTTGCTGCTGGCGGCACTGGCTATATTAGTGTGCGAATCGGCGTTGATGGATTTGCTCGCGAGGCTACTTTTCGAGACGTTTCCCCAACAGCTCTAACGCATGCGCGTAGCCCTGTAGGCCCTCGCCGGTGATGGTGGCGAAGCAGGCCAGGCGGGCATAGCTTACCTGGCGGAAGTCCTCGCGGGTCTCGACGGCGCTTATGTGGACCTCTACAGCCGGGATGGCGACGGCCTTAAGGGCGTCGAGGATCGCGACGCTCGTGTGCGTGTAGGCCGCCGGGTTGATGACGATGCCGTCGACCTTTCCGTAGGCCTCCTGGATCTTGTCGACGATGCTGCCCTCGTGGTTGGACTGGAAGACCTCGACCTCATCAAAGCCCTGCGCGGTTCCCGCCTCCTGGCAAATCTGGACCAGGCGGTCGTAGTTGTCGCTGCCGTAGATGCCCGGTTCGCGAATGCCGAGCATGTTCAGATTGGGGCCGTTGATGACGAGTGCTTTCATGGTTGCTTCCTTTGAGATCAGGCCGAGTTGAATGGAAAACCACCACAAAGGTGTCTGTCCTCTTTGTGGTGGTTTTGGTTAGAGAGCGGGTGGGAGGGTGTCGAGGAGGGCTTGGGCGGTGTTGGCGGCGCAGTCGCGTGAGTCGATGATGTAGTCGGCCCAGGCGCGGTAGCGTGGCATGCGTTGTTCGGCCAGCTTATCGATGCCGTCGCGCGCGGTGATGGGGCGGCCCTTGTGGGCGAGCTCTTCGAGCTTGCGGTTGAGCATCACAATCTGGCTGTTCTGGTGCAGCAGCGGATAGTTCTCGTCACGCGTGACCACGCCTCCGCCGGTTGAGAGCACCAGGCCGCTGCGCTTGGAGATGTCGGCTAGCGCCGCCGTCTCCTGTTCGCGAAAGGCCGCCTCGCCGCGCTCGACGATAAAGTCGGCGCAGGGCATGCCCAGGCGCTCCTCGAGGTCGCGGTCCAGATCGATGTGCTCGCGACCTGTGAGCAGGGCAATCTGCTCACCCACGCGGGTCTTACCCGAACCCGGCATGCCGATCAGCGCGATGTTTTGTTCGCGGCGGGACAGGCGCTCCGTTACGTCCAAGATGCGCTCGCGTGGGGTGACCTGGCCGGTATAGCGCTCGATGGCTTGCGCCGCCTGTGCCACAAGCATGAGCAAACCACCGATGCAAGGGATACCGCGGCGCTCAGCCTCGAGCATCAGACCCGTGCGGGCGGGGTTGTAGACAATGTCGATGACGCCCTCGAGCGCATCGAGGCCTTCGAGCGTGCAGGGAGCGTCGGGGCAGTGGGGGAACATACCGGCGGGCGTGCAGTTGACGAGCAGCGTTGCATCGGACTGCTGAGCGATGTTGCTGTAATTGACCTCGCTCGTGCGACCCACGGGTACGACGATGGCACCCAGATCTCCGAGCACCATACTGGCCGTAGTACCCGCGCCACCGGTGGCACCGAGCACGAGGGCCTTCTTGCCGGCAACCTCTACGCCCAACTCCTCAACTAGGCACTGAAAACCGAAATAGTCAGTGTTGTCACCGCGCAGGCGGCCGTCGGGCAAGCGTGTGATGGTGTTAACGTTGCCCATGCGCTCGGCCAGCGGGCTCAGCTCGTCCAGGTATTCCATGACGGCGCGTTTGTAGGGGATGGTCACGTTGGTGCCTTCCCATTCGTTACCCGTCATAAAAGCCTCAAGATCTTCGGGCTCGCGCTCAAATCGCACGTACTCAAGCCCAGCGAGCTCTTTGTAGATGGTCGGGGTGTAGCTGTGGCCCAGCACACGGCCCAGCACGCCGTAGGGACGGGTTGCGGCGGTATCGGTCATCTAGAGCACCTCCGTGTAGCTGCCAAAGTAGGTGAAGCTCTCGCACACGTCATCGATGGAGTCGAGCAAGTCGTCGAGGGCCTTGCTACCAAAGGGGCAGTCCAGGTCAAAGTAGAACATAAACTCAAAGTCATGCCCGGGGATGGGACGGCTCTCGAGCTTGATGAGGTTGATATTGAGCGCGTAGAAACGCTCGAGTACGCGATAGAGCGCGCCCGGCTCGTTGGCCGTGGTAATCATAAGCGAGGTGCGGTTGGCACCGGGGTAGACGCGCGGCTCGCGGCTGATGACGACAAAGCGCGTGTAGTTGTTGTCCGAGTCCTGGATGTTGGATTCCAGTATCTCCAGGCCATACAGTGCGGCACAGCTGCGCGAGGCGATGGCGGCAACGTCGGTGCGGTCGGAGTTAGCGACCATCTCGGCCGACATGGCCGTGTTGGGGTACTTGGTGGCGTGCAGGTCGTGGGCTTCGATAAAGCCGGCGCACTGGGCAATGGCTTGGCCGTGGCTGTAGACCTCACGCACGTCTGCGAGCTTGGTGCCGGGTTTGACGAGCAGGTTATGGTCGATCTTGAGGCGCAGCGAGCGCACGATATGGAAATCGAACTGTGCGAGCAGGTCGTAGACGGCGTTGACGGAACCCGCGGTGGAGTTTTCGATGGGCAGCACGCCAAACTCGCAGAAGCCGTCACGTACGGCGCGCATGACGCCCTCGAAGGTCTCGAAAAACGCGATGTCGGGCACGTCGAAGAGCTTGCACGCGGCGATTTGGCTGTAAGCGCCCTCGACGCCCTGGCAGGCGACGGTGGCCGTTTGAGGGAAGGGCGTGTCGGAGGCTGTAGCCGTGGCGTGGGCCTTTTGCGAGACGGTGATGCCCTTGAGCTCGTTGATGTAGCGCTGCTGCTCGGCCTTGCTCATGCTCATGAGCAAGCGGAACAGGGTGATGGTCTGTGCCTCATAGCGCTCGGGCGCGCGGCTGGCGAGGTTGTTGAGCTTGGAGCGCTCACGGGCGGGGTCGAAGACGGCCTTGCCCATCTCGATTTTTGACTTGGCGACCTCGGTGGCAATGTCCATGCGCTCGACAAAGCTGTTGAGGAGCGTGGCGTCGATGCCATCGATGGCCTGGCGGATGTCAGCAAGGTCCATGGAGACCCCTTTCACGTGTCGGGGGATGTTGAGGGGTGGGTAGTTAGCGCTGGGCGGCGTCTTCGAGGAGGGCGTCCCAGATGGCAAGGGCGGCGGCTGCCTCGGCTACGGGGACAGCTCGGGGGACGATGCAGGGATCGTGGCGGCCGTGGACCGAGAGCTCGGCATTTTCCATAGCGTCCATGTCCACCGTCTGCTGCTCGCGGCCAATGGAGGGCGTCGGCTTTACGGCCATGCGCCACATGACGGGCGCGCCGGTCGAAATACCGCCCAGGATGCCGCCGGCGTTGTTGGACTCGACCTCGATCTCGCCGGTCTCGGCATCGATGCGATACGGATCATTGTTCTCGCTGCCGCGCATGGCGGCCACGGCAAAGCCCATGCCAAACTCCACGCCCTTTACGGCGGGAATGCCAAACGCGATCTGCGCGATGCGGTTCTCGATGCCGTCGAACATGGGGTCGCCGATGCCTGCGGGAAGCCCGTAAATGCCGCACTCCACGATGCCGCCGATGCTGTCGAGTTCGTCGCGCGCGGCTAGGATCTCCTCACGCATGCGGCCGGCTGCGGCGGCGTCAATGCAAGGAAGATCGTTCGTTAGGATCGCCTTGCGGTCGGCCTCGCGATAGACCATATCGTCCATCGGCAGGTCGGAGATGCCGTCGATCTGCGCGACGTGCGCCATCACGTTAATGCCGCGGGCCTCGAGTGCCTGCAGCGCAATGCCGCCGGCGATACACAGGGGTGCCGTCAGGCGGCCGGAGAAATGCCCGCCACCGGCGACATCGTGCATGTTGTGATACTTCATGCGCGCAGGGAAGTCCGCATGTCCCGGACGGGGCTTGCGGCGCAGCTCGGAGTAATCCTTGGAGCGCGTGTTGGTGTTCTCGATAATCGCGGCAATGGGCGCGCCGGTGGTGTGCCCATCGACCACGCCGGCGATGATTTGGGCGGCGTCGGCCTCGCGGCGCTTGGTCGCGGTCTCGTCGCGACCGGGGGCGCGACGGGTCAAAAAAGGCTGCAGCGCTTCTTGGTCAACGGCGATG
>CABMOY010000072.1 GCA_902388345.1 uncultured Collinsella sp.
TGGCCGTGGGCTTTGCGCTGTAGAGCCTGGGTGCGCGCGAGGAGCTGCTCAACGGTGTGGGCAACCTGCTCGGCATGCTCATGACGTTTTTGGGCGGCGCCTGGATGCCGCTGTCGCTCATGGGTTCGGCCGTGCAGACGGTGGCGCACTTTGTGCCGACATATTGGGTGAACGACGCGATCGGTAAGGCGCTTGCCTCGGATTTGACGTCCGCCGTGTTGGGCGACATCGCCTGCGACCTGGGCGTCACGGTGCTCTTTGCCGTGGCCATCGCCGCCGCAGGCCTAGCCCTCTCACGCGCCAAATCCCGCGCCTAGTCTGAAATAAATCCTAGGCCTCGCCCCAAAATAGTTCGCCAAGGTTTACTATTACGTTCATAAAGTAGTACGAGGCTAACAATGGGGGATACCATGGCAACGCAGGAAGCCTACGTCCAGGTTAAGGATCTCAAAAAGCACTACGGCGACGGTGATGCGCGCCTGACGGTGCTCGATGGCATCGACACGTCCATCAACCGCGGCGAGATCTGCGTCATGCTGGGGCCCTCGGGCTCGGGCAAGTCGACCTTTCTCAACCTGATCGGCGGCCTGGAGGATGCTGACGGCGGCTCCATCATGGTGGACAGCTGCGACCTCACGGTGCTCAAGCCTGCCGACCTGGGCGAGTATCGCCGCCGTGAGCTGGGCTTTGTCTTCCAGTTCTACAACCTGGTGCCCGACCTCACCATCAAGGAGAACATCGAGGTCACGGCGCACCTGTCCAAAAACCCGCTCAATGTCGACGACCTGCTGCGTTCGCTGGGTCTTTACGAGCACCGCAACAAGTTCCCGCGCCAGGTCTCGGGCGGCCAACAGCAGCGCTGCGCCATCGGCCGTGCGCTCGTCAAAAACCCGGGCCTGCTGCTGTGCGACGAGCCCACGGGCGCGCTTGACTACAAGACGTCCAAGGAAATCTTGCAACTCATGGAGGATGTCAACCGCACCTACGGCTGCACCATCATTATTGTCACCCACAATGCCGCCATCGCGCGCATGGCCAATCGCGTGCTGCGCCTGCGCGACGGGCGCATCGTCGAGGATGAGCTCAACGAGTCGCCCGTCGCGGCCGCCGAGCTCGATTGGTAGGCGGCGCCATGACACCTCTTGCAAAACGTCTCCCGCGCGAGCTGCGCCGCAATATCGGCAAGTACCTGGGTATCTTTTTGCTTATGTGCGGAAGCATCGCCCTTACCTCGGGCTTTTTGCTCGCGGCGCATTCCATCGGTTGCCTTATCGACGACATGCGCGATGCGTACACGATTGAGGACGGCCGCGTGACCACCTCCTTCGAGGCTATCGACGACCAGCTCAAGGCGGCCGAGGATGCAGCCGACGACGTCGGCGGCGTCACGCTCTACAAGAATTTCTCCATCGACGCCATCATCAAAAAGACCGCCGGCGACGACGGCACCAAGCGCACGCTGCGCACCTATGCGCACCGCACCAAGGTCGATATCGCGTCCTACTGTGAGGGCAAGGAGCCCAAGACGGACGATGAGGTAGCCATCGACCGTGTCTTCGCCACCAACAACGACCTCGCCGTGGGCGATAAGGTTGAGCTCGAGGGCCGCACCTACATCATCTGCGGCATCATGACCCAGCCCGATAGCCAGGCGCTGTTCCTCAACAATTCGGACTTTACGGTGAACACCATCACGTACGGCGTGGCCGAGGTTACCGATGCTGGCTTTGCCGCGCTCGAGGATGCCGGTGGCGCACCCGCCTACACCTACTCCTTCACCTTTGCCGATCGCGACCTCCCCACCGCGGATCGCATCGATGCGGAGCGGGATATGGTCGAGGCGCTGACCGACACCGATGCGCGCGTGGACGATCTAATCGATGTCGATTCCAACCAGGGCATTGGCTATGCGCGCGACGACGTGGACGGCGACTCCATGATGTGGACGACGTTGCTCGACATCATCATCGTGATCATGGCGTTCGTCTTTGTGGTCCTTACCGACGCCACCATCGAGGAGGAGAGCGCCATCATCGGCACGCTGCTCGCCAGCGGCTATCGTCGACGCGAGATCGTGTTGCACTACCTTGCGCTTCCCGCTATCGTGGGCGTGGTCGCGGCGCTTTTGGGCACTGCACTCGGCGTTGTGTTCTTTACCGAGCCCATGCGCAGCCTCTATTACGGATCGTACAGTCTGCCGCCCTTCCAGGTGTACTGGAGCTGGGAGATCTTTGTGAAGTGCGCCGTGGTTCCCGCCGCCGCGCTCATCCTCATCACGCTGGTGGGTCTGCTCCGCAAAATGGGCAAGACGCCGTTGCAGTTCCTTCGTCACGAAGCGAGCGGCAAATCGGGCACCAAGCGCGGCTTGCAGCTGCCGGAGCGCATGGGTTTTGTCTCGCGCTTCCGCCTGCGCATCTTCCTGCGCAACCTGGGCAACTTCGCCACGCTCTTCGTGGGCATTGCGTTTGCCTCGCTGCTGCTGCTCTTTGGCCTGGCGATTCTGCCCACGATGACGCACTACGCAGACAACCTCGAGACAGGCCTGGTCGCCGAGCACCAGTACACGCTCAAGGCGCCGCTGGAGCTCGAGGGCGCTGCCGAGGAGCGCGAGCAGTGGTCGGCACTCGAGCGCTTGCAGTCGGTTGACGGCGCGCTGCTTTCCGCCGCTCAGGATGCCGATGACGAGCTTGACGACGCGGCCGATGCGGCGCAGGCGGCAGCCGATGCCGCGACCGCATCTCCGTCTGCCGAGAGGCTGACCGCGGCGCAGGACGCGCTTGCCAAGGTCCAGGACAAGAAGGATGCGCTCTATGCGCGCCTCGACGACCTGGCCGATGCCCTTGGCTGCGACCGCGACGAGGCTATCGACCTGATCGACAAGGCCTCTAAGATCGACACCGACAACGACGACATTCACCCGGTCAACACGACCGACAACGGCGCGGGCGCAATCGCGCAGGCCAAGAAATATGCCGTTTACCAGCTGCAATACGACCGTGGCGATGGTAATGGCGAGGAGACGATTTCTGTCTACGGCATCTCGGCAAACTCGCGCTACTGGAAGGACCTCAACGTCGGCGATGGGCGCGTCGTCTTTGGCGGTGGTCTGCTCGATAAGTTTGGCTGGAGCGAGGGCCAGAAGGTCACGCTCAGCGACAAGTACGAGGGCGAGCATTATTCCCTTGAGTACGCGGGCAAGGACTGTGCCTGGGGCTCAAAGTCGGACATGAATATCTATATGAGTATCGACGACTTTAACGAGCTGTTCGACAACGACGCCGCCTACTTTAACGGCTATGTGAGCGACGAGAAGCTCGACCTCGATGCTCGTTACTTTGCCGGCGACACCACGCCCGACGACATGCGCGCCGTGGGTGACCAGTTCATCGGCATGATGAGTAAAATGATCGGAATGATGATCGGGCTCGCGGTGTTCATCTTCCTGCTGTTTATGTACCTGCTGACCAAGGCGGTGATCGACCACAGCGCCCGTTCGATCAGCTACATGAAAGTCTTTGGCTATCGCGATAGCGAGATCTCGCATCTGTACATCCGCTCGATTACGCTGTGCGTGGTGGCGTCGCTCGTGCTGAGCCTGCCGGTCATAATTGGTTCGCTCACGGCCATCTTCCGCTCGATGCTGCTCGCCTACAACGGCAATATCGAGATCTACGTGCCCGCTTGGTCCATGGTTGCATGCGCCGGCATTGGCTTTGCGACCTACCTGGTCGTGGCGCTGCTGCACATGCGCTCCATCAAGCGCGTGAGCCTGGCCGAAGCCCTCAAAGTCCAAGAGTAGTCATCGGGGACGTTCTTAAATGACTAGTCATTGGGGACAGTCTTTGCCGATTCGCCGGCTCGCCGGCCTGGATTGTCCCTGGCGGCACTCATTTAAGTCTGTCCCCAATGAGTGGCCAGGCGCCGCGCTTGACTTTGACCCCGCTTTAACGGGTACCATCTCTTATGTCTGTAACGCCATATAGACCGAGGGGATATATCTATGACCGCAACTGCACCCGCAGCACCCGCTAAGGTGTACTTCACCAACCTGCGCACGCATGCTCGCGAGAGCCAGCTCGACAAGCTCAAGCGCCTCATCCGTCACGCCGGTATCGAGCAGATTGACTTTGAGAACAAGTTCGTCGCCATCAAGATTCACTTTGGCGAGTTGGGCAACCTGAGCTTTTTGCGCCCCAACTACGCCCGCGCCGTCGCGGATGTCGTGAAGGAGGTGGGCGGCAAGCCCTTCCTTACCGACTGCAATACGCTCTATGTCGGTAGCCGCAAAAACGCGCTCGAGCACATCGATACCGCCTACCAGAACGGCTTTACCCCGTACGCCACGGGCTGCCAGGTCATCATCGCCGACGGCCTCAAGGGTACCGACGAGGCGCTCGTTCCGGTCGAGGGCGGCGAGTACGTGCGCGAGGCCAAGATCGGCCAGGCACTCATGGACGCCGACATCGTGATCAGCCTTACGCACTTTAAGGGTCATGAGCAGGCCGGCTTTGGCGGTGCCATGAAGAACCTGGGTATGGGTGGCGGCAGCCGCGCCGGCAAGATGGAGCAGCATGCCGCCGGCAAGCCGAACGTCGCGACCGAGCACTGCATTGGCTGCCGCGCCTGTGAAAAGATCTGCGCGCACAACGCTATCTCGTTTGACGACACCCGCGAGCGCGAGCTTGCCAACGGCAACACCCGCACGGTCCACGTGGCTGCCATCGACCACGATCGCTGTGTGGGCTGCGGCCGCTGCATCGGCGTGTGCAACCAGGACGCCATCAAGCCCGGCTATGACGCTGCGGCCGACGTGCTCAACTACAAGATTGCCGAGTACACCAAGGCCGTTGTCGACGGTCGCCCGAGCTTCCATATCTCACTGGCTATGGATATCAGTCCCAACTGCGACTGCCACCCCGAAAACGACACGCCTATCGTTAACGATATCGGCATGTTTGCGAGCTTCGACCCGGTCGCTATCGATCAGGCCTGCGCCGATGCCGTCATGGCATCCGAGCCGCTGCCCAACACCGAACTCACCGATAGCGCGGCCAAGATGGAGCATAACCACGAGCATCTGGAGGGCGAGCAGGCGCGCGACCCCTTCTGCATCACGCATCCCGACACCGATTGGCGCGCGTGCATCGCGCATGCCGAGAAGATCGGCCTTGGCACGAGCGAGTACGAGCTCATCGAGGTCAAGTAGCACCTGTCTATTGGACATATCAAGCGCTTTTTTAGCGCAACGTTAGCAAAAGCCGCCCCTGAGCACAGCGCTCGCGGGCGGCTTTCCGGAAGTATGCGGCAAATTTCGAGACCGCCGAGCACACGACGTTTTTTGGCAACAAAACCCCTGATAAATTGTTGGTAAAACTGCGGTCTGGTCGGCAGTTCCAGATTTTGCCGCATACTTCCGAAAATAGGGGGTCAGATAAAGCCCCAGACGTTGCTTTTTGCCTAAAAATACTCGTCGAGGAAGTTGTTGACTGTGTTCCAGTAGAGCTCGGGGTCAACTTGCGCGCTCTTGGCGTGGGCGGCGCCATGGATGGTGAGCTTTTGCTTGACTTTGCTGGCGCACGCGTCGTAGTTTTGGTCGAGCATGTCGTACGGCACAAAGGCGTCCTGGTCGCCGTGGATAAACAGCATGGGAACCGTCGCGTGTTTGAGTTGCTCCACGCTGCTCGCCTTATGAAAGTCGTAGCCCGCGCGCACGTTGCACACCAAGTCTGCTACATCGAGCAAGGGAAAGCTGGGCAGGCCGAACACGTCCTTGAGCTGCAGAGAAAACTCGTCCCAAACACTCGTATAACCGCAGTCCTCGATAATGCATTTCACGTTTGCGGGCAGAGATTCCCCCGCGACGTTCATGGCGGTTGCCGCACCCATCGACTCGCCAAAGACCAGGATGCGCGCCTCGGGGTCAGCCTGAACGATTTGCTCGATCCATGCGACGATATCGAGGCGCTCGGGCCAGCCCATGCCGATATAGTCGCCGCCGGAGCGCTCGTGGGCGCGGGCAGCAGGCGCAAGCACGTTCATGCCGCGGTCGTGGAAGCGCTTGGCGTATCGGGCCATGCCGATGGGCTCGTTGGTATATCCATGCAGGCAGACGGCGTAATCGTGGGTGTTCTCCGAGGCGGCAAAATACCAAGCGGCAAGTTCGGTTCCGTCATCTGCGGTGAGGCTGCTGCTCTCGCGATTCTCTTTAAACCACGCCCGCGCCTCGGTTTCCTCGGCATCCGGCTGCTCGCCTTCTTTGTCGTTCTTGCTATCCTGCATCATCTTCATGGTGTAGGGCGCTTGGGGATTCAGGGCAAAGTCAAACAGAAAGTTGCCGGCAAATCCGAGCAGCGCAACGACAACCACCAGTGCAACGATGCCGGCTATCTTGAGCTTTCGATGGGAACGTGCGTTTTGAGCCATGCGGTATTCTCCTATAAGATGTTAATACATCAACATTTAATGCAAGCGCATTATGGACGTTCGCCGTTGATGCGTCAACAGGGCAAGAATGGGTAAACAAAGGGTCACGTATGGTGCAAATTTCGCACGTACCTAGACGCTTTGATATAGTGTTGAGAACTCTTTACGTTGGAGGATGTAACCGGCATGTCCGATTCGAGCGACAGTTCTAAGCCGCGACCCAAGACCGCGGCCGTTCCACACTACACGGTGGGCGAGGAGATCATGAACTCCGTCACCCACGGTGTCGGCTGCCTGCTGGGCATCGCGGGCCTGGTGCTCCTGATCGTATTCGCTGCCCTGCGCGGCGGAGGCCCGGCCCACATGGCCGCGGCGATTGTCTATGGCGTCAGTATCATCCTCGAATACTTGGCCTCCACGCTCTATCACGCGATTCAGCCCGCGCGCGCCAAGCGCGTATTCCGCATCATCGACCATAGCTGCATCTACCTGCTCATTGCGGGTAGCTATACCCCGTTTTGCCTCATCACGCTCGCAAACGACGGCGGCCCTATGCTGTTCTTTGCTGTGTGGGCCATCGCCATCGTCGGGATTGCCCTCGAGTGCTTTTTGCGCGAGCGCCAGCCGCATTGGGTAAGCGGCCTGGTCTATCTGCTGATGGGCTGGCTCGTCGTCTTTAAGCTGCCCGAGCTCGTGTCGCTGCTCAACCCCGTGGCACTTGCCCTGCTCGCTGTCGGCGGCGTGTGCTACACCGTGGGCGTGCCGTTCTACATCGCCAAAAACGTGCGTTACCTGCACAGTGTGTTTCACTTGTGGGTGCTCGCCGGCAGTATCTTCCAGTTCATGGCGGTGATCCTCTTCGTAATCTAGCGATCGCGTCTGTGCCCGCGGGCCCATCCGAGCGGCCGCCGGGCGCAACTGCCCTATCCGTCACCTACGCTTACTACCTAACGTCCCGAATCTTGGAGGTTCGAGAAACTCCCGATGGACATAACCATCTCCCTTATCACCACCCTCGTTTTGACCCTCATCAACGGCTACTTCTCTATGTCTGAGATGGCGCTCACCACGGCCAAGCGCGCCGTGCTGGAGCACGAGGCCGAGGAAGGCGACAAGCGCGCCGAGCGTGCCATTAAGCTGGCTGCCGACTCCGACCAGCTGCTCGCCACCATCCAGGTCGCCATCACGCTCGTGGGCTTCGCCTCGTCCGCCGTCGCCTCGACGAGTCTGTCCGACCCGCTCGCCACGTGGCTCATGAGCTTTGGCATCGCGCCGCTCTCCGCCATCGCGCGCGGCCTGGCGCCGGTCATCATCACCGTCGCGGTCGCCTTCGTGTCCATCGTGATCGGCGAGCTCGTCCCCAAGCGCATCGGCCTGGCCAATGCCGAGGGTGTGTCCAAGCAGGTCGTGGGCCCGCTTTCCGTGTTCCAGAAGATTGCTCGCCCGCTCGTGTGGCTGACTGGCGCTTGCTCCGATGGCCTGGCCCGCATTCTGCGCATCAAGAGTGCCGACGACCGTCAGAACGTCTCGGAAGAAGAGATCAAGTACATGGTCTCGGAGCAGGACGACCTGCTCGACGAGGAAAAGCGCATGATCCACGAGATCTTTGACCTGGGCGACACCGTGGCTCGCGAGGTCATGGTGCCGCGCGTGGACACCACCATGTGCGAGGACGACGAGACGGTCGCCGACGTGTTGTCCACCATGCGCCAGACCGGCTTCAGTCGCATCCCCGTCTATCATGAGGATCCCGACAACGTCGCGGGCATCGCGCACATTAAGGACCTGATCCAGCCCGCGCTCGACGGCAAGGGCGACCAGCCCATCGCCGACTTTTTGCGCGACGCCACCTTTGTGCCCGATACCAAGGACATCCTGCCGCTGCTGTCCGAGATGCAGACCTCGCACGACCAGATCGTGGTCGTCGTGGACGAGTACGGCGGCACGGCCGGCATCATCACCATCGAGGACATCGTCGAGGAGATCGTCGGCGAGATCGAGGACGAGTTCGACCCCGACAACAAGTACCTCACGCGCCTCTCGCGCCGTGAGTGGCTCGTCGATGGGCGTTTTTCGTGCGATGACGCGATTGAGCTTGGTTGGCCGCTCGAGGAAAGCGATGATTATGAGACCATCGCCGGCTGGATTTTGGAGCTTTGCGACTCGGTGCCCGACATCGGAGAGGTGTTTGAGGTCGCGGGGTACAAGTTTAAAGTGCAGTCGATGCGTGGCCAGCGCATCTCGCTCATTCGCGTGATCGCTCCGGCCGAAACCGATAAGAAGGATTCCGAGTCTTCGGTAGACGAGCCGACGACGTCGGGTGCGGGTTCCGCGAATCCGCACGACGGCGACGAGTAGGACAAGGAAGAGTAGGGGAGAGTTATGGCAGGCCTGTTCAACATCCTTAAGGTCACCGTCAGCGAGGACAAGATCTGCGCGCATGTGCTGGTGAACCCCGGCATGCCGCTCATGACCTCGGAGGACATCGAGGCCACGGCGCGCGTGTACTACCTGGTGCCCGCGATTGCCAAGCACCTGTGCCTGGGCGATTCCGGCCGCGAGTTCCAGGACTGCATGGGTCAGACCGAGCTCTGCCACCTGCTGGAGCACGTGACGGTCGAGCTCATGAACGAGACCGGTCTTGCCGGTAGCATCTCGTGCGGCCGCACGCGCGTAAGCGAGCATGACGAGCGTGTCTTTGAGGTCGAGCTTTCGTGCCCCGATGACGCACTGGCCATCGGTGCGCTGTCGTCGGCCACCTTTATGATGGGCTGGGCGTACCTGCACGCCGACCAGCCTGCCCCCGACGTGGAAGGCACGGTCGCGGGCCTGCGCAACCTGGTGCTGGGCATGCGCGCCGAGGCCGAGGGCAAGGACCCGCACGAGG
>CABMOY010000073.1 GCA_902388345.1 uncultured Collinsella sp.
TCGAGCACCAGGCGCACGTCGCTCGCGCCCCTCATCTCCAGTGCGGCATCGTCGAGCACCGTCAGCACGCGGGCCAGGCGGTCGGCAGGATGCTCGCCAAAGGCAGCGGCCTCGGCAGCAAGCGCCTCGGCCTGCTCGGAGCCGCCCTCAAACAGCTCGGCACGGGCACCGGCAACGCAGGCAACGTACACGTCACGCACATGCGCTACCAGGTCGCGCGTCAGCTCCAGCAGGTCGTTTCCTTCCTCGACCTGCGCACGGATCAGTCCATAGAGCTCGGCAACATCACGATCGGCAATGGCGCGGGAAAACTCGCCCAGAATCTGGTCCGAAACCTCGCCCAAAAGCGAGCGGGCATCGTCCGCATGCACAGCGCCGTTGCCAAAAACGCTCAGCTGTTCCAGCGTGGACAACGCGTCGCGCATGCCGCCCTTTGCATGGCGCGCCACGATGGCCAGCGCCTCGTCGTCGTAATCGAATCCCTCCTGCTCGCACACGTAGGACAGTCGATGCGCAATATCCTCGTTGCCGATGCGATGGAAATCGAAACGCTGGCAGCGTGAGAGGATGGTCTCCAGAATCTTTTGCGGGTCGGTGGTGCACAGCACAAAGATCACGTGTGCCGGCGGCTCCTCAAGCGTCTTGAGCAGCGCGTTGAACGCCGCCGTCGTGAGCATGTGGACCTCGTCGATGATATAGATCTTGTACTTGCCGCGCACCGGGGCAAAGTTGACGGAGTTGATGATCTCCTCGCGCACGTTGTCCACGCCGGTACGGCTTGCGGCATCGAGCTCGTAGACATCGGGGTGGTTGCCCTCGGCAATGAGCTCGCACTCCTCGCAAGTACCGTCGGGCATGCAGCCGCTTGCACCCTCGGCGCGCGCCGCCTCGGCATTGCGGCACAGCAGCGCCTTGGCCAGAATGCGCGCCATGGTGGTCTTGCCCGTGCCGCGCGGTCCGCAGAACAGGTAGGCGTGGGACAGGCGCCCCTCGGTGATGGCGTGCTCGAGCGTCGAGACGATATGCTGCTGGCCCACCACGGAGTCGAAGGTGAGCGGGCGATACTTTCGGTACAACGATTCCATGGGTGCTCCCCCGGGTATACTGAGTCTTGTTGCCGCGGCGGCCATGCGGTCGCACGGCATACTGCATTCCATAATAACCCGTACGGCGAGTCCGCCGCGATAGGAGTCCAAAGAGCATGGCAGACGCAGAGAGCAACCTCATTCCCTCCGAAGCAGCCGACCAGGTCGAGGTCGCGCTCGAGGCGCAGGCCGCGGCCGATGACGGCATTCTGTACCTCAACGAGTATCAGTACGAAAACGACCTCGTCACCGACTTCGCCCGCCTGGTCGCCTCGCCCAGGCGTCGCGGCTCGCTGTATGTCGCCGCGGCAATTGCCGCGCTGCTCGGTATTGGCATGCTGTTGGCCGGCGGTAACTGGATCAAGTTTGGCGTCGTCCTGATCGTATTCGGCGCCTTTTTGGCCTGGTGGAGCAAAAACCTGCACCACACCCTCGCCCGCGACTTTATCGACGCCGTTGAGGCCGACGAGTCCATGGGTGGCCGCTATCGCCGCGTCGCCGCCAACGAGGACGGCCTGATGGTTTGGGGCACGAGCGGCAAGTCGCAGTTCTTCCCGTTTGAAAAGCTCGACCACGTGCTCGACGGCGAGCGCATCTTTGTGGCCATGTTCGCCGACCAGGGCGTGACGATCCCTAAGGACACCTTTGTCCGCGGCGATGCCGAGCAGTTCGGTCCCTTCCTTAAGGCGCGCATCAACAAAAAACTCCGCATCGAGACCAAACGCAAGAAGATGAAGGCAGAAAAGGCCGCTGCCGAAGCAAAACAGGGCGACAAGCCCCAGGAGACCAAGGGCAAGCAGCGCAAGCAGAAGAAGAGCAAGAAGAAGCGGTAGGCCGGCCGACACCGAAGGCGCCTCGTCCCGCGCCCGATTCCGGGCCGGGGCGCCTGGAATCGGGCGCGCGTACCGCCAATGGACCCGTTTTGCCTTGCTCTCGAGCTATTTCACTTCAGACCTTAAGAGCCTCCGCTCCGGCAGATCGGTCATCTTCATCGTGTAAGTCCCGGGAAATGCTTTCTCAAAACGGACGGTCTCGTAACCTTCGAAATAGTCGTTGGTGTTCTGCATCATAAATGGGACGAGCAACTCGTTTTCTGCCCCAACCTCCACGGCAAACGCAGCAGAGCCGCCAAGGACCGGCATGGCTTGCGTTATCAGATCGGTATTGACTACAAAATCATAGTTTGGCGCAGACTCCGGAACCAGATGCCAAACATACGCTTTGATTCCACCGTCGATATTATCCCTATTTCTGACACGCATCTTTACGGCGATAACGCACGTGATGTCGGCATCCTTCAGTCTCGTTTTCGTATCCACGGTGCCATATTTTGAATAATCGTCATGTGCTCGTTTGAGATACTCGCGCGGCGTGAGCAACTCTGCCCCGTCTATGCAAAACGAATACCCATCAGTCACCACATCCTTCGACCCCAGAAACGCTCCATCCATCGAGAGCCATTCGCCCTCCGCGTAATATTTCTCAGGAATGACCGTCCGGTTCCCGTTAACGACGCTCACCCTCATGCCCGCAAGGCCGGCAGCAGCACAGCAAAAAAGCGCGAGCGCCGATCTTCTCGTCCACAGGGTCTTCTTCATCGCGCTCACGACCTTTCCCGAACTTTCACAACGGCACCGTCGCGCATGCAGTAAACCCGATCGGCCAGTTCCTCGAGCACCTCTCCGTCATGGCTGGACAGAAGGACCTCACGACCCGTTGATGCCGCCATCGCCACAACGCGCTTGAGCATTTCAACGCCCGCTTCGTCGAGGGCATTCGTTGGCTCATCGAGAACAAGCAGCTTCGGCTTCTCCATAATTGCCGCAGCTATCCCCAGACGCTGCTTCATCCCAAGCGAGTATGCTCGGAACTTCTTTTTTTCGTCTGCATCGAGCCCCACGAGCCGCAGGGCAGAGCGAATGTCCTCGGGGGTGGCAACGCCCTTGATCTGAGCGATGAGCTTCAGATTGTCGTAGCCAGACAGATATCCCAAAAAGGAAGGCGCCTCGATCAACATCCCCAGACTCGGCGGGAACGAGATGTCCGCCCCAAGCCTTTGGCCATCGATAGAGATTTCGCCTTCGGTAGGCTTGATCAACCCGCAAACCGCTCGCATGAGCATGGTCTTACCCGAACCGTTTATCCCCTGAAGCCCGACCACAGTCCCAGGGTCAACCTCGATGGACACGTTGCGCAGGACATCGTTTTTACCCATGCGCTTCGATACGCCCCTTACGATCACACTCATATCTTGTCCCCCTTTTCTATAAGGTCGGCCCTTCGAAACCACAGTCCACCCAACGATAGGCATAACGACATAAGCCCAATTGATGACAAGACACTCGAGCCCGCCGCGATTCCCTCTTTGACAATTCCACCCCAGCGCAACAGCATCAAGGCGTTACCCAATAGCGCCCAATGTCGTGCATATGCCGAGCAGATCAGGTAGCTCATTAAAACCACAAACGAGACTGACGACCCAAGCACAAACCCAACCGCTGCCTGCGCAAACGCAAGCGCCTCAAAAGCAAATAAGAGACCTATGAAAAACGGCAGCGCATCTGCCTCGGCAGCTTTGAGAAACCACGGCGCCAAATTAGCCAGTTGAAGCGACTCACCATGAATGACCGCGCTGAACGAGGAGCTCACCACCAAGCTCCAAATCACAACAGAGCAAACCACCACGAGCAGTGAAAATGCCGTTACTGCCGCCACCAAGATAAAACGCGAGACCCACCAAAGGGTTCTTGCCCGGCATCGAACAAGCGCTTGCAAACCAAACCCGTGCAACGATTCGGTCGGATAGTCGAGTGTTGTATAGAGAATAAGCAGAATGAGAAATAGCCATCCTAGCGGAGGCACAAACATGACCCCGGGCCTAGGCTCAAACGGAGCAGATCCGGCAAACACGAGCGCAAGATTATCCGCAAACCCCAAGGTATCCGTTCTAACCCCATACACAGAAGACAATCCGTAGGCGTACACCAAGTTCGCAACGGTCACTGCCGCAATTGCAATAAAAGTGATGATGTTCTTCTTCAAAACGGTCCTCAGGTCCGCGGCGACCAGCCTAAACAGCATCAGACCACCTCGCGTCTTTTCCACGCCCCAGAAAAAGCCAACGAAGCAAGGGTCAATAATATGATTTCCGCAAAACCGGCTCGAATGTCTGGCCAGTTATTCAGCGATTCCGACCTGATGCTGTTGAGGATATTGCAGTTAAACCCCACACAAGCCATTACGCCGAAGATCCAGCCATTTGCAAAATGCCACGCAACCATTAGCAGATACGGGACAATTATCGCTTTGATTCTGCTACGAAACAAAATTGAGAAGCCAGTTACAGCCATGGATAAAGTCCCGAGCGTGACAGCATCGAACAGCGTGTATGCGAGCACATATGACAAAGGATGCGAATAAAATAGACCGGAGAAGTAGCTATGCAGGTAAAGTCCTACGTAAGTCGACTCATCGACCCGAGGAAGATACGCAGGAAAAAGCATCGAGACGATCAGGAAATTGACGAGCAGAGGAATGGCAGTCACTGTAAACGCGGAGAGGAAAGCAGACAGCATCTTTACGTTCACGTACGCCTTTCTGGAAACGCGCGTGCATATCTGCATGTCATAACCACTCAAACGCTCAAAGAGACACGACCAAGATCCAGCCAACATTGCAAGCAGGGGCAGTGCATAGAAAAACACCGACGCAGACAGTGGCGCGTTCGCGCTCACAACAATCCAGTTACCAAAGCTACTTTCACGCGTTTGGCCGAGGTATGTCTGAGACTGCAGACCAATGCCGTAGCCAAAAGATAGCAGCTGTTTGCGTTCAGTCTCGAGCGTCCACCACGCCTCGACGGCAGCTGCCATCGAAATTACTGTCGCCAAAGTAAGAGCCAACGCAAATATTGGGTTTCCAGATATCTTGGACAACTCGTGCCGAATTAGTTTTTTATTCAACCGACATCACCCTCCCATTGGCCGGGCCGAGCAGTAACGCTCGGCCCGGCCCTAATCACAAGCGGTTAATGATGCGTCGACGCACGGCAACCTTTGCATGAATAGAGAATTATGTCTGTAAACACTCGCTATTGAGTTGATCGCTCAGGCGTTTACACGTTATCTACCTGCGATAACAATGAAACAAGCTCCGCTTTATTCTTGATCTTCAACTGGCGGTAAGATGCAGACCGCAGCGCTTGCACCGTAGATGCAGCGTAACCGACATCCTCCGCAATGGCCTTTGTCGTTGCCCCCTCTGCCGTCATCAGCAAAATTTGCGACTGAACATCAGAAAGGGAGCGCGACGTAAGCAGGGCCAGCTGGCGCACGCGGGCCGTTTCGGTGGACCCGTTCGCCCGGTACTCCAAGACGGCCTTCTCGTCCTCAACCGAGCGGGCGAGCGCGATGTGCGTAACGAACATGGGCACAGACCAGCAAACAATCACCGTTGCCACGACGACATTGACAGCCGAACTTTGCCCCAACAACGACGCGAGGAACAACGGCTCGAAAACCGTCAGATCCTGCACCATATTGAGCAAGACAGCCCAAACAGGAGCCGTCGCCCCGAAGCAAAGCATCCATATCCCAAGCATTTTGCGCTGCGGACAGCTTCGCATCACTATATATGTGAGCAGCACCCCCGTCAGCACCGCAAGTCCATGGATTCGCCCCCTAGCGACCGCATAGATTAAGGCAACCATGCCCATTGACACCAACGGCACGATAGCCCGAGCATGGGCATGCACCTTAAACGGACGCAGCCCAACAGCGAGCGAAGCCGTAGACGCCACGCCGCAAAACAGGACCGGCACAGCCATCAACGGAACGCGTATGCACATCAATGCCGCGATATAGATAAAAGACCATTCCACAGCAGATAGCACCGCCCATACGTACGGGCTTCCGAGCCAAATCGCTTCACCCGCTCTATCCAGCGCAGCGCCACGATTCGCTTTTCCACCCGCGTAGCGTAGCGACAGAAGCAGTCCGAGACCCAATGCGTAGCTTAAGAGGGAAAAGGCGACAGCCCGCGAAACACCGGACCCCCAATCGCTATCCGCCATTACCAAGGGCCCCGCCGCAAGGAGGATAAAGAATAATGTGAGCAGGTATCGAAACAGCCGGCGCGTTCGAGCTGATGCCACTATATCGTCAGCATGCCGCTGCGGTAGCTCATGCCCTACAGTATCGCCCTCACCCGCAAACAGCGCCACGAGCTCGCGTGAGCCCGCAACCGACGCCTTCCCGTATGCTCGGTGAAGCGTTGTTCTCACCGTCGATGGCTTCGTATCCGTCTCCTTGGCAATTTCCGCCGGCGTTTTCCCTTTGAGCAGCAGTCGAACAAACTGCTCTTCTCTAGGCGACAGGGCGGGGGAAAACGCCCCCGCATCGAATGGGTCGGACGTGCGGGGGATATCCGAATCGTTGTCCCGTTTCTTCCTGAGCAATGTGTATACGAAGGCGGCAACAGCAATAGCGGACCCCATCGACAGTGATGCAATGACCGCGGCATCGCTTGCAAAGTATGCCACCTCGACAGCCGGAACAAGGCCAATGGGAACTGCCACGAGCACAGAACAGGCAAACACGTCGCCCTGCCCCCGACCAAAGGCGCGGGGACAGCAAAGCAGCGGGACCGCCGCCAACACGAAATAGACCAGAGGAATTAAAAGCACAAGGCCAATTGATGCGGCCGTTACAGGGGGCATCCCCCATGGCTCGGGAACGACTCTCCATGAAACTCGACAGCAGAACAGCAGACAAGACATGACGGCTATTGTTTCTGTAAAAATCGCGTCCTGCGGATGACGAGTTTCTCTTTCGTCAGCCCGCGTCGCCCCCCTCGTCAAAGGAGAGCCCGCCGTATCCCAAATTACATATGAGAGGAGCAACGACCCAGCAAAGCACGAGGCGCATGAAACGCCGCGCAACAGCCAGATAGGCGCAAACACGAATGGAATAGAATCTCCGCGAGCATAGAAGGCCAGGTCGGCCCATTCGGGAACCGTTGCAATAGCAGCAAGGAAAATACCGAAGACGTCAAGGAACCCCGGCCGCCTTATTTCTCTCCCCTTGCGGAGCGCAACACCGTGACCAAACGCCGCGAGGCATGCGCCCAGGATAACGAGCCAGGTCATTGCACCTGACGCCAGGCCGATTGAAGATGAAAACCGGTGATAAGGGGTGACCGCCATTACGACAAGCGCAATGGCGCAGGCAGACGTAGCAGAACGGCGGGAAAAAAGCATATGGCCTCCATAGCGTGTCATTATATCGCTCGAGCCGCTCGTTTATCTCTGTTCTCACACCAGCCAGCATCAATGATTCAGGCGAACTCCAATCCGCGCCAGATCACGGTCCGGCTTTTGTTCGCAGTCCCCACATCAAAGCGGGATGCGGTTTCCTTTTGGACGCCGGTTCGGAAAGCGCGTCCCGTTCCAGGGCAATATTCTGGGATGCAGTTTCCGCAGCCCACCCCATTTGGAAGGCGCATCCCATTATTTGGCTGAAAACTGGGGTGCGCTTTCCGAACGAGCCGAAACGGCCCGAATCGATCGGACCACCTCATCCCCGTTTCCTCGCCATCTGCCCGAGCGTGCTACACTAGCAGCATCTATGCCACCGCGAACGGCTCGGCTCCGTGCCCGCCGCTCGCAAACGAACTTTAAACGCACGAGGGTTGGCCATGCCGCTTTTCTCGCAACATACCGCCCGGTTCTCGCCGGACGTTCCTTTGGAGGGCACCAGCTCTCGCGAGCTGCTCAAGCGGTACCAGCCGCTCGAGACACTTGCGACCGGCGGTTTTGGCTCCATCGAGATCTGCCGCGACACGCACCTGCGCCGCCGCGTCGCCATTAAACGCATCCCCCTTATCAACGGTGCCGGCATGCCCGCTAGCGACATCATGGATGTCCTGCGCGAGGCGCACACTGCCGCCATGCTTCAACATCCCAACATCGTGCAGGTCATCGATTTTACGCACGACACAGCCTATGCCTACCTGGTTATGGAATATGTCGATGGCATGCCGCTGGCCGAGTTTTTGCACCGCGCGGACGGCCACTCACTTACCTTTGACGAGGCCGCGGCCATTGCCGATGCCCTGGGCCAGGCGCTCACCTTCGCCCACAGTAATGGCGTACTCCACCTGGACATTAAGCCCGCCAACGTGCTCATCGACCACTCGGGCAATGTAAAGCTCACCGACTTTGGCATGGCGCGACTGTCGTCTGCCGGTGGCTTTGGCGGCTCACGCGGCGGCACCATCGGCTACATGCCGCCCGAGCAGCTCGATATCGAGACCGGCACGGTCGACGAGCGCGCCGATGTCTTTGCCCTCGCCTGTGTGATCTACGAAGGCCTATGCGGCAGCGCTCCCTTTATGGCCGCCACGCCCGCCGACTCGCTCGGCCGCATCATCGGCGGTGCCACCTACCCCAGCGAGCTCATCCCGCACTTTCCCCCGGGAGCCGAGGCTGCGCTCATGAGCGCGCTCTCCCCCATGCCGCAGGACCGCCCCAACAGCATCGAGGCATTTTGCGACCAGCTCCTTGCCGGCCTGGGCAATGTGCGCGAAGGCCGTCGCAGCCTGGAGCAAATGGTGGGCGAGCTTTCGGATGACGAGCGCGCGGCAGACGATATCGAATCGTTGCCCTATGAGGACGACGCCATCGAGGTCGACCCCGCACTCGGCTGGGCCGGCACGCGCTGGAGCCACGCGCGCAGCTACACCATGCGCGCCATCTCGGCGCTAACGTGTGGTGCCTTTAGCTTTTTGATCATGCAGACGGCTGGCGTCGCGGCGCTTCCCGGACTTATTGCCGCGGCCATCGCGATTGGAGCGGCCGCCGGCCTGGCCCCGCAGATTGGCTCGGCTATCTCGGCCGTGGGCTTTTTGGTACTTATGGCCAACGCCACCATGCGGGCGCAGGGCATCCTGTCGATGCTGCCCGTCGCGGTGCTCTTTGCCGCCACCATGTCCGGTTGGTGGATCGCCTGGGGCCGCACCGAGGCAGCCGCGAGCGCTGCGCTCACCTGTGCGGTGGCACTTGGCTGTCTAACGGGCGACGCCCTCCTTGCCGCCGGGGT
>CABMOY010000074.1 GCA_902388345.1 uncultured Collinsella sp.
GACGCGCACCTTGGTGCCATCGATATCGGCCATGGCTTCCTTCCAACCGTCGAGCCCACGCATCTCGGTAAAGAAGTCGGCATCGGGATTCTTGCCCGTCACCAGGTAATATGCCGAGCGCACGGCGGCCTCCATCACGCCGCCCGTGGCGCCAAAGATCACACCCGCGCCCGTGCCAAAGCCCAGCGGCGTATCGAGCGGCTCCTCGACCAGCGTGCCGACGCTCACGTGGCTTGCGCGGATCATGCGTACCATCTCGCGCCGTCAGCGCAACGTCCACGTCGGGCGCGCCGTCCTCGCCCACCATGCTCGGCAGCGCGCACTCGGCCTTTTTGGCGGTGCACGGCATCACGGACACCACAAACAGGCGCTCGGGCTCCACGCCCAGAACCTTGGCGTAATAAGTCTTGGCGACAGCGCCAAACATCTGCTGCGGCGACTTGGACGTGGACAGGCTGTCAACAAACTCCGGATAGCGCGCCTTCACAAAGCGCACCCAGCCCGGGCAGCAGCTCGTGAACATGGGCCAGCCGCGGCTGTCGCCCTCGCCCTTGGCGGCCTTACTCAGGCGCTCGAGCAGCTCGGAGCCCTCCTCCATAATGGTGAGGTCGGCCGAGAAATCGGTGTCGAACACGTACTCAAAGCCCACGCGGCGCAATGCGCAGGCCAGGCGCTCGACGGTAGCCTCCTCGCGCGGAATGCCGAGCTCCTCGCCCCAGGCGCTACGCACGGCCGGCGCAATCTGCGCCAGCACGATCTTGTCGGGATCGGCGATGGCGTCGAACACGGTCTCGGTGTCGTCGCGCTCGCGCAGCGCGCCCGTCGGGCAATGCGTGATGCACTGACCGCATGCGACGCAATCGGTCTTGCCAATCGGCGCACGCCCGCGGGTGCCCACGGCGGTATGCGTGGCGCGATTGGTCAGGTCCCAAATCCCCAGCCCCTGCACGTTTTCGCACACCTTGATGCAACGCATGCACTTGATGCACTTGTCGTTGTCGCGAATGATGGGAAAATCGAAGTCCCAGCCCTCGCGCGCCAAGTGCTTTTGATACGGCAGGTAGAAAATGCCCAGGTCGTTGGCGATGGTCTGCAGGTTGCAGTTACCGCTGCGCACGCAGCTCGCGCACTGCGCATCGTGCTGCGACAGCAGCAGCTGCACGTTGGTGCGACGAGCCTCGCGAGCCTTGGGGCTGTTGGTGTGGACCACCATGCCGTCGAGCACGTAGTTGTTGCAGGCGGCAACCAGCTGGTCGCAGCCCTCGACCTCGACCACGCACACGCGGCAACCGCCGATCTCGTTTAGATCGCGCAGGTAGCACAGGGTGGGAATCTGGATGCCAACGGACTTGGCCGCGTCCAGGATCGTGGTGTGCTCGGGCACCACGACTTCGCAGTTATCGATAATGAGCTTGACCATATTGTGCGCTCCGTTTTCGCTGTTGTCGCTGACGGTGGTTTTGTTGGGTTCTACCATTCCAGGTTCCTCCCTCCGCGGAACGCGCCAAAGCCAAAGTGGTCGCAACGCAGGCAGCGGCTTGCCTCCTGGCGTGCCTCCTGCTCGGTAAGGCCCTGCTCGACCAGATTCCAATCGTGGATGCGCTCGCCCGCCTCGCGCTCGCCCAGCTCGCAGCGGCCGCACTCGTGCTTACCCTTAAACTGGACGGTCGGCAGTTCGACCTCGAGTTTGATCTTGTGATCAAAGCCCAGGTAGCGGTCGATGTTTGCCGAGGCCACGCGGCCGGCGTTGATAGCGCGGATAACGGTGGCGGGGCCGGTCTGGCAGTCGCCGCCGCTAAAGAGACCATCGAAGTTGGGCACGGCGCCGTCCGAATCGGTGACGACGCAGCCCCACTTGCAGGCAATGCCCATCTCCTCAAACGGCTTGGAATCGATGTCCTGGCCAATCGCCACAAACACGCGCTCGCAGGGGATGATGCGTTCGGGCGTGGCGGCGGCACGCGGGGCCGGACGCCCACGACGGGGCTCGCCGATAATCTGCGGCTGCACGCGCAGGCCACTCACGCGACCTTCCTCGCCCGTCTCGATGGCGAGCGGGGCCGTCAACTCCAGCACCTCGCAGCCCTCGGCCTGGGCGCCGGCGATCTCGGCGTCCTGGGCCGTCATGTCGCAGATGCGCCGGCGGTAGACGATGCTCACCTTTTCGGCACCGCAGCGCACGGCAGAGCGGGCAACGTCCATGGCGACGTTGCCGCCACCGATGACGCATACGCGCTGGCCACTCAGATCGGGCAGCTCACCATCGCCAATGGCGCGCAGCATCTTGACGGCCGACTCCACGCCGAGCGCCTCTTCGCCCGGAAGGCCGAGCTTCTTATCGCTGTGGGCGCCAATGGCCAGGTAGACGGCATCGAACTCGTCGCGCAGGCGGGCAAGCTCCTCGCCGTTGACGGAGTGGTCGAGTTCCACGTCGATGCCGGCGCTCAAGATCCAGTCGATCTCGGCCTGCAGGCGCTCGCGCGGCAGACGGTAGCTGGGGATGCCGTAGCGCAGCATGCCGCCCAGGTGGTGACGCTGCTCAAAGATGGTCACCTTGTGGCCCATCACGGCCAGGTAGTAGGCGCAGGAGAGGCCGGCCGGGCCGCCGCCGACCACAGCGACACGCTTGCCGGTATTGTCCACGACATGCGGCTTGTGGTCGTTGAGGTCACTATGCTCGACGGCAAAACGCTTGAGGGCGAGGATGTTCATGGGGTCGTCGACCATGCCGCGGCGGCAGTGCATCTCGCAGGGATGCTCGCACACCAGGCCGCAGACGAGCGGCAGCGGGTTGTTCTTGCGGATGACCTTGACGGCATCGGCATAGCGGCCGGCCTCGACGAGCGAAATGTACCCGGGGATGTCGACGTGCGCCGGGCAGCCCGAGACGCACGGAACGCGTGCCTCGCGATCAAAGCCGCAGGAATGCTCGCGAATGTGGTGCTCAAAGTCGTCGCGAAAGCCGCGAATGGCGGTAAGCGCCATGGCGCCGGCCTCGTAGCCGATGGCGCAGTCGCTCGAAAGGTAGATGGTGCGGGCGGTGCGCTCAATCAAGTTGAGCGTGGACTCGTCGGCGCGGCCCTCGAGCACATCGGCGAGCAAATCGCTCAGCGCACTCAGGCCCACGCGGCAGGGCGTGCACTTACCACAGCTCTGGGTGGAGCACAGGTTGACGAGCGCTGCCGTAAACTCAACGGGACACGGGGCGAGCGAGCTCACCGCCAGGCGACGTCCGAGCGCATCGTGTAGGTCGTCCATGACGGCCTGAGCGTGGCTGCGTTCCATTACATGCAGTCGTGCCATAAGATCCCCTCTCATGCGGCAGCCCGGAGGCGAGGCCGGGCGAAGTTGCTATACGCACAACACTGACCTAAAAAGTTGTTAGGTCTCCACGCGGTTCGGCAGGCGGTATAAAACGCGGCCCTCAGCGGTGCTAAACACCTTTACCGCAGATAAATGCCATATTTGATAAAACGCGTTACCAAATGACAATGCCCCGCCCACGCAATCACGTGGACGGGGCATTGCTCAAGTTATATAGTCAGCGGCTTTTTGCGCCGGCGACCTTCTGTCATTACTTAAGCTCGGGCCAGAAGTCCTTGTTGGCCTCGATCATGTCGTCGAGAACCTCCTTGGCGACCTTCATCGAAGGCACGGTCTTGTTGAGCGTAAAGGCTTTGAGCGCCTTCTCGTACGAACCCTCGATCGTAGCCTCGACCACGAGCTTCTCGGAGTTCAGCTGCTGCATCATGAGGCCCTGCTGGAACAGAGGAATGTTGTCGCGGCTGATGACCTCGGGGCCATTCTTGCCAATGTAGGCAGGCAGCTCGACCATAGCGTCGTAGGGCATGTTGGGGATAGCGCCCTTGTTCTCGCAAATGACCAGGAAGCGCTGCTTGGTGTCGTTCTTCAGAGCGATAGCCAGGTCGGCAATCCAGTCGCCGTGGCTGCCCGCATAGAACGTGCTCTCGTCGATCTCGCCCGTCTTCTCGTAGTGGTCGATGCCGTCGAAGAGGTTCTTCTCGCGTGTCTCCTCAACCTCGTTAGCACGGGTGCGCTCGGGGTTGGAATGCTCGACGAACTCCTTCTGCTGCAGGTAGTAGTTCAGATACGTGTTGGGCAGGTACTCCGGGAAGCACTCCATGATCTCGTACTCGCCCTTCCAGACGTAGTACCAGCTGCCCTTGGTGTGGCGGTTCTGCTCGGGGTGCTCGTCGGTGGCCTCCTCGGGCTTCTTGGACATCAGCGAGCTCATGCCCTTGAGGTACGAATCGGGCAGCAGGATCTCATGCTCCTTGATATACTCGCGCAGCTGCGGGAGCACCTCCTCGCCCTTGTGGCGGATCGAGGTGAACCAACCAAAGTGGTTGAGGCCAAAGTAATCGTACTCGACATCCTTCTTGTCGATATCGAGCGCGGCGCAAACCACGTCGATGATCGCGATCGGCATGTCGCAGATGTTGATGATGCGAGCGTTGGGACGCAGCACGCGGCAGCCCTCGGAGACGATGGCGGCAGGGTTGGAGTAGTTGAGAATCCAGTAATCCTTCTTGGCGTACTTCTCAACGTCATCGATCAGCTCGACCATGGGGAAGATGGTGCGCATGCCGTAGGCAAGGCCGCCGCAGCCGCAGGTCTCCTGACCCACGCAACCGTGGCGCAGCGGAATCTTCTCGTCCTGCTCGCGCATGGCGTAGCCGCCCACGCGCATCTGGGCAAACACGAAGCTCGCGTCGGTAAAAGCCGTCTTCTTGTCGGTGGTCACCGTGAGCTTGATGTCCAGGCCGAGGTCCTCGTGCAAAATCCAGTCCACGAGCACGCCAATCTTGCGCTGGCGCTCCTCATTGATGTCGTACAGACGAATCTCGTCAACGTCGAGCTCGTCCTTGCGCAGAGCGATGGACTTGACGATGCCGGGGGTAAAGGTGGATCCGCCACCACACAGAGTAATGATCATTGTTTACTGCTCCTTCTCAATTGCGTTTTCGACCTTGTCGCGCATCTCGGCAACCTTCATGCCAAAGATGATCTGGATATTGTTGCCGTTGCGGTTGATGCCGCTGTTGGGCACGTGGTTGATGAGGCTCTCATCGATGAGGTCCGGGTTCTTAACGTTCACGCGGAGACGCGTAAAGCAGTTCTCGAGCTCCTCGATGTTGTCCTTGCCGCCAAGACCTGCGACCAGGTCGGCAATACCTGCATCGACGCCCTCTGCGGGAGCTGCGGCAACAGCGCCCTGCTTCACCGCGACAGACGCGGCGGCCTCGCCCTCGGCAACGGACTCGGCGAGCTCGGACTCCTCCTCGCGACCAGGCGTGTGGAGGTTGAGCTTCTTAATAAGGAAGGTGAAGAGGAAGAAGTACAGCGCGGCGTTGACGACTCCGAGCACGAGCATCATCGGCCAGTTGGTCTTATCGACACCAAGAACCAGGTTGGAAACCACGATGTTGATGATGCCGCCTGCAGTCGAAGCGGGCACGGAGAGGACCTTGAGCAGGACCAGGAAGATGCCGGAAAGAACCGAGTGAACGACAAAGAGCACGGGAGCGGCAAAGACAAAGAGGAAGTCCATGGGCTCGGTCACGCAGGAGAGCACGGCGGTGATGATCAGCGGGATGATAACGGCCTTGGTCTTATCCTTGTTCCCCTTGTAAGCGGTGAAGATAAAGGCGAGACCGATACCGATGTAGGGCCACAGGTTGTTGAAGGTGTAGCTGTTGAAGTAGGTGCTATCGGAGAAGGGCTGGCCCGTCATCGCCATCTCGGCAACACGGATGGGATAGGCGCCGGCGATAACCTGATCACCCAGCGTAAGGGTGCCGCCCACATCGGAGAACTGGAACGGGGTGTAGATGAGGTGGTGCAGGCCGGTGGGAACGAGCAGCTTGTTGAGCATGCCGTAGATAAACAGACCGATGTTGCCCGACTCCTTAATGATGCCGGCAACGGAGGAGATGGCGCCCTGAACCGGAGGCCAAACGATGCAGAAGCCAGCGCCCATGATCCAGGAGATGATGATCATGATCAGGAACGGGAAGCGAACGCCCGAGAACATCGAAAGGGCAATGGGGAACTGCTTGTTCGAGTACTTGTTGAACACGGCACCGGTGATGCAACCAAGAATGATGCCGCCAAACACGCCGGTATCGAGCACCTGAATGCCCATAACGGTGCTCTGACCGGTTCCGGTAAGACCGAGCATGCCGCTCGCTTCGGCAAGAGAGCCGGTGGCGTTGAGCACGATGTTGTTAGCCTGCAGGAACAGGAAGAACGACATCAGGGCGATCAGCGAAGCATGGCCCTTGTTCTTCTTTGCCATGGCGCCGGCGATGCCCACGCAGAACAGAATCGAGAGGTTGTTGATGATAAACATCAGCGACTGATAGACAACGGCGCCCACAAGCTGGAACGGACCGGAGCCCAGTACGGGGATCAAGGCGCAAATGGTCTTGTTGGTCAGAATAATGCCCACGATGAGCAGAATGCCGGCAACCGAGAGATACATCATCGGCTGAACGATTGACTTCGCGAACACCTCCAACGGCGCTTTGAAATTGAACTTCTTTTTTGCGGTCATAGCGGTACTCCCCTTCCTTTTCCGCAAATTAAGACAGATGTGCCCTGGACAAGGCCATAAGCCCTGCCTCATATCAATCGATGTGTGGGCACGTTATGCCTAGAGACCAGGTTCTCCAAGCAGGTTAACAATGTGGTAAGCGAGATAACTCTTCTCGGCATTGGTAACGACAACGTTATAGGTAGACGACAAGTGGGCGGCTATGGCGTCCGCGCACGAGAATGCGCACGGGTACACCGTTTCATCGATTCGGAACAGCGCGTCACCATTGATTTGCCCGGCCGCAGGATCGAGCGCTCGCTGCGCGAAAAACTGCAGGTGACGAACGAAACGTTCGTAAGGCAGCGAGGTGTCATCGAGGGTCGTGGCATAGCGCTCGGAAACAATCGCGAGCACGTCGCGAACAAGCTGGACCGAGATGATGAGACGGTCAGAGCGCTGCGGCATGGTGGCGTTGACGATATGCAGCGTAATAAAACCCTGCTCTTCTTCGCTCATCTGGATGCCCATATACTCCTTGATAATCTGCAGCGCACGGCCCGCAAGCGCGTACTCCTTGCGATAGAACTGCTGGATCTCGAGCAGCAGCGGGTTCTCGCAGGGAACGCCTTTGCGCTCGCGCTCCAAAGCAAGGCTGATATGGTCTGCGAGAGCAATGAGAATCTTGTCGTTGATATCAACATTGAGCTCTCGACGGAGCATCTGAACGATGTCCTCGGAAATCACGAGGTTGACGGTGGGGATGGACTCCAAAAGATGTGCCAAGCGGTCAATCGTACGCGAATCCTGAGAAGTTCCCTCCTGCAGCGCATAGGTCTTTTCGACCGACGCCTCGTCGATAGCGTCGCCGGCATGGCGGCCAAAGCAGAGGCCTCGGCCGATGACGATGAGCTCGGAGCCATCGTCCGAAGTGACCATTGCGACGTTATTGTTGAAAACTCGCTTGATAACCACGGTACCCACCACAAGAATTTACTCGGAAAGCCAGACGACAGGCTCTTTAACAGCAACAGGGCCGGAAGCATGCTCACGAAGAGTCGAGTTCTCCGAACGCTCGCACACGATAACGAAGACCGTGGGGTCGAAGCCAGCGGCGCGAACCGCCTCGAAATCGACCTCGACGAGGGGCTGGCCCGCGTCGACATGGTCACCCTGAGCAACAAGCGCATGGAAGCCCTTGCCCTCAAGTTTAACAGTGTCGATTCCGATATGCAGCATCACCTGAGCAGAGCTGTCGTCGGACATGATGCCCAGCGCGTGCTCAGTCGGAAACAGCGCCGCGACGGTGCCGGAAACAGGAGCGCACACCGTTCCCTCTTGGGGAACCACGGCAACGCCATCGCCCACGGCACGGCTGCTAAAAGCGGAATCATTGGTATTTTCTAGATGAACAAGCTCGCCGGAAACGGGAGCGAGGATTTCGAACTCGGAAGTCGCAGTCGCCTGCTTGTCCGAGCCGCCCATAAGGCGAGAAAAGAAACCCATGGTGGCATGTCCCTTCATAAATATAGCCCAACCAAAACCAAGCGAATGCATCCATAGAGACACACCCGTTCAAAGACTTTGGTTAGGCCCACGTCCGAGGGACTCGGTAACCTTCCGCATTTCTTTTTACGGGACCTATTGTAGACAAGCCCAAAGCCAGAACAATCATTATGACCGGTGAACGGTATTTATTCTCCGATAAACGGTTTTTAGGCGATATTTGGATGTCTCTATAGTTTTGTAACCCTCGTGGCTATTCCCGGTGAGGCACCCGACCCCGTATCGCGGCGCATGTCGCCCCCAATCTGGGTATCCGGTGCATGGTGCCCTATTGTCTTGCATAATTTCGCTTGCGTCATGCATAAAAAGACGGGGGCACCCCTTCCCGTCCCAACGTACCCCCGCTTGGACCGTGCAAAAACCGGAGTATTCAGCATCGCGGTCCCCGTCGGCGACGCCGCGAATCGGGGAAGCCGCGCAATCGGCGTCATTTTGGGGCCCGGCGCGACGCGAAACGTGTGATATCGCCGCGCCGGACCCCGTCCGCCAACCCAAATAGTCTGTCGAAGGATCTCGCTGGCCCAAAAAGACGCTTCCGGTGCGTATGCAGCCGCCCCGGCCTGCTGAATACTCCCAAAAATGCACGGTGCACCCGAGGGGACCCGTGCATGCCGTGAAAAAACACGCTCACATCCAAAAGAATGCGAGCGTGAAAGCCAAATGGCAGCAGGGGTGCCAGACGGCGAGCGGAATCCCTGGCGTATCCGCCCGGGCACCGCAGCCGCCGCGTGCCAGTGGGGAGTTTCACGTTCTCCGTCGATGCCAGAACCCCGCATACGCGAATCTCCAACTAAGCCGATAGCCCACATCTCTTGCCGCGACCGTCTCCGTGCATTTTCGTTAGGGAGCCGGCCCACCTCAAACTGCGCCCACTAAAAAGGGCCCCGAGCATAGTCTGCTCGGGGCCCAAATTCATCTCGCCTTACCGCGCGACACGTGTGTTACTTGC